>CAITYU010000160.1 GCA_903896675.1 uncultured Planctomycetaceae bacterium
GAAATCCTCGAATTCATCCAGCAGACCGAACGCAAACACAACATTCAGATCGTGAACGTGTTCCATGCCGGTGACGGCAACATTCATCCCATTCTGCTGTTTGACGAACGGGACGCCGAACAGATTCAGCGAGTCATGCTGGCCAGCGAAGACATCCTGAATCGCTGCATCGAACTGGGTGGCAGCGTGACGGGTGAACACGGGATCGGTGTGGAAAAAATCAGCTTCATGTCAAAGCTGTTCACCGCGACCGATCTGGAAGTCATGAACGATGTCCGCACGGTTTTCAATCCGGAAGGACTGTGCAGTCCGGGAAAACTGCTGCCCACTGCCGGCGGTTGCGGGACGGAATCCGGCATCCGCATCAATCCGGCCAGACGACCGGCCTTCTGAACGCCTACAGACGGTTTTCCGCTCGACGCTGCAGCACCTGACCCAGTGCCCTGCGGTACACCTCGACATACTTCCCGGCAGACCTGTCCCAGGACCAGTCACACCGCATCCCGTTCTGCACCAGACGATTCCAGACCGTCGAATCCTGCCACGCAGTCAGTGCCTGATCCACGGCTGCAGACAACCCCGCTGCGGAGTAATTCGCAAAGACAAAACCTGTCGCCGTTTTCAGGCTGTCCGCAGTCCCGTCGTAATGGATGACAGAATCTGCCAGCCCGCCCACCTGGCGAACGATCGGCACTGTTCCATAACGCTGGCTGTACATCTGATTCAGTCCGCAGGGTTCAAATCGACTGGGCATCAGAAACAGATCCGCACCCGCTTCAATCTGATGCGCCAGCGATTCGTCAAATCCGATCGTCACGCTCACCTGACCCGGATAACGCTGCGCTGTTTCCTGCAGCAGATGCTCATAATACCGGTCACCGGTTCCCAGAAAGACCAGCTGCACCTGTCGAGCCAGCAGGCTGCCGGCAATGGCAGCAATCAGATCCAGCCCCTTCTGATCCACCAGCCGTGACACCATGGCGAACAGCGGGGCTGCCGGATTGTCCGCCAAACCCAGACGCTGCTGCAGATGAGCCTTGCAGCGAGCCTTGCCGTCCTGCCAGTTGTCCACCGAAAAGCCCGCCTGCAGGACGGGATCAGTCGCCGGATTCCAGACATGCGTATCAATTCCGTTCAGAATTCCCGTCAGCGCCGACTTCCGCCAGCGCAACAGCCCGTCCAGACCGCAGCCGCCCTCCTGAGTACAGATTTCACTCGCATACGTGGGACTGACCGTCGTCAGCTGGTCGGCAAATGCCAGCCCCGTCTTCAGCAGATTCAGATGGCCCCAGGCTTCCATATGACTGGGGTTGTAAAAACCCGGGTGCATCCCGGTCAGCGGCATGTCAGACTTCCCGAAGGCACCCTGATAAGCCATGTTGTGAATGGTCATCACCGACGCCGTCCGCTCGAAACCGCCCAGCTTCGCGTAATGAGTATTCAGGAGCGCCGGAATCAGCCCGGTCTGCCAGTCATTGCAGTGCAGAATGTCCGGACGCAACACCATCCGCCGACAGATCTCAGGCACCGCCCGGCTGAAAAAACAAAACCGCTCGCTGTTGTCACCATAGGCACCGGCAACATCACCATACGGCTGCCCGCGGTCAAAGTAAACAGGCTGCTTCACCAGCAGCACTCTGGCATCAGTCTGCGGATACAGCGCCCAGTGCACCGACCCTGTCATCGGTCGGCCATTCATATCAATCGTAAACTGCAGTCCGGTATCATGCACCTCCGGCACGCCCGCTTTACCCTGCCGCAAGGGGGTGTAATCGGGGATGATCAGCGTGACTTCATGACCGGCATGCGACAGAGCCCCGGTCAGCGCGCCGGCCACATCGGCCAAACCACCGGTCTTCGAAAACGGCACCGCCTCGGACGAGGCCAGAACAATCCGCAGTCGGGAATTTTGCTGAATCGACATGGAAACTCGGAAGAAAACAGTGACTACTGAACCTTGATCAGCTCGACCACGAAATGCAGGGTGGCATTCGGAGGAATGGAACCTGGCGAACCGCGACTGCCGTACCCCAGCTCAGACGGTATCCACAACTCAATCATCCCGCCCACCCCCACCAGCTGCAAACCCTCAGTCCAGCCGGGAACCACGGAACTCAGACCAAACGACTCCGTCTCACCCCGGTCATAAGAACTGTCAAACTGCCGACCACTGTCCAGCCAGCCCCGGTAATGCACCTCAACCGTATTGCTGGCCGTCGGCTTGCGACCGTCAGACTGCCGCAGAATGCGATACTTCAGCCCCGACGCTGTCTCTGAAAACTCAGACGACACATCCTTGTCCACCGGACCCACTCCGGAACGCAGCGATTCGCGATCCAGAAAAGTCACCGGTGCTGATCCCTCACGCGACAGCTCCTGACTGGCACCCTCGCCAACACCACGACCACCCGACTCACAGCCCGCAACAATCGCCAACAGCACAACACACAACAGCAGCCGCACCATACGAGGCTCCGTCAAATTCAAAAAGTGGCCAGTGGTCAGTGGTCAGTGGTCAGTAGTCAGTAGCCAGTAGCCTGTGGTGCGTGGTGCGTGGTGCGTGGTGCGTGGTCCGTGGTCCGTGGTTAGCAACCGCTGGAAAACGTACGGCACCCCTAAGCCTCTTCACTCCACCCCCGCGAGTCTCCAAGCCAACCACCGAGCACCGAACACTGAGCACCGAACACTGAACCCTGAGAACTGAGAACTGAGCACTGAGCACTGAGCACTGATAACTGATAACTGATAACTGATAACTGAGAACTGATAACTGAGCACTGATAACTGACAACTAATAAATCTCGTTGGCAGCAGCGATCCCGGCATCGGCTGGCGAATGATATCCCTGCCGCGCGAGGCATTGTTCCAACGCACCCAGAATCCTGAGAACATTTGCCTGCTTCGCCGTCTCACCCATCAAACCAATTCGCCAAACCTTGCCCTTCATCGGCCCCAGTCCACCCCCAACCTCAATGCCGAACTCATTCAGCAGCTGCGAACGGACTGCCACGTCGTCCACTCCCTCAGGAATCAACACCGAGTTCAGCATGGGCAGACAGTGCTGCGGGTCACCGGAATACTGAATCCCCATCGCCTGCAAGCCGGCCTTCAAGGCTCGATGGTGCAGCAGGTGACGCGCAAATCGAGCCGGCAGACCTTCTTCCAGCACCAGCCGCAGTGCCTGATGCAGAGCATAGTTCATGTTGATCGGAGCCGTGTGGTGGTAGGCTCGGTTGCTGCCCCAGTAGTTTCGCAGCAATCCAATGTCCAGATACCAGCTGGAAACCCGACGACTGCGACGGTCCATGGCCTCCAGCGCACGTGGCCCGAACGTCACAGGCGCCAGTCCCGGAGGACAACTGAGACATTTCTGGGAACCACTGTAGGCCGCATCAATGCCCAGACGGTCAATTTCCACCGGAGCACCTGCGAGGGATGTCACGCAGTCAACGATCAGCAGCGCTCCGCTGTCATGCACAATCTGAGCAATTTCGTCCAGTGGCTGCCATGCACCGGTACTGGTTTCCGCATGCACAATGCCGACAGCCTTCGGCCGCACGCGCTGAACAACATCACGGAGCTCTTCCGGAGTAAACACCTGGCCAAACGGGCGTTCAATCCGAGTCACCTCGGCACCCAAACGCTCGGCCACTTCCGCCATCCGCCCGCCAAACACTCCGTTGATGCAGGCCACCATCCGATCGCCCGGTTCAATCAGATTGGCCACACAGGTTTCCATCCCGGCACTGCCCGTGCCACTGATGGCCATCGTCATCTGATTTGTGGTCTGAAACACCTGCCGCAGCATCGACTGCAGCTCATCCATGATCTTCAGGAAGTAGGGGTCGAGGTGTCCGACGGTCGGAGCAGCCATGGCGGCGAGGACGCTGGGATGAATTTCGCTGGGTCCGGGGCCCATCAGAGTTCGCTGGGGCGGAGCAATCTGGTCGGCGATCATGGCGGTCTGTCTTCCGTCAGGAATGTTGGGAATGCAAGCGGTATCGGGGTTTTGTCCCGTGAGTATACTATTGAGCTTGTGCCGGGCACAAATGCAGACAGCCGCAGGTTCCGCACGGGAACCCACGGCTGCCAGATGTTGAAATGGTCATGCCTGCCACAAAAGTCCGGCATGCAGCCTGATCAATGCTGAGGCAGACATCGAGGACAACACCGTAGCCTGGCTTCAGCCTGGGCAACTTCTTGTCATCCTTGAAATCCCCGGTGTTTTTCGGGGGGGATGGGGCCGAGCAGGAATGATGCCGAGGACAAAAACCGTAGCTTGGGCTTTAGCCCGGGCAAGTTACGCCCCCCTCCATCCCCAAAACACGGCGTTTCTCCACCAAAGGAAGTCCGTCTCACACTCCCATTCGACTTTTGTCCCCCGCGTCATGCCTGCCCGCCGCAGCGCCTTAAAAAACGAGGTCGTTGAAGTGCCGCCGGCAGGATCGGGGATCAGGCCGAGAAGCTGCTGCCGCAGCCGCAGGACTTCACGGCATTCGGGTTCTTGAAAGTGAACCCGCGACGGGACAGATCCGTGTAGAAATCAATCTCGGTGCCGTCCAGATACAGATCACTCTTCTTGTCCACCACAACCCCCACGCCGTGGTGCTCTTCGAACACGTCCTGAGCCGCATCGTAGGTGTTTGTGAAGTCGAATGAATACTGGAAGCCGCTGCAGCCCCCGCCCACGACACCAACACGCACGTACTTCAGTTCCGGGCGATTCTGCTCAGAGATGACTCGCTTGATTTCAATCGCTGCTTTTTCCGTCAGAATGACCGTCATGGGGATTCTCCAGATCACAGAAACAGGGCTGGTTGAACAATCTGCCATCACCCCGGGCCAGACTGGCCGGCAGGTGTGCAGGAAATCTTTGCGTGTAGTCTACGCAGGACCACGAACGGCGTGCGAGGTTCCCAGGGAAAAAAACACGATTTCAGAGAATCGGTAGTGCAAAAACCGGGAATCTTCGCCAGTTTCCGCCGGAAATAACAGGACAATTCTGTCCGGATTTGGCTGAATCAACGCGCACGGACCGCGCATAAAAAAAGCCGACCTCGAAAGATCGGCAAGCAGATTGAACTGCGCGCGAAGAAAGTCTCTTCACTTACTGTGATAGGAGGCAATCGTCGCTCGGATACACTGAAATACATCCTAGCGTCACTTGATTTCCTGTGCAAGTCACTTGATGATGCTTTCGGGTATCTTTCAGTAAACACCTACGGGCAGGGCTTTTGATGACGCTCAACGCTACACAACCGGATTCTACACCCATCCGATATCGACTGGGGTTGGATATCGGCGCCAATTCGGTCGGATGGGCGGCACTTCGAATAGAAGATGAGGAAGGCGGTGGTGAGCGTCCCAGCGGCTTGCTGGGAGCCGGTGTGCGGATCTTCGAAGCGGGCGTCGAAGGTTCGATTGAACAGGGCAAGGATGGATCGCGGGCCGTCGCGCGTCGCCTTGCGCGGCAGCAGCGGCGTCAGACGTGGCGACGACAGTACCGCAAACATCGTCTGTTCCGTTTGCTGCAGCGCTGCGGGCTGCTGCCAGCGGCCGCAGATACTTCCGCCGCCGGTCGCGATGCCGTGTTAAAGACACTGGACCGGGAACTGACTGCGCGGTGGTGCCAAGTCGGTGACCTCGACTCACACCAGAAACTGCCGTACCTGCTGCGATCTGCAGCGGCTGAACGTTCACTGGAACCCTTTGAGCTGGGCAGGGCACTCTATCATCTGGGGCAGCGACGCGGTTACAAAGCAAATCGTCGCACTCCCGAGGCGGACGCCGAGCAGCAGGGTGCGGTCAGTGGAGGCATCAGTCTGCTGGACGAAGCCCGCCGGCGTGATCCGGATGATCCCTCATCACTGCGTTCGCTGGCCCAGACTGTAGTCGACGAGTTTCGCTTTGCCGATGGTCATTTTGCGATACGCTCAGAATCCCGAGAGTCGTCACGGCGAGGACGAGTCCGTGGTCACTACACTTCGCGACAAATGTACCTGCAGGAGTTTGAGGCAATTCGCCGGTTTCAGGTGGCAAACGGAGGACCGCTTGACAACGAAACATGGGCACTTTTGGAAAAGGTTCTGTTCAGGCAAAGACCGTTGAAGTCGCAAAGCGGTCGTGTGGGAGGCTGCACTCTCGAAAAAACGCCCAATGACCGCAACCGGCGTGGTGGCCGGCGTCGCTGCCTGATGGCTTTGCCTGAGTTTCAGGAGTTTCGGCTGCTGCAAAGCCTGAATCATCTGATGATCCTAGAAGAGGACGGATCATCGCACCCGCTGATGCCGGGACAGCGTCAGGTTCTTTACGATCATCTGATGCGCGACGGCGATCTGAAGCTGCGGACCCGCGCTACTCGCGGAAAATCGGCGGCGCCGTCAGTAATCAGCCTGCTCGGCCTGGCGAAAAACACACAGTTCTCCTTGCGGTCGCCAGAGGAATCAGAGGAAGACGACATTCGGCTGATCGGGCACAGGACGAATGCCAGGATTCGCGCTGTGCTGGGTGATGAATGGGACGATCTGGCAGAGCAGCAGCAGGAGAAGCTGATTCTGCAGATCGTACATGCCTCGGATCCTGCAATGCTGGCTGTGTGGTTGCAGAAACACTTCGCTTTTTCCGGCTCTGTCGCGCAGCAGTTGGCCGGAATCCACCTCGAAGACCAGCATGCATCACTGTCACGTTGTGCTATCCGAAAACTGCTGCCGAGGCTCAGGGCAGGTGAAACCTATGCGGCAGCTCGACAGGCGGAGTACCCGGATTCATTCAAGGCTACGACGCCCGCCGATAGCCTGCCACCGGTCACGTTGTGGAACCGGCAAATCAACAATCCTGCTGTCATCCGGGCTTTGACGGAGGTACGGCGGGTGGTGAATTCCATAATCGGGCGTTTCGGCAAGCCCGACTCAATTCACGTGGAGTTGGCCAGAGACCTGAAGCGGTCGCGTCAGGAACGCACAAAACTGTGGAAACAGAATGAGGAAAATCGTCGCCAGCGTGACAAGGCGAAGCTGGAAATCGTCAGGCAGTTGGGGTACGCGAATCCCAGTCGAGCGGACGTTGAAAAGTGGCTGCTGGCTGAGGAGTGCAACTGGCAATGCCCCTATACAGGGCGGCACATTTCTGCTGCCGCACTGAAGAACTTTGACGTCGAGCATATTTATCCGCGGCAGTACCTGGATGATTCGTTCGGGAACAAAACCCTGTGCGACCCCGACTTCAACCGTGCCCGGAAACGCAATCGGCTGCCAAGTGAAGTGCTTGACGGAGCGGACCTGGCCGAAGTGCTGACGCGAGTGCGCCATTTCAAGGGACCCTATGCAGAATCGAAACTGCGCAGATTTCAGGCAGAATCAGTACCGGAAGACTTTGTCAGTCGACAGTTGAACGACACTCGATACAACAGCCGACTGGCAGCGGAATTCCTGCAGGTATTGTACGGGGGGCGGAACGACGGCAACAGGCAACAGCGGATCGTAACGCCGACAGGTGGTCTGACGTGGCTGATTCGTCGAGGTTTCGGGCTCGATCGAATTCTGAGTGACGGAGATTACAAAGAACGAGCGGATCATCGGCAACACGCTGTGGACGCCATTTGCGTGGCGTTGTCAACACAGAAGGTCATTCAGCGATTGTCAAGTCTGGCCGGTCAGGTGTCGCGTTCGGATCAACGTTTCAATGCTTTTCTGTCAGAATTTTCAAAGGAGCTGCCGTGGCCGGAATTTCATGCCGACGCGGCACAAACGGTGCAGGGTATCATCGTGTCGCATCGGCCGAATCGGACGATCTCCGGCGGGCTGCACGCGGAAACTTATTACTCGAAACCATTACCGGCGCCAGCAGATGCAAAGTCTGTGGGCAAACGGGTCAAATCGAGCAAGTCGCGGGCAACCGAGTATCGCGTTCGCAAGAATCTGGACAGTCTGACGAAGAAGGACATTGAAGGAGACGCGATTGTCGATCCGGCTGTTCGAGCGGCAGTGCAGCGAAAGTATCAAGAGCTCGTGGCTGCCGCAACTTCGGCTGCAGGTACGGATCCGAAGAAACTTTGGAGCAATCGCGCGGACATTGACCGCTTTCCGCGTCTGCTTCCCTCCAGCAAGGCAGCGAAGCAGAATGAGGCACAGGGTGGCAGTATGATCTTCAGTGTTCGCATCAGGACAACGGTCAACGCGAGGACCATCGGCGGCGGTGTCACTCTCCGTCAAGTCACAGGTGGTAAGGATGCCAACTTTGCGTCCATGATCTACGCAATTACGTCGGCCGACGGTAAGACGGTGCGGTGGGCACATGAAGTGATTTCCCGCTTTGAGGCGCATCAAAGGCTGATTGACGCACGGAGCGGATATAAGGCGGATGATCGCCGGCGGGTGGAAGTGGCTGTCCAGCCGCCAATCAGCGAAAAAATTCTGATTCCCCGGACGGAGGAGGAGATCCGAAATGCTGAATCGCCGCCTTTCAAGCTGAAGCCGGGCGAGAGTCTGCAGCTTGTTGCCACACTAAGGAAAAACGACCTCATCGAACTGGACGGTGAGGGGGGGATACGGCAGATATACAGGGTGCAGAAACTCTCCGCGACAGAGTTGCAACTGTCATGCCACCACCAGCAGGGAGTAGAGGGGACGGATCGCAACACGTGGAATCGCATTACGTCACTTGACAGCCTGCGGCAACGAGGGTTGCGTCTGGTCAACATCTCGCCATCGGGAGAGGTCGTTTATTCGCGGTAATAGCTGCCTCTGGCGTTAAGACACAAGCGTCATAACCGCGCCGAAACAACACTTGTCCGGGCAGAAATCAGAATTGATTGTGGCAGAACTTGCACACAGCAGGCAGGCAGCCACAGACTTGGGGCGTTCGGTGCGAAGTCTGTGCCACGCGATGCTTCAGGTCTATCACCTATGCGCAACCGCATTCTGGAATTCAGCCACTCGGCAGTGCGACTCAGCATTCGTCACGGGCAGTTGGTGATTCACCGGCCTGAGATTGCCGACATGCTGATACCGATGTCGGATGTGGCGGTGATCATCGCAGCGCAGCCGCAGATGTCCTATTCTCAGGCGGTGCTCAGTGAGTTATTGGCGCACGGGGGGATATTCCTGATCTGCAATCAGCAGCGAATGCCGGTGGGTATGCTGCTGCCCCTCGGCGGGCACGGCACCCAATCGGCGTATTTTCGGCAGCAGGTTGAGTTGTCCCAGCCGCGCCAGAAACAGCTCTGGAAGGCTGTGGTGCAGGCGAAGATTGCCATGCAGGCCATGTTGCTGGTACGCGAAACCGGGACCGACTTTGGACTGACGCGACTGATTTCCGCTGTCCGCTCGGGTGACAGTTCGAATGTGGAAGCGACGGCTGCGGTGCGTTATTGGAAGGCGTTGTTCGGGCCTGAGTTTCGCCGCGACCGGGGGAGTGAAGGATTGAACGGGCTGTTGAATTATGGCTATGCGGTATTGCGAGCGATGATGGCACGTGCGATTTGTGCTGCGGGGTTGCATCCGACCCTGGGGATTCACCATTGCAACCAGTACAACGCGTGGTGCCTGGCAGACGATCTCATGGAGCCGTATCGTCCTGTGGTTGATCGGGCGGTGTTGCAACTGTCTCGCGTTGTGGAGCAGGAACCTGATGTGCGCGGCCCTGGGCGTCAGCAGGTGTTGCAGGCGTTGCTGGGTCGAGTCGACGTTGCGGATCAGTCGTGGACAATTTTCGATGGGGTGCAGCGTTTAGCGCAATCCCTGCGGTCTGTGGTTTGCGGATTTGGGGTTGAGTTAATTTTTCCGGAGGGATTTGTGGATGCAGCGGACAGAGCCGCAGATTTCGGGGTACAATGTCATGTGGCTGATGGCGATGTTTGATTTACCGGTTGACGATGTGGCGGACCGTCGGCGGTACGCACGTTTCCGGCGACTATTGCTGCAGAGTGGTTTCAGTCGCCTGCAGTATTCTGTGTATGCGCGATGTTGTGAGTCTGAGGCGACGGCGGTCACGCAGCGTTCTCAGATTTCGCAAAAGCTGCCTCCTGACGGGCAGGTTCGTCTATTGATGATTACGGATCGTCAGTTCGGCAAGATGGAAGTGTATCATGGAAAAACGCGAGTAGAGAATGAGAAGAGACCTCGCCAGCTTGAACTTTTCTAGCGTTGCAGCCGCCGCAACTCACGCATGCACAGTGAGTTACGGCGAGCCGAGTGTATCCGAGCGACGATTCCCTGCGAACCACAGCTAATATACCGTGCCTTTGGATGTGACCTTTAGTGTATCCGAGCGACGATTCCCTGCGAACCACAGCGAGTCTGTTCCGCCTTCGGAGCCATATCAGAGTGTATCCGAGCGACGATTCCCTGCGAACCACAGCAATCGCTTTTTCTTGCTCGCAACGTATTTTAGTGTATCCGAGCGACGATTCCCTGCGAACCACAGCACAGGCTGGATTCGGGAGAAATCACCAGCGAGTGTATCCGAGCGACGATTCCCTGCGAACCACAGCAC
>CAITYU010000161.1 GCA_903896675.1 uncultured Planctomycetaceae bacterium
AGCAGGTCGGTCATCTGTGCCCGGCCGATCGGATCCAGTCCGCTGAACGGTTCATCAAGAATCAGCAGCTCGGGTTCGTGCGAGATGGCCTGAGCCAGCTTGGTGCGTTGTCGCATCCCGCGGGAGTAGCTGGCGATCGGACGTCGCATGGAGTCGTGCATTCCCACCTGTTCAAGGCATGCGATGGCCCGGGAACGTGCTGTGGCCGCGCTGCGTCCCTGCATCTGCAGCAGAAATGTCACCCAGTCCAGTCCTGAAACGCTGGCATACATTCCTTCGAAGCCGGGACAGAATCCGAGTCTGCGCATCAGAGCGGGGTTATTGCGGGGCAGCATGCCAAGAACTTCGACACGGCCGCGGGTCGGCTTGAGTTGTCCGATGAGCAGGTTGAGAAGTGTGCTTTTTCCGGCTCCGTTGGGCCCGAGCAGTCCGTAGGCACCGCGCGGCAGTTCGAGGCTGATGTCATTGACACCCAGTACGGTCCCGTAAAGGCGTGTGACGTGCTGCAGTGAGATCATGCTGCTCATGGTTGCCGCCTCAAATCTGCATGGGTGCTGAAACACGGCGAAACAGGACAGCCAGCGAGACAGCGGAAAGTGCCGCCAGCAGCACCAGCCGTGTCTGAATATCGTCCATGACCAGTCGTGGATCAAGAATCCACGCGGTCACATCACTGAACACGCGGAACAGTGACAGACAACTGATCACCACGTTACTGCCGACAGCGGCTGAGCGTGACGCGGTGGTCCATGCCAGCTCACCGAAGATCCAGATTGCGAACCAGGCAAACGACGCATAACGGGACTCGGAAGCGAGGGAGGACAGCATCAGCGACAGGCAGGTGCACGGAATCATGATGGTGAGGGATGCGGCCACGATCCGCAGGCTGAGGTCCCACGTGGAGGCCAGAACAGACAGGCTGGGTGACAGCAGTACGGCCGCAGCAAACAGCAGCAGCGCAGGCGCAAGCGTGACGGAGGCCAGAAAAAACATCACGCAGGCGGCTTTGCCGAGGATGTAGTGCAGTCGCGTGATGGGCCGGGAGAAATACAGCAGAAAGGCGCGTGAGCGGAAGTCCTGGGAGATCAGCGGTGGCACAATGATGCCCAGCATGGGAATGAGAATAAAGGGCTGTGAGCGTCGAAACAGAGTCGTCAGCAATGCTGACCAGAACAGGTGTCTTTCGCTTTCCGGTGACTGATCGCGTCGTTCAAGTGCGGTCCGAACGTCGGTAAATGAGGACGATGCGGCGGAACGCGGATCAATCAGCATGCGGGACAATCCCAGCATGGTACGTCCGGCGCTGGGGTCATTGGCACTGGTCTGTTCGTACAGAAGAACCATGAAGCCCATCACGCAGGCGGGCAGCCACGCGAAGAACATCATTCGTCTGAGCCATGAGCTGAGCCATGCGCGGCGAATCCCGACTTCAGCGATCACCATCCAGCGAGTGGCGAGCGGAGCGACAGGACCCTGCCACGTGCGATAGCCGGGATCATGAATGGGCATGCTGCACCTGTCCAACGGCGTCAAGAAAGATCTGTTCGAGTGAATTGCGGGACGGCACCAGACCGCGGATGGTGCAGTCCGAGACTGCAGCGGCCTGCCAGATGAGGTTGCTGTGGTCTTCAGCAGTCCCGGCAATCTGCATTTGTTGAGGGCCACTGATGTGACTGGCGAGGTTGTACTGACGGAGAGCTGCGTGGAAGCGTTCAGCAGAGCCGGCAAAGTGGACGAACAGAGCCGGGCTGGGCAGGCGGGAGAGCTGTTCAAGAGAGTCGCTGATCCGGACCTGCCCGGCGGCCAGTATGACGACGCGACTGCAGACGGACTGGACGTCGGGCAGAATGTGCGTGCACAGCAGCACGGTTTTTCCGAAATCGCGAGTCAGTATGCGGATTCGGTTCAGCATGGCGACTCGTTCTTCAGGATCCAGCCCGCTGGTGGGTTCATCCAGAATCAGCAGTGCCGGGTCATGGACGATGGCCATGGCAAAGCGCAGTTTCTGGCGCATCCCGGTGGAATAGGTTTCGACGGACCGATAGCGTTCCTGTCCGGCGCCGCAGAAGTCCAGGATTTCGTGACTGCGGCGAATCGCTTCGGTGGACTGCATGCCGGTCAATCGAGCCGCAAGCTGCATGGTTTCGATGCCGGACAGACCGTGGATGTAACAGTCATCCTCGGGCATGTATCCGACCTGACTGCGAATCGCGGTGGCGTGTGTGCCGAGTGGGATACCAAGAACATGTCCGTGTCCGGCGGTGCAATGAACCAGCCCGAGCAGCACCTTGATCAGTGTGCTTTTACCGGCGCCGTTGGGTCCCAGCAGTCCTGTGCAGCCGGGAAGGATCTGCAGATGGACATCAGACAGCGCACGGAATGCGCCGTAGTCCTTGGTGATTCCGACCAATTCGATGAGTGGTGACATGACAGGCCGAGGGGGCTGGTGCTGTGGTGTGTGTGCAGGAATACTCGCTGAAAAACGCGACTGAAGCAATTGGCGGAGACGAAATCGGCGTTGATGCGATGGAATTTTCGCCGGGCGGGGTTGAGGGCGAATCCGGCAGCGGCATGTATTTTCCGCGGAATCGTCAGAATCGTTTTGCTATGGCAGGAGCATGGTCCTCCCAAGGTTGGCCGGCTCGGCAGGAGCCTCGCCCTCCCAAGGTTGGCCGGCTCGGCAGGAGCCTCGCCCTCCCGAGGTAGGCGGCTCGGCGGTGGCCTTGCCCTCCGAGGGGGCTCGCGTGATGGCGCTGCAGTCGCCCGTTAGTTCGAGCTGGTTTGTGAGTCGTTGGTGGCGATTTTCGAACTTCTGCAGGGCTGTCAAAAAAACCATTCCCAGATGGAAGCTTTGATCGATATGATGACTGCCCTGTATTCGGTAACAGCCGGCAAGCATCTGGAATGGTGTCAGCGGGCTTTCAGTGCCGGGCAGTGGCTAAGAGCGGTGAAGAAGATGCCTACTGTGTTGAAGCATTGTTTTCGCAGGCAGTCCATCAGGTTATAGGCAGGGGGATTGAGAAAGGTGTTGTGGTTGGGCGGATTCGGACGCTGCAGGAAGTCCGTGGGCAGTTCGTGACTTCTCAGCCGGAACTTTGGTCGCGATCTGTGGAAGAGCTGCAGGCACAGGTTGGGGAAGTGGAACTGCTGCAGCGGCAGCGGCAGAAGTCAACTGATCACTCGGGGCCGGAATCCGTGGCGGTGGCGGAATTCCGGGTGGTTCAGTGGGGGAATCGGACCGGCAGGCATCAGGAGCGTGCGGCATGGTGAGGGCAGTATTCGGAAGGTTGTGTGCGACGGGGGACCGGCGACAGGCGCTGATCTTTGCTCTGGGCTGCCGGGTGGCCGTGGCATGGTGCTGCTGGTTACCTGGGTTACTCGTGGCCCAGGAGCGTGGCACGGCGACGACGGAGGCCCGTGCACCGTGGGTGTCATCGCGGTTCAAGGGCGTTCCCGAGTCACCGTTGCCGCTTTCACTGGTACCGGCTTTCAGCAATCTGAAGTTTCGCGATCCCATGCAGGTGCGCTGGCAACCGGATCTGCGCAGGTACTTTGTCTGCGAACTGAAGGGGCGAATCTACAGTTTCCCGGATGATCCATCGGTGCAGCAGGCGGACCTTGCGATCGATCTGCCTGCCGAAGTCATCTCATTTGATGCGTCCCGCAGTACCGGTGTCAAAGAGGCCTATTCCTTTGTATTTGACCCGGACTTTGCGAAGAATCGTTTTGTCTATGTGTGTCTGATTCTGAATGGCCGCACCGAGGGAACTTTACCGGACGGCAGCCGAATCTCGCGATTTTACGTCACGGAGACAAATCCGCCGCGACTGGATGCTCAGTCTGAACTGCCGATTCTGACGTGGTTATCCGGTGGTCACAATGGCTGTGACCTCGCGTTTGACCCATCTGGTTGTCTGCTGATATCCACAGGTGATGCCACAGCACCCAGTCCTCCGGACCAGCTCCGGACGGGTCAGGACATCACGGATCTGCTGAGTTCAATCCTGCGGATTGACGTACGCGGTGCCAACTCGCAGCAGCCTTATCGAATCCCTGCAGACAATCCGTTTGTGGATCTGGCTGGGGCTCGGCCTGAAGTCTGGGCGTATGGATTTCGCAATCCGTGGCGGATTTCAGTTGATCCGGCAACAGGCGCGGTTCATACGGGAGATGTGGGCTGGGAGAAGTGGGAACTGATCCATCAGGTTGTGAGTGGTGGCAATTATGGTTGGAGCGTACGAGAGGGGCATGAACTGATACAACCGGACGCCGCCGTCGGCCCGACTCCGATTCTGCCCCCACGGGCTGTGCTGCCGCATGCCGAAGCGGCTTCGGTGACTGGTGGTTACGTTTACCGTGGCCAGCGCCTGCCGTGGCTGACGGGGCAGTATCTGTTCGGCGACTGGATCAGCGGTCAGATCTGGTCGTTACCTCCGGACACAGACCAGTACCAGCGGGTGGCTTCCGGACCGGTGCGAGTGATTGCGTTGGTGCCGGACAGTGCTGGCGAACCGCTGGTGGTCAGCCATCAGTCAGAGACCAGCTTGTATCGCCTCGTGCCGAATGCAGACCTTGAGGCGGAGCGACTGGCGGCGAGGGACTTTCCGCGGCGTTTGTCGGAAACGGGATTGTTTCAGGACACGGCCACGCATCAGTGGTCTGCCGGTGTGCAAGCCTTCCGGGTGGCGTGGCCAATGTGGCAGGACGCGGCAGTCAGCCAGCATGCCGTGGGTTTACCTGAGATGTCCAGTGTGACGGTTTATGACAGTCCTCGTCCGCTGGAAAGCGTGGCGATGTTCAACAGTCGGCTGCATTATCCGGCCGGCGCGGTGCTGGCAAAGACTGTCAGCCTTGCAGACCACCGCATTGAGACTCAGGTGCTGCATTTCGATGGTCGCCAGTGGCGAGCGTACAGTTATGTCTGGAATGAGCAGCAGACGGATGCCGAACTTGCTCCAGCGGAGGGTCAGCAATTGACATTGCCGGTGGCTGGTGGGGTGTCATGGCGAATTCACAGTCGCACGGAATGCCTGCAGTGTCACAATCCGTGGGCCGAGACGACGCTGGCACTTCAGCCGGAGCAGCTGCATACGGCGGGGTCGATCGGTGAAGCTGAATCAGAATGGCTGCGTCTGGTGCGGGGGGGCTATATTCAGACGCGGACGGGGGCTGGTGAACCAGCGGATCCGCTGAGTTGTGTGCGTCAATCGCTGGTTGCAGTCGGACAGGGAAGTCTGGAGCAGCAGGCTCGATCGTGGCTGCATGCGAACTGTGCTCACTGTCACCAGCCGAATGCGGGCACGGGGCTGTCGCTTTCGCTGCGGATGTGGGACTCGGAATCCGACATGCAGGCGTGGGGCAGGGTTCCAGAGAAGGGCGGGTTTGGGATTGAGCAGCCGGGGGTGCTGGTGCGTGGTAATCCGCAGCGCAGTGTGCTGCTGTATCGAGTCGGTTCCGGGTCTGTCGGACGAATGCCGCACATTGGATCGCGGGAAGTCGATTTTGCGGGTGCAGATCTGCTGGCACGCTGGATCCGTGGTACAGAGGGTGAAGCGATTGCAGCAGGTCAGGGTCTGTTGGATTTGAGTCAGTTTGATCGGACCGATGTGGCTCAGATCACGACAGAGGGGGCGTTATCGGTGGCAGAGCAGCTTTGGCGAAGTCAGGCGGCTGCGGAAAAACAACAAACCACGGCGGCCATTTCCCAGAGTGTGACGGCGGTGGCCACGCCATTGGCACGCAGTCAGAACGCCGTTGTCAGCAGTCTGTTTGAGGGTTTTCTGCCCAGTGAGCTGAGGGTCCGGCGGCTGGGGCCAGGGGCAATTTATGCGGATGTAGCGAGGCTGAGCGGAGATCCGGAACGCGGTCGAGCTCTGTTTTTTGATCAGCGGCGTCTGCAGTGTTCGAAATGTCATCAGGCCGACGGTGTTGGCGGTCCGGGTGGTCCGGATCTGAGTGGTATCGGTCGGGCTGCGGGCGCAGAGCGTTTGTTTGAATCGATTACGGATCCGGATCGCGAAATCGCTGACCGCTGGAAGACTCAGGTGTTAGTCACCACGGCCGGGACAATCGTCACCGGTGTGGTACTGCGGGAGGACTCTGGTGATCTGGAGATGCTGACGGCTCAGGGGGAGCGTGTGCAATTGAAGCCTGCTGAGATTGAGGAGCGTCGGGTGGAGGTGAAGAGCCTGATGCCGTCGGGTCTGGCGGCCCAGTTGACGGGGCAGGAGATGTCTGACTTGTTGTCGTGGCTGGTGACGCTGCGTAAGAAGTGAAGCCCGATCTGCAGGCTTTGGTGCCTGCGGACCGACGGCTAGTCACGAAGATTCCGACTGATTGCCGCGCTCCCGCCGCAAACGCTCGATGATTTCCAGACCGATCTCGACATTTTCCGCGATCTTTGGATCGGGGCTGCCCCTGCGGATCTGCTGCAGGTCCCGGGCCGCAGCATCGATGCGTCCACCGGCCAGCCTGAGCGAGGCTCTGATGAGCAGGGCCCTGAGGTCATCAGGTTTCCACAGCAGAGATTCGTTGATGTCCTGTTCTGCAGCGGTCATTTCGCTGCGGATGGCGGCCAGAATGGCTCGTTCTCTGAGGCAGTCTGCGTCCGTGGGGTCCATCAGCAGGGCCTGATTCAGAAGCTGGAGCGCAAGTTCGTACTCACCGCGGAGTCGGTGCACAAGGGCTCGACCAAAGAAAGCAAGGCCGAAAAACCCAGGTTGCTGCAATACGTGGTCAAGGTCATCTGCGGCCTTGTCCAGTGCATTCTGATTGATGTGCAACAGCCCCCGCAGCAATCGGGCCGCAGTCAGGTGGCTGTCGATGGTCAGCACCAGATCAAGCTCAGCAATCGCTGCGTTGAGGTTCTGCAGGAGGCTCCATGTCACGGCCAGCGAGTATCTGTAGTCGACTGAGGCAGGGTCCAACTGGACGGCCTGCAGAACATCAGGCAGAGCTTCCTGAGGTTGAGCGAGATGAATTCGTGATTGGCCGCGGAGGTACAGCCCTGCGGCCAATGGGCAACCGGCTGCGATGGCTGCTTCGGCATCTGCGAGCGCAGCAGGGTGATTGCCGGCTGACTGATGGATGAGGCAGCGCAACATAAGAGCAGGAAAAAAATTCGGGACGAGACGGAGTACATTGCAACTGTCCACAAGGGCCAATTCGGATTTGCCCGCGATCAAAAGTGCATCTGCCCGGCCCATCAGCAACAGGGGATTTTTGGGGAACCGCCTGAGCCCCTCCGTCGCGACACGGACAGCATTTTCATACTGCCTGAGCGCCACCAGCACGTTGATTTTTTTCCGAATAACCTCCGGGGCCAGTTTCTCGTCGCAACAGGTCTCTGCGTACTGCAGATCACTAAGTGCTCGAGAAGCCTGCCCCGAATCCTGCAGCAAATCGGCTCGAATCAGCCACGCCCGAGCCAGGCTCAGGTCCTTCAGCATGGCGGTACTGAGGCAGGCAAAAGCTGTGACGGAGTCCTGTACCAGCAAAGCGTGTTTCGCCATTCGGACCCAGTCGTCTGCCGACGCCGCTCCCGCAGGGGCTCTGCGGAGTGTTTTCCATGCGTGTGTCGGGATCCCGAGGCGAAACTGGAGAGCCGCGAGCATCACCCATGCCGGGGAATAGGATGGAAACCGGCCAACAACCTGCTGGCACAGGGCCGCAGCTCGCTCCGTTTGGCCGAGTCGGCTGAGCAATTCGCCCTTTTTCGAATATAGAACAGGGTTATCCGGCGATTTCTTCAATTGATTCTCGATGACAGTGATAGCATCCTCGACGCTGTTTGCATCTCGCAGCAGCTGAGAAAATGTCAGAGCCATCGCATCACTGGCGTCGCCCTTCTGTTGCCATGCGACACAGTCATCGATGGTCAGAGTTACGGTGTCATCGGGGGTGTGAACCCCAAACATCCGAACGGCCACCTCAGACCATGAAAGCGAGGCCCCATGCAGAGGCCGATTCTTCCAGTTGGGGAACGGCGACGCAATGGCAGCGAGGTAACTGAGCCCCTGCTGGCGACAGAGTCGAACACAAAAGACAAAAGGCCAACGGACTCCGACAGCGGGCAACTGTTTCAGTGCGGGCAGAAGTCGGTCGGCGATGGCCTGTTCATCACTGCCGGTGATCTGCAGATCGAACACGCGACGGCGTCTGGGCAGAAGTACGACATCAACCTGAACAGCCGCGGTTTCCTGAACTGATCGATCGCGCAGTGCACTGCGAACTTCGGCGGTGATTGCATTGATCAGCAGGCTGATGATGTCCGGCGCGACCCCAGTGCGAGCGAGGTCTCGCCGGGTACTGAGACACACGTTGCTCTCCAGATCAAAGACACCCCGAAAGAACCACGGCGTGCTGTGAAATTCGGCGATCGGGATCAGCGGATGATCTGCCGGTATTGCCGGAATCAGGTCCGGCTCCAGAGACCGGAGTTCGGCCAAGGTTGGTAATTGAACGCAGAACTCGTCGATTCGCCGCTGCCCGCGCTGCCGAACAAACATCGTGATGAAACGAGAGACGGGGAAGAACAGAATTGAGACACACAGGAGAATCGCCGCAGGCAGGAAGTGCGGCAGACTCAGCAGTAGAAGTGTGCAGACTGGCAGAATCCAGCGAAGGTGCGGCACGAGGTTGTGGCTGTCGCTGAATACATTCAAACGCCGCGAACAAGCCCTGCACACTGCGACCGGAAGCTGCACATGGAAGCTGTCATTCGTCAGGCTGATCACTCGCACGGAACCGGTGGGTTTTGAGCAGCGAGAACACTCAGTCGTTTGGGGTAATTTGTCGAGATCCCGAAAGATTTTCGTCAGCAGTTCCAGTCGCTGGTACTGCAGACTCGACAGAAAGATGGGGACTTCATCGTGAGATCCGTTGCTGGCCCCGCTGGGTCGCTGCATGTGGTGTTACTCCCGAAACAGTGTGTTTGCCACAGACGCAAAGCCCCGGAATTACTCGCGGCGTCTGTTGAGAAACGCCTGAGCACGGGCTCGCTTTGAAGGTGGCAGCCGTCGAGTGGTGCTGAGTGCCCGCTGGAAGCACTGGGCAGCCATGACGTGATCCATTCGAGCCACAAAATAGAGTCCGTGGTAGTAGTGGAACCATGGGCTGTTGTGCTGCAGTCGCAGGCATTCACTGAATGCGGCTTCGGCATCGGTCCAGCGTTCCAGTGCTGTGAATGTTCTTGCGAGGCTGCTGAGCGTCCACGGGAGGATGGCGATACTATCGAGAATCGCGAGCTGACGTGAGTCCTCAAGGTCTTCGAGGGCGAGGTCGAACTCCCCCAATTCGTTGTAGATGCCCCCGCGGCAGCACAGCAGCTCGGCCGATGGAAGTGCCGCCGTATCGATCAGAACCTGATAGTCTTCAAGAGCTTCGACGAAACAGTCGCTGTACCACCATGCTCGCGCTCGTTCAAGCCGAGCCTCATAGTTGTCAGGATCAATTTCGAGGGCCTGTGAGCAGAGACCAACAGCGTCCTCAAACTGCTCATTGCGATGGGCAATTGCCGCCTGAATGAGCAGGCGGGCAACTTCGATTCTGTCGGACTTCTCGGGGCTGTGTTCCGTGGCTTTCTGCAGATCGTCCCGGGCAGAGTCAGCATCTCCTGACTGCTCGGAGAGAACGCTGCGTCCGATGAGGGCTTCCATAGATTCGGGCTCCTGCTTGAGGATGGCATCGAAATCCCTGCGGGCATCGTCGAGTTTTCCAAGGTCCAGTCGGATCCGAGCACGTGAAAGCAGTGCGGGCAGAGAGTCGGGGTCGTGCTCGAGGACAGTATCAAGGTCTCGAGTGGCGGCCTGCAGATCGTCTTTGGTGGCCAGCAGCCGGGCTCGTTCCAGCAGGCAACCATCGTCGGTGGGTTCAATCTGCAGGGCTGTATCGAGTAACTGCAGTGCCGCGGGAAAGTCGCCAGCCATGCGACTGACGATTGCCAGACCGTAGAGTGGCGACACGAGCCGCGGGGCCAGCTGGCGAGCCAACTGAAAGTCCTTCGTGGCCAGGTCCGAATCTCCGAGCGAGATGTGCAGGAAACCGCGAAAGACGAGGGCGTCGCTGGCATCCGGGTGACTGCTGAGCAGCGTGTTTAACTCCGACAGAGCGATTTCTCTCTGGCCGGAGGCCAGTCTGGCCCGCGCCAGAGCGTAACGCTGCCGAATCTCGGTTGGCGCCATCCCGCACGCCGTTTCCAGATCTTCGATCGACAGTTCAACCTGCTGCATTTGCAGCCTTGCGATACCGCGAGCGTACCACGCACGGGAACCGGCGTTGTCGGACCGCATAGCGTGTTCCGCTGCAGTCACCGCGGCCTCAGGTTCGTCACTTTCGAGATGAATCAAAGCCTGCAGCTCGTGGGCTGCCGTAAAATCCGGCCTTCGCAGCAGGATTGCCCTGCAGTCTTCGAGAGCCATAGCGGGCTTGCCGCTGCTGAGCAGGAGGTCTGCTCGCAGAAACTGAAGCAGTATTTCATCGGGAAAGCCTGCCAGACCATGTGACAGCGTGGCGATGGCGTCCTGAGTGCGGTTCAGTTCAACAAACATGCGGGCTTTGAAAGAGATCAAATCAGGCGAGATCGGCCTCAAACGCTCGACTATCCCGACATTATCCAGCGCACGATCGAATCTGCCGGTATCAGCGAACAGTTCTGCCTGCCGCATCAGTGCCGGTACGCAGGCGAGGTTCCTGAGGATTGCGACGTTCAGGAACGCAAGTGCTGCGTCGTATTTCTGAAGTGCGGCAGCAACGTCCGCACTGGTAATCCAGAAGTCACTTGTCCGATGCTGTTTGGGGGCAGACAGGAGCGTTTGCTCGGCGTCCTCGGGCCGATTCATCCGCAACTGCAGCGAAGCCAGAATGCCCCAGCCGGCAGGATATCGTGGAAAGCGTTCCATCAGTTGCAGACAGACGGCCGCCGCACGTTCAAACTGTGTAAGGTGCCCCAGCAGCCACGCAAGTTTATGCAGCAGCATCGCGGAATCCGGAGCATTCGCAATCGCCTTCTCAAGAACCGAGACAGCTTCTGCGTGCCGTTTTTCACCCAGCAGCAGATCAGAAAAATCCAGCACGAGGCTGTCCTCAAGTGGAGCAACAGCCTGCCACAGGAAGCAGTCGGCGAGAGTCAGGACAGGTGCTTCCGGGTCCGGTGCGGTCCGGAACAGTTGCAACGCGGTTTCAGCCGGCGTGGCGTGGCCAGCGTTTCGCGGCCAGCCGGAAAACGGACCATCGAGGCTGTCCAGTTGCGAGCCACCGATCGAATTCGCCAGTTTAAACGAAAAAATGACCGGCCAGCGGACGCCAATTGGTGGCGTCCGACGCAGTTCGGTCAGAAGTTGCTGCCGCAACGGGTCAGACGCCCGCGGAGTCCCTGCGAGTTCAAATTCCATGCGTCGCCCGGGCAGGACTGCACAGTCGATCCTGAGAGCAATCGCCTTGCTGGCGTCGGCGTGGCGGAGCAGTGAGGAGGCGAGGGACCTGATGCGGTCGAGCAGCATGTGCAGCAGTCGGGGGTCAATCTCAGATCGCTGCAGCTCTGCATTCGAAATCAGAAACTGCAGTTGCTGGTGTTCCCGCAGACTGGCTCGAAATGTTTCGACCGGATCATGCTTGCCCGAAACATAGCTGTGAAGTTCCAGCGGCAATTCCAACCGGAGACCGGGTACGTGGTGGTGCAGATAACCAAGCAGGTCGACGCGGCAAACGAGGTCTGCAAGATGACTGTTTCGCTGAGCGATGCTGATGCTGCGGGGAGCCGGAACGAGGATTGGAATAGCGAAGAACAGACCTGACAGGAAGGTCACCGCTGGCGGCACATTGGCTATCACGCTGATCAATAAGAGGATCAGCAGCGGCAGGGCCAGCCACGGACGAAAGTCGACATTCGTGGTGCGGAAGGGAATCCTGCGCGAGCAGGCGCGGCAAGCGGGTACCGGTATTTCACAGGAAAGAACCGTCGTGCCAGCACGAATAGCGACACGTTGCCGGGTCTGAGACTGACAACGAATACATTTTTGCTGCTCAGGATATTTGGCCAGTTCGGTGGCGATTTCTTCCATCAGGAAATACCACAGCGACCGTGCATGGACGCCGTCGGCGGCGGCAGATTGGCTGTTCTGATCCTGCGGTGCGGTTGCGTGCGTCATATTGGCGGTCTGCGACAGGAAGAATGACAAGGCTTTGTGTGCCACAGTCCATTACGAACCGCCACGACTGCCCCTTAGGTCATTCTACGAGCCGGAGCGGCCACCGGATAGTGTCCGTCCTGCCGGCAGGCGAGGAAATTCGCGGAGTCTCCGGATACGGCACACATGTTCTCTCGCGAAAATCAGCCCGCAACGTCACAGCGCCATCCGGTGAGTCCACACATGACGTCGGGCTATCCTGAAACCGCAGACGAAAAGCGTGGCGTGGGCTTTAGCCCGGTCAACTTATGCACTCCTCCGACCCAAAAACACGGCTCAACGTAAAATGAAGTGCGCGGTGTGAAGAAGCATTCTGACTACGCAAGGCATTAATCGCAGAGGCATTCCGAGGGCGAGCCGGACGTCGGTGGTCAGGGGGCAGGGGGCAGGGGGCAGGGACGGAGAGCGGTGTTCTTGTAGTGTGGGGTGGAGGCAAGGTTGGTCTGTTGGGAGGGTGTTTTTTCGCCGCGGAAGAACGCGGAAAGACGCGGAAGTGATGGCGTCGGGAGTTTTTAACCACGAATGACACGAATAACACGAATGCAGGTGATGGTGTTTTGGGGGGATTTGAAGTTCGAAAGACGCGAAAAGTGGGCAGTGGGCAGTGGTGCAGTGGTCACGGACGGAGAGCGGTGTTCTTGTAGTGTGGGGTGGAGGCAAGGTGGGTGTGTTGGGAGAGTGTTTTTTCGCCGCAGAAGAACGCGGAAAGACGCGGAAGTGATGGCGTCGGGAGTTTTTAACCACGAATGACAC
>CAITYU010000162.1 GCA_903896675.1 uncultured Planctomycetaceae bacterium
GCAACAACCTGATTCGGCACTCGGTAAACCGTTGAACTCAGATCCGTCTGATTGCTGACAAAAATCTCGAAGGCGCGAGCCCCATTGACACTGGTCCACGTAATCGGAGTCTGATTTCCGTCAACCTTGCCGGCAGCGATCGTTAACGACGGGGTCGTCTTCAGCAGCACTTCAACAGGTGCACTCCAGTTGGTACTGGTGCTGTCCGCAAAGTTGGCTCGCACCCAGATCCGACTTTCACCCAGCTGATAATCAACCGACGGGGTGAACTCCTGGAACTGGCTGGGCAGCCCCGCTGCCAGCAGTGTGCGAACTCGCGACTCCACATCGCTCACCCAGACGTCGTAGCTGGTGGCGTTGGGAATCGCAGTCCACGCGATCGGATTCCGCGGATTTGTAATCTCCAACTGGCCCCCGGCACCCGTCACGGCACCCGGTATGGTCACCACCGGACCGGCAGACAGCATTGATCGGGTCTCCAGCGACTCGACCGATGCCGGTGATGGCACGATGTGATTGTTGCGACGAGTACGACGCTTGCCCGAAGAAAATTCAAAAATCATGTTCTTCTCTGCCAACGCTCGAGCTGTAAAGAGCACAGAGCGGTCCCCGACTGTTCAGAACCCGGTCCTACCGGCCTCTGCCCACAGTCGATGCGCAACCGCACGTCTCTTCTGGATATCGCCCTTTGGGAAATCCCAGTTTCATGGAATAACCGGAGCATTCAGACGAAGTCGAAAAAACATTCTCACCGATCCATACCGCACGACCGCTGCCGGCAGCTTTCGCCGAACTTTCCACCAACAATAAAAAACGGCCCCCTCTGAACAAGGGAGCCGTCACTGGGCTTGATTGCTGGCACTCAGATCACACCATCAGCCGACTTTCATTGCCGCCGACAGAATCTGTGACGTGCTCGGACGCATAATTCGCGGATCCACCAGGTCCCCACGCTGCAAAGTTGCACGGATGTCCTTACCGCTGATCGACCACGGCTTCTCGTCTTTATGTCGCTCCATCAGGTCCACGCGACCAATCGATTCATAGTAAGCCGCAAAACCAACATTGACTGTACGGATCTTCAGGTCACCCGCCAGATGATGGAAGATTTCCTGAGCATCAAAGTCACCCCAGATTGCCTCGCCGTTGGCGTACGGAGCATCAGCGTGCTTGCGGCCAATCACCAGATGCGTGTAACCCATGTTCTGCCGGTAAATCCCGTGCATGACTGCCTCTTTGGGGCCACCGTAGAACATTTTGATATCCAGACCCAACAGTACCACTCGGTCCGGCACAGATTCGCCCCGTGGTCCCCACAGGCCATTGTCGCTGTCGCCGTCACCCAGTGACCGGTCAGTGATCAGCTTTTCGTAGGTCTGCATGCGGATTTCTGCATTGACGTCATCCCCCTTCACCTCGCCAATCAGCGGATTCAGGCAGGCACCGGCGTTGTAACCCTCACGCAGCAGTGTCTCGAGCCCGTAGACGAGGGCATATTCGTGAGCCCGATGCAGAGGATTACGCGTCTGGAAAGCCACGACGGCATTCCAGCCCCGTTCAGCCAGCAACCTGCGGACTTCCCGTGGAGTCAGCACGTATTTTCCGAAAGCGGCGTTCTTTGGCTGCGGCAGGACTCGGATTTCTCCTCCAATCAGGTGGGATTTGTCCGCATCACCTCGCAGGACCATGTCGGCGCCTGGATGATCAACCCGCTCGGTCAGGTAGACCGACCGCAGGTATTTCAGCTTCGGCCATGCGTAAACATCGCTCAGCTCAAGAGTTGCCACGATTTCCCCGGCTGGGGAGACCAGTGCCACCTTCTGTCCAGGCTTAAGCGACTTCGCCAGCTCTGCAGTCACGGGAAACGCGAGGGGAATGGTCCACGCATAACGCTCGCCCTGACTTACCACATAGCACTCATCCAGGACCTGGTTGTATACCTTTGAACACATTGGCCCAGTGAGTGGACTGAGGGTTCCGTCGCCAAACCGGTACACGGTGGAAAGGTCAGCAGAGGAGACTGGCACCTGAACAAGCGTTCTGGCTTCTGTCAGAAATGCGTCAACTTCAGCGGCCGGAACGGTCCGGCAAACGGGTTCACTGAGGCCTCCATGCGGAGCGATAAGATCGGCCATGTCAAGGACTTTCCGAGAATTCAATGGATTCAGGTGTCAAGCAAAATCGACTGGAAACCTTCGATTGGTGAAAAGCGGTCGAGTTGGGACCGTAGAGAAAGCACAATCCGGCGTCAAGGACTTTCCGGTGAATGCTGAATGCAGGGAACAATCGCGATCCCCGGCAAGGACCGGACTCGGCGACGTTGAAATCGTACGTTGATCATCTGCGGGGCTCACTTTGTGGTTTTTCTCTGTCGAATGAAGAGGGGATGGAAGCCACGCCCCGCCTTGCGCATTTTGCGCGCATCTCGGGGTCGGGCCCGTTTGCAATTGACAGAACACAACGGGGATCCGCACAATCTCATGTTTTTCCCGGGTTTCGCTTTCTGCAAGCCTGTGCGTCCTGCGTGTTTTGTTGGTTCCTGCGGACCTGCGCATCTTTCCTGTCCGGAATTCTCGGGTTTGACCCGCTTTTTTCTGCACAGCCTGTCCACTGCATATTTCACTTGAGATTTTCAGGGTTGACGCAATGCTGATTTCTGCCTGGTTGACTGCTGTTCGCAATCGCCTGAACCAGACCCGGATGCCGATCAAGCGACGTGCTCCGGTCCGCAGACAGGCTCGTCTTGAAGATTCTCTGGAATCCCGCACCCTGCTGGCTGCCCCCACTCTGGTGGCCGTGCGACCGAACATCGGCGATTTCCTCGAGCCCAACGAAACGCTGACCGTGGCTCCCAAGGAACTGACGCTGCAGTTCAACCCCGGGCAGCAGATTGATTCCAGTAACAACCGGCTGTTCAACAATTCTCCGATCGTGGTGACTCGTTCCGGACGTGACGGTACGTTCAGCGATGGCAACGAAGTGCCGGTCACTCTGGGCTACGTAGGCCTCGGTGCCACCAGCGAAGATGTGGTGCTGCGATTTGCGCAGAATCTGGCTGATGATTTTTACCGCATCACGATCAAGGGCAGCGGCAGTAACCCGCTCCAGAACACCAACCGGGAAGTTTTCAGCAGTGGCACCTCGGATCCGGACGGCTACTTCTACTTCCGCCTGAACCTTGGCGCTCAGGTGCGGGCTGTTGTTCCTCAGCCGATTATTCGCAATTCCAACGGCAGTCTGACTCAGCAGCGCGATCAGATCGTGGTCTACTTCAATCAGGACACGCTGGACGCTGCCACTGCTCAGAATCGCAACTTCTACCAGTTGCATGCCACTCGCAACACCGTCGAAAACACTGACGACGTCGTGCATCTGCCGACCTCCGTCTCCTACTCAGCCACCACCAACACGGCCGTGCTGACGTTCGCAAATCCGATTGACCAGTTGTCCGGCAACGGCCAGTATCGCCTGCGAATCGGGACGGACGAAGCGATTCCCCTGCCACCCACCACCTCCAGCTACTCCGAACAGTTCAGCAGCACCTTCGGCACTACCGGTGCCGCTGCCGCCACGGTCACGATTGACCCTATCGTTTCCATCGACGGCAACCCCATCACACTGGCGTTCTCCACGTCAGCTCTCGATACAAATGGGATGCCATCAATCACTGTGAACAATCGTGCCATCACGGTTGTGCTGGACAGCGTCGGTGGCACGACGCCCTCACAACTGGCATGGGCGATGAACCTGAACACTCAGGTCAATCGCCTTGTCCGCACCACCATCGCCGGAAATCAGTACACCAATCTGACGCTCACCTCTTCGAACATCAATTTCGCCTTCCTTGACCCAGGCTCCTCCTTCGGCAACTCCGTCAGTCTCGGAACTCTCAGCAGCCAGAGTCAGATCATCAGCGGCCAGATTCTGTCCCGTGCCTACCCATTCGACTTCCCGGGCAATGGCGATGAACCGGGGCACCGCGACATTAATGTGCCGGATGAAACTCATCTTGAGTTTCCGCTGGACCAGGATCCCCAGATCTCGACCTATTTTTACAACTTCCAGCGGAACTACGGGTTCACTCCGCAGGGCGCCCCGTTGTCCAACCTGATTACCGAAAACCAGAAGCAGCGGACTCGCGAAATCTTCGACCTGTTCTCGAAGCGGATGGGTGTGCAGTTCGTCGAAACCGCAAACCAGGGTTTCACGGTCGTGACGGGTGACCTGCGAGCCATTAATCCGGCCATCATCACCGGAGCCGGTGGCGTCATCGGCTTCTCCAGTCGCCCGCTCAACCTGGCCATCATGGACAATGCCGAGACCTGGGACGACTCATATGCCGGCTCGTGGTTCACCACCGCCATGCATGAGATCGGCCACCTGCTGGGACTGGGCCACGCCTACGACCTGCCCGAACTGACCGTCATGGGCGGTTTTGAAGGCCCCACAGTACAGACCACGACGGCCGAGCCCGATTTTCCGGGTGACGCCGATGTGATTCACGGCCAGGCACTCTACCGCCCGGAAAGCCGCGACATCGACCTCTACCGCTTTGTACTCCCCAAAACCGGTCAGTTCACCGTTGAAACCATCGCCGAGCGGATGGGCAATGCCAGTCTGCTGAATACCGTGATCCGACTGTACCGCGAGGAATCCGGCGGAGTCCGTACGCTGATCGGACAGAACGACGACTATTTCAGCAAGGACTCGCAACTGTCCATGGAACTGTCGGCCGGCACCTACTACATCGGTGTCAGCGCCAGCGGCAATGATGCGTACGACCCGACGATCCAGGACAACGGGATGTACGGCACGACTCAGGGCAAGTACGACCTGCGCCTGAATTTCCGCCCGAATACCGACTCCACCATCCGCGATTCCGCCATCAATCAGCCTTCACTTCGTCTCGACGGTGACCACGACGGAGTTGAGGGTGGCGTTTACAACTTCTGGTTCCGCGCTGTTGACATCAATCGACTGCGCGTCGTCGACAAATCGATGACCGCCGGTGGCAACATTGTCAATCTGTATAACCGCATCAACGCAGCGCTGGCTGATGCACAGCCTGGCGATATCGTCCGCATCGTCGGCAACGGCGGAACCGATGCAGACGTCGCCACAAAGGGTGACAATGTACCATTTCAGATCGGCCTGAACGACTCCGGCTTCGAACTGATTGACGGTGGCAACATGGACATCCCGAAGGATGTCGTGGTGATGATCGACGCCGGTGCGGTATTCAAAATGCAGGGTTCGCTGATCGGTGCCGGCAGCTCATCGCTGACCGTTGACCGTGGCGGTGCCACGCTGCAGGTCCTGGGCACACCCTTCCAGGACGTGACCATGACCTCCTGGCGCGATGAAACCATCGGTGGTGACACAACTCCGATTCCCACGACGCCCAAAGCCGGTAATTGGGGTGGTCTGGTCTTCCGTCGTGACGTGGACAATGCCGAGGGTCGCATCAACTACGAGCGACAGGGCATTTTCATGGACTACGTTGCCTTCGCTTCCATTCAATACGGTGGCGGAAAGCTCGATGTCGACTCAGTGAACCAGATTGTCAATCCGATCACCATGGTGCAGGCTCGTCCCGGCATCTATCACAACACGATCACCCGCAGCGAAGATTCTGCGATGTCCGCCGACCCGGACAGCTTCGAAGAAACCACCTTCACTGCCCCCGCCTTCCAGTCGGTTCCGTTCACTCCGGACTACAGTCGCGTCGGACCCGATATTTACGGCAATACTCTGCAGAACAACTCGACCAACGGGCTGTTCATCCGCATTCAGACGGCTCCAGGTGCTCCCACTCGTCAGTTGACGGTCGCCGGTCGCTTTGACGATCGAGACATCGTGCATGTGATCGCTGAAAACCTCAGCATCAAGGGCAGCCCGGGCGGGCCATTCCTTGAAGTCAACGCACCTCCGGTTGTGCTTGTTTCACTCTCAGCCTCCAGCGGCGGAACTCTGGCCGCGGGCACCTACAATTACCGGCTGGTTTACGTCGATGCGGCGGGCAATCAAAGCCCGTCCAGCGTTCCGACTCGCAACGTGACGGTTGCGACAGCGGGTGGCTCGGTCTCACTGTCCAATCTGCCTCCCGCCATCGCTCCCTACACATCACGCCGTCTGTACCGTTCCGACGACACCGGTGGTGGCAACTATACCCTGATTGCGAACCTGAATGCATCATCCACCACCTTCACGGATAACGGAACGACACTGACAGGCATCCTCGACCTGTCACTCACAGGCCGCAATCGGGCTCGCCTCGACGCCAGCCTCGTGATTGATCCGGACATGATCCTGAAGCTGGAAGGTGCACGCATCGAAGTCGGCATGGGTGCCCAGCTGATTGCCGAAGCTGTGGCCGGTCGCGAGATCATTGTCACGTCCCGCCTCGACGATCGCTATGGTGCCGGTGGTACGTTTGACACGAACAACGACGACAGTCTGGGCGCGAACGAAATCAGTCCCAGCCGCACAGCGGGTGTGGGCCTGTGGGGCGGTATTTACCTCGCACCGAATTCCTCGGCCAGCATCGACCGTGCCCTCGTGACCTTCGGCGGAAATGTGATTCCGACCGACGGCAACTTTGCCGGCTTCAACGTGATTGAAGCTCATCAGGCGCAGCTGCGCGTGGCCAACAGCATCTTTGAACAGAACCGGGATGGGGTCGGCGGTACGGCTCCGGCAGGTCGCTATGGTCGCACTGCCAACGCCTCGGGCACAATCTTCGCCCGTGGTGCCCAGCCCGTGATCATCAACAACATTTTCCGCGATAACTCCGGCCCGGTGCTGTCGATCAACGCCAACGCAATGACGACGGAACTGCAGGGCGACTACGGCCGCTCAACCGGCTTCAATAATGCCTATGGTGGCTATGGTTACAACCAGGGTCCGCTGGTCGTGCGCAACCTGCTCGGTCGCAACGCCGTGAACGGTATCGTCGTTCGCGGTGAAACCCTCACAACTCAGTCCGTCTGGGACGACACCGATATCGTCCATGTACTGCAGAGCGAAATTACTGTTCCGAACTTCCACACCTTCGGCGGACTGCGTCTGCAGAGCGATCCCGATGCCAGCCTTGTTGTGAAACTCTCCGGCGCCAATGCCGGGTTCACGGCCGCCGGCAAACCACTCGATATCGATGACCGTATCGGTGGCGTCCTGCAGATTGTCGGTCAGCCGTACTTCCCGGTTATTCTGACGTCTCTGGCTGATGACACCGTCGGCGCCGGTTTCGGACTGGACGGCTTGCCGCTGAAGGACACGAACAACAACGGAGCCAGCACAGGCACAGCCGGTGCCTGGCGCAGCGTGCTGATCTCGCAGTACGCACACGATCGAAACGTGGCCGTGTACGGCGAACGTGAGTCGCTGACCGCCACCGCTCCTGGCAGCAATGCCACTGCGTTCCTCGCCGAATTCATCGGCGAACTGGGCCGGCAGAACTTCATCGTCCAGAATTCCGACGGAACCACTACGACTCAGAATTCCAGCGACGACAACCTTCGCATGGGCTTCGAAGTCCACGGTGCCATCAGCGCTCCCAACGACGTGGACGTGTACAGCTTCAGTGGCACCGCCGGCAGCGAAGTCTGGATCGACATTGATCGCACCACTCATTCTCTTGACACCGTGGTGGAACTGATCAGCTCCACCGGCACCATCATCGCTCTGTCAGACAACTCGCTGGACGAAGAGTCCAATACTTCGCTGCTGTATCGCCAGAGCTCCCTCGTGAAGGCCAACCCGCTCAGCAAGTCGCAGTATCTCAGCGACGATCTGTATGGAACGAACCAGAAGGACGCCGGCTTCCGCGTTGTCCTGCCGGGCGTGACAGGCACAACGGGCACATATCAGGTACGAGTCCGCGCCAGCAATATCGACTCGCTGAACACCTCGGCCAACCGTGCTGACCTGATTGACAGTTCAAAGGTGTTCAACGGACTGACCTCCGGTGGTTACCAGTTGCAGATTCGCCTGCAGGAAACAGACGAAGTGCCGGGAACTGTGGTCCGTTATTCAGACATTCGCTTTGCCACCAACGGGATCGAAGTGTATGGCCAGCCCGTGCACTCGCCACTGGCCGGTGAATACGCGGAAAGCACCTTCCCGAACGACACGGCACTTGCCAGCGGCAACCAGGATGTGGGCAACATTCTGAACACAGACAAGGCCGCTGTCTCAATTTCCGGCCGGATCTCAGCTCCGTCAGATGTGGACTTTTACCGCTTCAGCATCACGTACGATGACATTCAGCAGATCCCGAACCACACGAATCCGCTGCGTTTCGCCTCGGTGACCTTCGATGTGGACTACGCCGACGGGATGTCTCGAGCCAACCTCGATTCCTACATTTTCAATGCCCGCACGAACACACTGATCCTGACCGGCAGCGATTCCAACATCGCGGAGGACCGTGGCGGTGCCCTCGAAGGTGCCGACATGGACGATCTGTCCCGCGGCAGCGTAGGTCAGTACGACCCGTACATCGGACCATTCGAACTGCCGGAAGGTGACTACTATCTGGTGGTCGCTCCGCATGGTCAGATCCCTGCCGTGCTGGCCCAGACGATGATTGCCAACCCGGTCAGCACAGCGACTCGCATTGAGCCACTGCCAGTGGTACAGCGAATCTTTGACGCCCACTTCGGAGGTCAGGGCACGCTCAGTACGCCATTGTACCAGTTCGGTGATGGCGAACAGGGCCAGAACGTTGTAAGACATCATCTTGGTGATGTGCCCATGTTCGTCAGCGACGGACAATTCGTCTACATCGTGAACTCTTTTACCGGCGCCTTTGTAAATACAGTTGGGAACACCGGGGTACCGCATTCGGAAATCATGATGCGGCCTGACGGCGAACTGTACGGCTGGTACGCAACCAGCGGAACGGATGCGGGCGACAGCACCTACTTCCAGATCAACACCGGCACTGCCGCGCGTACAGATATCGGTGGGGATAATATCCTCACCTATCACGACTCCGATACCTCGGGCAACATCACGGAGACTGCCTCCAACGCCGGCATGATCGTGACGGCATTCACCTACGCTGCCCCCGTCGCCGATGGTGGTATTCTTGTCGCCTCTCGTGGCGATGGACGGTACCGTCGAAATCTGATTTACCAGTTCAATGCACGGACGGGTGCAGCAATCAGCCAGGGTGCGCCTCGTCCGGCCAACGGGCGTGTGACAAACAATAACGTTCCATCGATATTTAATCCCTCCGGAACGGACATCGTCGAAATTGCCGCATTCCCGGGAACCGTCACGGGAGTTGTGCAGGGTATTGCCGTTGCCGGTACCAGCCTCTACGCTGTCACCAGCACAGGCCTGCTGGTGGAACTCAGCGCAGCCACTCTGACAATCACCAACCAGAAGACCATTCGTGATGCCAATGGCCTGCCAGTCAACCTGACGGGTCTCACCCTTGGTCCCAACACTGTCGAGAATGGTGCCTACGCTGATACTCTGTTTGCCTCCGACAGTTTCGGTAACATTTACGCCATCGCCACTGGCCCGAACGTGATTGATCCGAACGCCGTGTGGGGCGATCCGGTCCCGTTCTTCGTTGACGGACAGTCAGTTCTGGCGACGGGGCTGCCCGCCGCGGGCATCACTTTCGGCACGCTGCAGTACAATCTGTGGCAGTTGACCGGCAACCGCGGCACGGACGCGGGCCATGGTCTGACAACCTCGATAGACGGAACGCGCACCTCCTCTCCCGGCGGTGCCAGCCTGTATTTCGGCAATACAGCCGCCGGACCGACTGCCGGAAATAAGAACGACCTCGGTGCCCAGTCCTCCATTCCGGAAATCTTCAACTACGATTTCCCCGGTGGAGCTCACGGTACTTACCTCAGCAACCCGTTCAGCCTCGAAGGCTACAATGCCAGCGATAAACCGGTCCTGTACTTCAATTACTTCCTCGCCACCGACAGCAACGACTACATTCCCGGTTCACGCAGCCAGTCTGATTCGATCCGCGCCTATGTCGGCGACGGTACGAACTGGGTCCTTGTCGCCACCAATGACAGCTATCGCGGTCCGCTGACAGGCGACGATGAGCAGGATTACGGTCCGGCTGGCGCTACCACATTTCCGGATGCCCAGCTGCACCGCGATGTTGTCGAATTGTACGACGAAACCGCCGCTCCTGTCTGGCGTCAGGCACGCGTTGACCTCAGCAACTTTGCCGGCCGCGGCAACCTCCGCATGCGATTCGAATTTGCCACCAGCGGAGCCGTGAACGTCGGCGACATCAGCACCGTCGGCGAAGAAATGTTTGCCCTCGACGGTAGCCAGCTCCGGGACGGCCAGAGCTGGATTCTGGAAGGCTGCAACCAGTTCGAACTCGATATGGGTTACACGCTGGTGGCTCCGTCCTTCAATGGCCTCGTTGAAGGCGAAACCTTCACCCTCAACGTTGACACCGAGATACTGACGTTCGAGATCGATCTGCAGCAGGCCAATGGCAGTTATGACGGAGTGACAGCGGGCAACACTCAGATCCGGATTGGCTCCGGCATGAACGCCAATGAGATTGCGAGGGCAATTTCGGATGCGATGCGAGCCGCCATCGCCGCTACCCCTCCCGGCTCACCGCTGAAGGAAATCACTCCCTATCTCAACAACAACCGGATCAACCTCGCCCGCAAGCCCTTCAACGCCCCGCTCACAACCATCGGTACCACGCTCACTCAGAGCAGCGGCGCCGGACTGTACGTGGATGGCGCACCCGGTGTCACTCCGGGAACCACCCCCGTCTTCATCCATTCCGGATACAGCCGCAATGAGGTTGCCACTGCCATGAAACTGGCCATGGCCGGTCACCTGCAGCCCGCTGCCACCTACCCGGAAGCAGAACTGAACAACGTTGCCGATCCGCTGATCGCCATGGACCTTGAGGCACTCTCGTGGACCGATGTTGCCAACAACACGATTCAGGAGAACACAGTCAATCCGCTGCCCCATATCACCATCCTCGGCAGCTCAACCGTGGCGACTGGCACGGACTTCTACCGGTTCGTGGTACCTGCCGGAGCCCTGACGCGACGTGTCATCGTCGACCTCGATGGCACCAACCCGACCTTCAACTCACTCATTCGCATCGTTGATGCAAATGGTGCCACAGTCACCGAAAACCTGCTCGGGTCGTTCCTCGACATCGGCAGTAACCAGATCAGTTCATGGATCGATACCGACCTCGCTCCCGGCGAATATTACCTGCAGATCGGCACACCACCATTTGCCGGTGGAGCAGCCCCGGGGCAGATCTACACTCTGCATCTCTCCGTTGAGGGCCACGCCATCAATGCAAACGGCGCAGCAGATCCGCTTGTGGTCAATCCGTTCCTGATGAAGGGCAGCGGGGATCTTGTTCGCATCATCGGTCACTACGTTACCAATCAGGGACCCATGGGGCACACCACGTTCCTGCCCGGTGACGACTTTGGTGGCTATTATGACACGCTGAATACCGCCCAGCGTGGTCAGAACAACTTCTTCGAAGGCTTCTACATCGATGACATCATCATCGGCTTCGCAGAACGCGGCGAAATGGTCACCAATGCGCCAGCCGGATCCAACCTCATCGATAACCCGGAAATCTCCCAGCGAAACAACCTGAACCCCTACCAGGACATCCAGGAAGGTGCCTACGACGTCGAAATCCGCCGCTCGACGGATTACGCCAGCCTGCCGGGATCGCTCCCCAACCCGCAGATTCTCTCGCGTGACACAAACGATCGCTTCACAAATGCAGTTTCGATCCGCGTTCCCAATGCCTCGGCACTCAAAGACGGTCAGATCTTCACGATCAGTGACGGAGTCAATTCGGTAACCTTCGAATACGAAGACGAACTGCTGTCCAACGGTGTGACACAGGGACGGTTCGCCATCCCGTTCAACCCGGCGAAGTCCGCACAGCTCGACGGACGCTACGAGATGTTGGGCTACCGAACCGGTGAGTCAGCCACGGTCATTGCAGCCCGCATCCGTGATGCGATTAATTCCACAGAAGTCCAGGGCATCCTGAAAGTGCGTGCCGAACTGTCAGACGGAGCTGATGACAGCAGCGTCTTCAGCACCAGTGCACTGATCAACCTCACAGGAACAGCACTGGTGACCGTCGGTGACGGCCTCCAGAAGCCATCGTCCGATGCGATGCCTGATGGCCTGTTTGGCACGATGGCAGCACTTGGAAACACCAACGGCTCCAACAGTCTGTTCACGTTCCGCAATACGACGCCCTACATCGACCCGAACACCGGCTACCCGGAACAGATCCATCAGATCCGTATCCAGCTCCCGGCCGGCCAGAAGTTCGATCCGATTTCCATCCTTGGCGGTGCCGGCAACGGACCCACGATCAGCCCGGTCTCCGACTTCACGACGCCGACCTTCACAACTCTGGACCTCGGCAACCCACGAGTACCGACGTTCTCATTCAGCTCCGCCTTTGACATCATCACGATCGACTTCTCGCAGATCGTTGATGCCTCCCAGCAGGGCCCGGGCTTCGAAAAGAACGATCTGCTGCAGTTCGGGCTCGACGTGGACTTCTTCGCAGAGCCCATCTGGAACCTCGGCGCAACCGTCGATGTGGGCTACAGCAGTGGTCGCACTGTCACGGCTCAGTTCGTCCGCAGCGATGTTACCAGCACCATCGGGGAACTGCGGCCGATCCAGGACCCCACAGCCGTCGTCTTCCACTCCGGTTACGGTGACCAGAACCTGCGTCGCGACCAGGGACAACTGGTCATCGCGTCCAACTTTGTGTCTGATTCCCTGAACTGGGGCATTCGATCAGATGCCGGTTTCCGTACCGGCAGCCCGAATCCGACCGGTGCCGGTGCTCTGACGCACAACGGACCTCCACGCAGCCTGCGTGAACCGAACATCAATAACTGGCTGCCTGGCATCGTGATCGCCAACAACGTGATTGTGCAAAGCGGAACCGGCGGGATCCTGTTCAGCGGTGACGTGCCCCCAGGCGGCACTGCTACGGTGGGCCCCGTGCCTGTCGGACGCATTCTGAACAACACGATCGTGGGCAACCCGAATAACCGTGTCGGTGTCGGTATTCAGGTCGAGCAGAACTCCAGTCCGACACTGCTGAACAACATCGTCGCGGACCTTGCCACGGGTATTTCCGTCGATGCGTCTTCCATCGCGCTGGGCACTGTCATCGGCGGTACGCTGTATCGCAATAATGGCACCGACGCAGCAACAGGCACGATCGGACTGGGCACCTTCCCGATTTCTCTGTCTGCCACAGATCCGCTCTTTGTCGATCAGACGCGCCGCAACTACTACCCGGCCCCACTGTCACAGGCCATCGACAGCTCCATCGACACGCTGACCGACCGCACCGGATTCATTACTGTTCGGGATCCGCTCGGGCTCGGTGTGTCACCCATCAAGACTCCGTTCGTCGACGCTTACGGTCAGACCCGTGGCGACGATCCGGCTGTCACGACTCCGGCAGCCCAGGGTGCCAACGTGTTCAAGGATCGTGGGGCCATCGACCGTGTCGACTTCTTCCGCCCCACAGCGTACTTCTCAACTCCGCTGGATCAGTCAGAGAGCGATCTGAATTCGGCTCTCGACGCCGTCTGGCTGAATTCCCCCGGCATCGTTCGGGAACTGATCATCACGCTGGCCGACATCGGCATCGGTATTGATGATGGACGCGTGCTGCTGAACGGCAGCCAGTTCAAACTCTACATGGATGACGGTATCAAGCAGACCACCGACCTGCCGGACCTGCCGAACGGCACGATTGTCACCGAAGGGCTGATGACCCAGGGCGTGGATTATATCTTCGTCTACAATTCGGTCACCAACGAAGTCATCTTCCGCTCCACCACGGCCTTCCCCTTTGAGCGCAAGTATCGCGTCACTGTGGATAATGACAACGCGCTCACCGACAACGTCGACGGCGTACGGGATCTTGCCGGTAACTACCTCGCGCCCAACCGCACCGACGGTACCACCCAGTTCACACTCCTGCTGACTGACGGTGTCAACGACCCGCCGGTCAACTCCATTCCGAACAATCAGTCCACTCCGGAAGATACGCCGCTGACATTCTCCGTGTCCGGTGGCAACCCAGTCAGCGTGTCCGATGCGGATGTCTGGCTCGGTACCAACATTCTGCGAGTGAAACTTGAAGGGGCCAATGGTGTTGTATCGCTGTCTCAGACGACGGGTCTGACCTTCACCACCGGAGATGGCCTCAACGATGCCACGATGGAATTCACAGGCCTTGTGGACGCCATCAACCGGGCACTCGATGGCCTCGTATTCTCGCCGGCGAAGGACTTCTTCGGCACTGCGTCAATCACGATCACCACCAACGATCTCGGTGGCTTCACCGGACCTCCAACGCCGCCACCTGCTGCCCAGCAGGATGTCGACGTCCTGCTGATCAATGTCACCCCGGTCAACGATGCCCCGATCTTCAATCCGCTGATCAATCCTCCGACCGTGAACGAAGACGCCGGTCCGCAGACCGTCAACGCCTTCATGACCGGTCAGGCGGCCGGCCCGGCCAACGAAACGCCGCCGCAGACCATTACCGCCATTGTGACCGTAACCTCGGTCACCGGCTCGTGGACAACCGGTACGTTCTTCCGAACTGCTCCCGCCATCAACGTGGTTACCGGCAACCTGACTTACGAAACTGCCACCGATGTCAACGGTACGGCCACTATCACGGTCATCCTGAGGGATAGCCTCGGGCTCAACAGCACAGCCCAGAGCTTTACCATTACGGTGAACGCAGTCAATGATGCCCCGGTGTTTACCGTGAACCCGGTGACTCCGATCGTCGTTGCCGAAGATGCCGGTAATCGCACGGTGGACCTGATCAACACGTTCGCTGCCGGCCCCGCAACGGCACTCGACGAGGTTGCCCAGACACTCACATTCCGACTGAGCACACCCGTCCAGACCACACCCAATCTGGCTCTGTCACTGTTGACAGTGGATGCCGCCGGAAACATCACCTTCCGCTCTGCCGCAGATACGGCCGGTGTCGTCAGTGTCAGCCTCACACTGGAAGACAGTGGTCCGGCGACACCTCCGGATGTGAATACGTCCTCAGCATTCCCGTTCACGATCACAGTCACACAGGTGAACGACGCCCCCGTGGCAGTTACCGGACCCTACATCATTGACGACGGCTACAGCCTTGCTCTCGACGCCATTGGCAGCTACGACGTAGACGCCTTCTTCGGGGATACTCTCAGCTACCGCTGGGACCTGAATAATGATGGTGTGTTTGAGACCAACGCCGGAGCCAGCCCGACGCTGACTGTTGACTGGAACACTCTGAAGGCTCTTGGCATCACCTCTCCGTCCGTTCGCACGATTCAACTGCAGGTGCAGGACTCCAGCGGTGCAGCCAACAACACGACCGTGGCGACAACCTCACTGCAGACACTGATCGTGGACTACGGTGACGCCCCGGCCAGCTTCGGAACGCTTAAGGTAGACGGCGGTGCCGCTCATACCATCAGCAACAGCCTGCGACTTGGACTACTGGTCGATGACGAACGCTCCGGGTTGCCCGGGACCACAGCCAGCGGTGATGACAGTGATGGTCAGGCGGACGAGGATGGCGTCGCCTTCCCGATTCGCCTTGAATCCAGCAACATTCCGCTGCCGGCATATGTCGACATTACAAGTTCCGGTGCGGGACTCGTCGATGCGTGGCTGGATCTTGATGGGAACGGCCAGTTCAGCACCAATGAACGCCTGACGTCCGAAACCGGCTTGGCCGTCTCAGCCGGCGTGAAACGCTTCACCTTTGAAATGCCCGCTGACACGCCGGTCGGCGACAAAATCATGCGGTTCCGACTCAGCACCGCTGGTGGCCTGAACCCGACAGGACGCGCCGCCGATGGCGAAGTGGAAGACTACATCGTTCCTGTGCTGACGCTGGCCCAGCCAGTGACTCCGGTGATTACTCGTCCGATCGACATCACTCCGGCAAATGGCGTGATTCCTCAGACCAGCGACAGCACGCCGCAGGTCGACTGGACAGTTCATCCCGAAAACTTCTACTACCAACTGGTGGTTCGCAACACGACTTCCGGACAGGTGGTGTTCACCGGAGCCCAGACCACATTCGGTTTCCAGGAAGTCACACCGTCACTGCCGGCCGGCGGTTACACCGCTGAGGTGACACCGTACAACAAAGCCAACACGGCCGGTGCTGCTGCAACCTATCAGTTCGAAGTGGTGACGGTCTCTGTGCTGGCACCGACCGGAGATCTGGCTGAGAACCGTCCGACGATCCAGTGGTCACCCGTACTGGAAACGGCCTCGTGGATCATCACCGTACGATCGCTTTCGCTGGGCAACATCGTTCAGCGTTCAGAAGTCGCTGACAGCAGCCTGTCTGCTCCGCAGACATGGCAGGTACCGGCGGTTCTGGATATCGGTCGGTACAGTGTTTCCGTACAGGCTCGCGATCAGGCAGGTCGTACCGGCGACGAAAGTGCTCCGCTGTCCTTCCAGGTACGAACTGCTCCCGTTGTGAATGCTCCGGGCAATGTCACAGTGCCGCGTCCGACGCTCACGTGGCAAGCGGTTCCAGGAGCCTTCAGGTACCAGGTGGAACTGCTGAATCTGACTGACAACGTCGTGGTCAGCAGCGTCTCCGGCCTGCAGGGTACATCGTGGACAGTACCGACCGATCTGACGCTCGGCCGATATCAGTTCCGAGTGCGAGCGGTGAACGCGTCCGCAGATGTGAGCTTCTGGAGTGATCCGGCGGTGTTTGGCTACACCACTCCAATCACTGCGATTTCGCCGCTCAACGGGATTCGCCTGCCGGATTCCACGCCGACCTTCGTCTGGAATGCTGTCGCATCCGCCGATTTCTACGATCTGATCGTGTATCAGAACTTTGGCAGCAACGCGGAAGTCTTCCGGGCTGAAAACCTGCCGGGGACCTCCTTCACCCGCTCGACGGAAATGCCTCTGGGACGCTATCGCTACCAGCTCCGAGCCGTGAATCGTGCTGGTACGGGTGCCACCGATGGTGACTTTGCAACCACCAGTCCATTCTACACCTTTGTGGTGACAGAGCGGCCCACGATTATCAATCCGCCGGCGACCACCTTCCTTGCTCGCCCAACAGTCAGCTGGACGCTGCCGACCGGATCCGGCGCGGCACCGCTCAGCGATATCTGGATCAATAAGATTGAAGGCTCGGTGTCACGAGTTGCCGTCAAGGCAGAACGTGTCCCCGGAGACAACTGGACGCTGAATACAGATCTTGTACTGGGAACCTATCAGGTCTATGTCCGAACCTACTCGGAAGTTGATGCAGCCACAGTATCCGACTGGAGCCTGCCGAAGACCTTCCGAGTCACCACACCACCGACGCTCATCGGTCCAACCGGTCGTATCGACGATCAGACCCCGACGCTCAGCTGGCAGGGTGTGGCCGGCGGTCAGACCTATCGTGTCTACGTGGCCAGCCTGTCGCTGCCCGGTGGCCCTGTGGTTCTCGACGTCTCCGGTATCAACGCACTGAACTACACAATCCCGAATGACCTGCCGATTGGACGCTATCGATTCTGGGCTCAGGCTCGCAGCGCCTTCGGTGATATCAGTGGCTGGAGCTCCCCGGCACTCGACTTCCAGATCGTCACGGCTCCCACATTGTCAGGCCCCTCGTCGTCAACCTTCAGCACAACGCCATCGTTCACATGGACGAATATGGCAACGACTCTGATCGGTCGACCCGCTGGTGCCACAAGCTATGACTTCCGCATCGACCAGGTGCTCACAACCTCTGTCATCCCGAACTACATCTTCCAGAACACGACAGCGACAGCATTCACCGTGCCCGCGTCGAAGGCTCTGCCAAACGGTACCTATCGTGCCTACGTTCGAGCACGCAGTGCCGATACACAGGGCGATTACACGAAGATGCTCGAGTTCTTTGTTGGTGGCCGTCCAAATGTCAATGCCATTCCCGCCTCCAGCAATCAGCGTCCGCTGTTCTCCTGGGGCACGGTTGACGGTGCTTCATCCTACGAAGTGTTCCTCGTGAATCTGGCAGATCCTTCAAAGATCCTGCTGCGTCAGGCAGGCATCGCCACGACCTCCTACCAGCCGTCATTCAACCTTGGTACCGGTGACTTCCGCCTGTGGGTGCGTGCATTCCGCTCCAGCGACGGAACCCCGGGGCTGTGGAGCAACCCGGTGGACTTCAGGGTCCTGGCCGAGGTTCGGTCGCCACAGAATCCTGACCAGTGGATGCTGACTGCGGTGGCCGCTGTGTTCGCACAGCCTGTGGCTGATTACTCAGTCAGTATGCTGCGATCAACAGTGTCAGGCACTCGAGCCGAAGCCGTTGAAATGCCGGTTGTCAACGAACAGCCGGTGTCCGCCCCTCAGCAACAGGCGGTCACTCAGCCGGATCCGGCGGTGGCACCGGTGGAATCTGACGAAGTCCTGTCCGGCTGGGGTCAGGAAACATGGTGGGATGCTCCCGAGGGACAGCCCCCTGTCACAGTCGACCTCCAGCCCACTGTCCCGGCAAAACTGCAGACTCGCGAAGAATCCAGGGGCGCCACTGCAGGACTGCTGGGAGCTCTGTTTGGTCTGGTCTCACTGCGTCGTCGCCGTCGTGAAGAAGACGGTTCTGTCTGAGACTGCCCCGTCACAATTCAGCCTTCCGCGGGGCTCGCATGAGCCCCGCTTTTTCTTTGCCGCAGGCAAAAACTCTGCGGATGGGTACATTGCATGCAGGTCACCATCACTGCTGTCGGTCCGGACCATCGCGGACTGGCAGACCCCATCGTACATTTTGTCACCGGGGCGGGAGCCAACATCCACGAAATTCAGATGTACGACAGGGATTCGGAACGCCTGTTCGCCATGCTGATGCGGATCGAATGGACTGCCGGAACCATCGCCGATCTGCGTCGTGAAATGGCTGATATCGGCCGGCAGCGCGGGCTGCAGGTGCGAGTCTGGTCGCGCGATGAACACGCTCGCCCCCCCAGACTGGCCATCTGCACCACCTATCGCGCAGAACCTCCCCTCGCAATTCTGCGAGCGGTGCGGGATCGCAGACTGAAGGCGGAAGTGGCTGTCATGGCTGGCAACAGGAATGCCTGTCGCAGCCTTGCCGAGCAGTTCGATGTGCCATGGCTATCCATCGGTGATGACCACGGAAACCCGGACTACAGCAGGCTCGAACGAGCGATCGATGAGCTGGATATCGACTACGTGATTCTGGCACGGTACATGCGAGTGCTGCCGGCGGAACTGTGCTGGAAATTCGCCGGCGGGCGAATCATCAATCTGCATCATGGTCTGCTGCCATCATTTCCGGGCTTTCGCCCCTACGAAGATGCCTTCCAGCACCACATGCTGTGTTTCGGGGCCACCGTCCACTTCATCGTTCCGGAACTCGACGCCGGCAACCAGATCATCTATCAGGCGGCCTTCAGTGTCCCACCGGGGACCAGTCTGGCGGAAGTCAAGCGACTGGGTGAAACCGATCACGAACCGCACTGTCTGCTGGAGGGCATTCGGCGAGTCGTGGATCGGGAGGCCGAACTGCATTTTCACCGAGTCGTCCGTCGCAGCCACTGAGTCGGAATGAACGAATTTTTCGTTTCTCCTGCGACCAGCGGGACCTTAGAATACCGCTTTTCCATCTGTTAAATTTTCTCCGAGCCCTGCAGATGCGTCTGACTGATCTGTTCAATTCCCGTCGTTTCGTCCTCTCGATCGAGATGTTTCCGCCCAAAACGACGGAATCCAGCGAAGCACTCAAACGCAGCCTGCTGTCACTGAACCGCTACAACCCGGCATTCGTCTCCTGCACCTACGGCGCCGGTGGCTCCACCCGCGGACAAACCCTCGACTGGTGCCAGTGGATTCAGCAGACGCTGCAGCGGCCGGCCATGGCACACTTCACCTGTGTCAGCTCCACCGTGGATGAACTGTCAGACTGGCTGCACCACGCATGGCAGGCCGGCATTCGAAACATCATGTCCCTGCGCGGCGATCCGCCAGCCGGACAGCAGGTGTTCACCGCTGCTGAAGGTGGCCTGCACCACGCATCGGAACTGACCTCCCTGATCCGCCGACTGTACCCCGAAATGGGCATTGGCGTAGCCGGCTATCCGGAAAAGCACGTCGAAGCCCCGTCTCTGGACGCGGACCTGCAGAATCTGAAAATCAAGGTGGACGCCGGCGCGGATGCCGTATTCACTCAGTTGTTCTTCATCAATCGCAGCTTCTTTGAATTTCGCGACCAGTGTGCGGCCCGCGGAATCACTGTCCCCATCGTCCCAGGTATCATGCCAATCACCGATTTTGCCCGCATCCGCAGAATTACATCCATGTGCGGTTCA
>CAITYU010000163.1 GCA_903896675.1 uncultured Planctomycetaceae bacterium
ACCAGCGCTGATTGTGGTGCCGGATGCACTGGCCGGGCTGCAGCAACTGGCTGTTTGGAATCGGAATCATTCGTCGGCGTTATGCGTTGGAATTACGGGCAGTGTGGGGAAGACCACAACGCGGCAGATGATTTATGGTGTGCTCAGTCAGCAGCAGAGTGCCCTGCAGAGTCCGGCGAACTTCAACAATGAGATTGGTCTGCCGCTGGCGCTGCTGGGGCTGAGTGAGCAGCACAGGTATGCGGTGCTGGAGATGGGTGCGGGGCGGGCGGGCGACATTCGATTTCTGTGCCGACTGGCTCGACCTGAGTGGGGCGTAGTGACTCGAGTGGCCCCCTGTCATCTGGAGTCATTTGGCAGCCTGCAGTCGATTCGGCTGACGAAGCAGGAGCTGGTGGAGGAGATTCCGGCAGGGGGTTGTGTCTTTCTGTGTGCGGATCAGCCGGAGGTGAGTGGTATGAGTCGGGCGACGGCGGCCGACGTGGAGTATTTTGGATTGCAGGCGGAGGGAGCCGGTCGCTGTCGGATGGTAAGTTTTGAGCAGGGGCGCAGTCGCATGCGCTGCGGTACTGACGAGTTTGAGTACGAGGGTGGTCGGCAACTGCTGCTGTGTGCTGCGGCCGCGGTGAGTGTTGGCCGTCGGGCGGGTTTATCGGCCGGTCAGATCGCAGCGGGTCTGCGGCAGTTTCGCCCGGATCGTGGGCGCGGGCGACTGCTGCATGCCGGCGACTGGCGGATCGTGGACGAGACGTACAACTGCAGTCCGGCGAGTGCACTGGCCTGTTTGACATCACTGGCCGACTGGAGTTCGGTGCGGAAGATCCTGGTGCTGGGTGACATGCTGGAACTGGGCGAGTCGGAACGGGAGCTGCATTGTGGGGTGGCAGCGGCACTGGCGGATTCGGCGGTGGATGAGGCGATTTTCTGCGGCCGCCTGTCAGCGGCCTGTGTCACAGCGGCCGCGGCATCCGGGTATGCTTGTGACCGGCTGCATGCCGTGGCCGACAATCAGGAACTGCAGAGCCTGCTGTCCGAGCTGCTGCGGCCGGGGGATCTGATCTGCCTGAAGGGCTCACGGGGACTGCAACTGGAGCAGACAGTGAACTGGCTGCTGCGGCAGGCGGAGGAGCGGGGTGGTCAGGTGATGCCGTAGCGACGGCAGCGGCTGAAGAAGGTACTGCGGGGCAGATTGAGGCTGCGGGCTGCGACAGCCTTATTTCCTCCGGAGGCTCGCAGTGCTTCGCGAATTGCGCGTTCTTCATCCTGCTGACTGGCGGCAGCAGGCGCTGTGACTTTGCGGGCGACCGCGGTGAGGGTGGCAGGGGTGGCCGTGCGGACCGAGGCTCGCAGCGGGCGAACCGCATGGATCCCGTTGCGAAGTTCTTCAGGGAGATCCGCGAATGTAATGACGTCACTGTCGGTGAGCACAACAGCCCGTTCGATGACATTTTCCAGTTCGCGGATATTACCGGGCCACAGGTGTGCCTGCAGTGCATCGAGGGCGGCCGGTTCGATCTGGCGAATCTGCTTGCGGGATTTCTGTGCGGCGCGGCTGAGGAAGTAGAACACGAGTTCTGCAAGATCTTCGTGGCGATCGCGGAGTGCCGGGAGCGTGAGCGAGACAACGTTGAGTCGGTAGAACAGGTCTTCGCGGAAATCGCCTTTGGTGATCAGCTCTTCCAGATTGCGATTGGTGGCAGCCACGACACGGACATCAACATCGATGCTGCGGTCGCTGCCGACAGGTTCAAACCGTCGCTCCTGCAGGACTCGCAGCAGCTTCACCTGAGTTTCGGGTGAGATGTCACCGATTTCGTCGAGGAACAGAGTGCCGCCGTGGGCGGCGAGAAACCGACCGGGTTTATCGGCATGCGCGCCGGTGAAGGCACCGCGGACGTGTCCGAACAGTTCACTTTCAAGGAGTGAGGAGGAGAGAGCGGCGCAGTTGACGCAGATCAGGCTGGCGGCGCTGCGCTCGCTGTTTCTGTGGATGACGCGGGCCAGCAGTTCCTTGCCGGTCCCGCTTTCGCCCCGAATCAGTACGGTGGCGTCGCTGCGAGCGACCTTGCGGACCTGTGAGAGGACGGCGAGGAGTGCGGGGCTGCTGCCGCGTACGCCTTCCCGGTCCAGCTCGGCTACGGACTGCTGCACGGGATTCTGTCCGGCTTCCTGCTGCAGAATCGTCAGTTCGGCACGCAGTGCCGTCAGTTGTCTCTGCTGCTCGGAAATGCTCTCCATCTTGGTCTTGAGTTCTGCGTTGAGTCGAGCCATGGTCTGGTTGGCTCGTGAGCTGTGGAGGGCCAGCACGCTCATCTGGGCCATGGCCTGAAGAAAGGCGAAGTCTTCGGCAGAGTAGACGAGGCCATCGCGTCGCCGACCCAGCAGAATGACACCGTGCAGTCCGTCAGCGACTTCCAGTCGGCACAGCAGCTCGGCGCGCAGATCGTGCAGCAGTCGCTGAATGGGCTCCATGGATTCCCGGTTGGCGGAGGGCAGTCGGGGGATAATGGCGGAGGGGGCGGGATCGGACTGCAGGGGTTCGGTAGCCAGTTTGTCGGGTACCTGGGTGGCACCGCGACTGCCGATCCGGCGCAGGATCCCCTGTCCGTCACGGACATAAATGGCGGACCATGCGGCGCCGGTCACATCTTCGCAGGTTTTGAGCGTCATTTCGGCCATGGCGGACGGGTCCGCCAGGTAGGCGGCCGAGCGATTCAACTGCTGCATGGCGCGGTCCAGTTGGTACTTTTCGCTGAAGAAGCGTCGGTCGACGACAGACTGCAACTGGTCGCGCACCCACAGGCTCAGTCCAGCCGCCAGCAGCAGGATCAGAAACAGCGCAATCTGCTGAGTCGTGGACGTGCTGAGTGGCAGGTTCCACGCCTGAGCCTGCATACCGCCGGCCGCCATCAGGACTGCGAAGCCGGCAGACACCAGCAGAGACATGCTGACGTAGCGACGATTGCGATCGTCAACGTCCTCAGCCAGCATCAGACGGTCCCGCAGCATGCCGTAAGAGTAGGCTGCCATGAACAGCATACTGGCGACAAACATGGGGATCTGAGCGCGTCCGAGTGCAAAATCGACCGGCCGAAAGAAGGCCAGAAACAGAGTGTACCCCATGGGCAGTGTCGCCAGCAGTGCGGCTCCGAGAATCGCGACGACCTGGCGACGTTCCCGGGGCGTATCACTTTTAAACAGGCTGGCAGCGAGTCGAGCGACCGTGGCGGTGAAGTACAGAGAGCCGACGCCCATCCCAATCTGAGCCAGGATCCGCAGGCTCTGCAGCAGTTGCAGCGCCGTTTCGCCGGGAAGCTGCTGCGATCCGGCACCACGGAAGATGATCTGAGCTACCACGGCCAGCTTCTGGAAGGCCGTCAGCGGCCCGCTGGAAAGCGGTCCATTAAGTACCCAGCAGGACCAGTAGGTCAGCACCGTGAGAATACTGAGCAGTGTGGCCGGACCATAGACGGCCAGCATCTGAGCGCGGCGCCAGTTCCGCAGACCCTCGAATTCGCGGGGAAACGCCAGAAAAAAGTTCAGCACCAGCGCCGGCAGCATGGCCGCACAGATAATGAAAGGAATGTTCAGCAGGGGATTACCCGGCAGAATCCACCAGTGGAATCCCGGCACAAACGCCCCCATGGCCGCTGTGGACATCAGACAGAATGCGCGGGCGACACGGTCATAGGGGCGATACCACCATGAAGTGACGGCAAACATCAGAATCGTCAGCTGGCAGCCAAACCAGATGATGGTCAGGCCAATTTCGGTTGTGGTCACCGGACGCACAGGCAGAAAGGCCGTTTGCGTCAGGGTTTTCCCGTCCGGGCCAGCGATTGCATCGCTCCGCTGGTACTCCACCGCGACCAGTCGGATGGCGGGGGTGCCGGGATCGCGGGAGTAGACTTCGACGAGCGGCGGCACTTTCAGTTCGACGGGGTCAGACCCGGGGGCAAGCTGCCCACCTGGGGGAATTTGAGCATACCGCAGCCCCTGCAGAACCTGCACAAAATCGAGAAAGGTGGAGACTCGCTGGCCATTCAAACGCAGCAGACGGTCTCCAGGACGCGGGGCCGGATCGGTGACGGCCCACGAGACGTCGAGGTATTCCTGAATCTCGATTCCTGGTCCCGAACGGCTGGATTCCGGCAGCAGGCAGCGGAGTCCGGCATCGGGAAAGGTGGCGACGTACCAGAGCGTGACGACGCAGTAGAACACCGTGAAACCGAGGAAAGCGGCGACCAGCCACCGGCCGTCGGACATGTTTCCGGCTGTCGTTCGCGATCGGGCACTCAAAACGCTCATGACACCCCTTCGGCGCCGAAGATTTGCTTGCGCCGAACCGCCTCAGCGCCGAAAATTTCTGCCGAAAACCAGTTTCGGCGCCGAACTTCAGATCTGCAGCCGTCGCATTCGGCGCCGAAACAGTAGCAGACGAACTGCGAAAATCCAGTGATTGAGCGGAAAATCGTTCCAATCATCAGGATCGCTGAGGGTGGGGGAACATTGTGAGTGTTTTTTTGGATTTGGCACAAGAACTGCTGAAGATGAATGCATCGAGCGTCCTCCGACGATCGTCAGACGTGCTGAACTTCCAAGCCAATAGTCGATTTGGTGACCCAGCCTGATCGGCCTCCCCAGCTTCCAACAGTTCACTCCCCGCACATCTGGCCGTTCGTCGGAGGACGTTTTTTTGCGCTCTGGCGATGGTGTTGGTGGGTGGTTGAGCGTTGACATTCCCTGACAGTGACTGGAAGATGAGAGGTGAAGGGAGAGTTTAATGTCGACGACCCGCACTGCTGCTTCTCGGATTACGGCTGCACTTTGTCCTGGCCCTGTTTCCAGGCGAAGTTTTCTGGAGGCCGGTTCGCTGGGTCTGGGGATGCTGGGTCTGGGCGACTATTTGAAATTGCGGGCTGAGCAGCCGGGAGCGGGTTCCGGAGTGCCGGACACGTCGGTGATATTCATCTGGCTTCCGGGCGGACCTCCGCACATGGAGATGTACGATATGAAGCCGGAGGCACCGGCTGAGTATCGGGGTTTGTTTTCGCCGATTGCGACTCGGGTTCCGGGATTACAGGTCTGTGAGCTGTTGCCGCGGCATGCGCAGTGTGCGGATCGATACAATATCATTCGTTCCGTGGCTCATGAGTTTGCGGACCATGGTGGTGGTCACAAGCGATTTCTGACTGGCCGCATGCCGGCGACCCCGACGGGTTTCGTCAACGATGCTCCTGCGGTCGGCTCGATCGTTGCCAGGTGTCGAGAGCGTGTGTCATCGTCGCTGCCGAACTATATTTCGGGAACCGAGCCTGGCCGTGCGGGTGTGGATATTTACAGCTTTGGTGCGGCCTATCTGGGTCCTTCCTGCACACCATTCAACGTTCCGGGGGATCCGGGCGAACCGGGGTTCAGCGTAAAGAATCTGTCGGTGGATCAGTCGGCTGCGGGACGTCTGTCGGACCGCGTACTGTTGTTGAATGGTTTTGACCGTCTGCGTCGTGGCATTGACGAGAGCGGTGTGATGCAGGCGATGGATCAGTTCAATCGTCAGGCGGTTTCGATGCTGACCAGTGACGATGCGCGGCGGGCTTTTGATCTGTCGCAGGAGCCTGCGGAGCTGAGGGATCGTTATGGTCAGCACTGCTGGGGTCAGCGGGCGTTACTGGCTCGGCGGCTGGTTGAGGCGGGTTGCAGTTTTGTGACGATGGTGATGGAGAATCCCTATCAGTCGGGTGTGCCGTGGCTGAAGAACGGCACGTATAACTGGGATTCGCATGCGGTGAACTGTCACCTGTTCGACGACGCGCTGGTGCGATTCCCGATTTACGACCAGGCGGTGACGGCGCTGGTGGAGGACATTTATGCGCGGGGCCTGGACAAGCGTGTGCTGCTGGTTGTGACGGGGGAATTCGGAAGGACTCCGCGAATCAACTCCACGGTGGGCAGTCAGACGGGTGTGATGCAGCCGGGGCGGGATCACTGGCCGCAGGCCATGTCCATGCTGGTGGCTGGTGGCGGCATGCGGACGGGGCAGGTGATTGGCAGCACGAATTCGAAGGGTGAGGAGCCGAAGGAGCGTCCGTTGACTCCGAATGACCTGTGGGCCACGGTGTACCGCCATCTGGGAATCGACTGGACTCAATCGTTTCCCGACCACAGTGGTCGTCCGATGCCAATTCTTCCGTTCGGCGAGCCAATTGCTGAATTGCTGCCGGTCTCCTGAGTGGCTGGCTGGCTGGCGGGCGCACTGCTGGAATTCGGACTGCGGCAGTTTCTGCTGATTTGGTCTGGAGCGATCCTGAAAAATTGCCTAGATTGGCAGTTTCAACTGCAGAAAGGCGTCTGCAGAGAGCAGAGGGATTGTGGTCCGTGGCAGGAGGCCTGGGATGTCGTTGGTGCGATTTGTGCATGCCGGATCGCTGTGTCTGGGCAGCCCGATTGTCGGGCTGGCTGACAGCCCGGAATGGCTCAGACGAATCGCTGCTTCCGCAGTTCGGCAGTCGGTGATCCAGTTATTTGACGCTGCGGTGGCTGCAGGCTGTCAGTTTGTGTATGTGGCCGGGCGGTTGACCGAGCATTCTGAGGATCTGCGGGTGGCGGCGTTGTGGCTGGCTGGCCAGCAGGAACGACTGCGTGCGGCGGGAGTGCAACTGGTGCTGGCGGGTGCGGATGCTGCCGAGGCGGTGTCTGCTGCCGGTGTTTCTGCTCTGGTGGTGCCGGCGGGTCAATGCCTGCAGGTGCGATCAGAACTGCCGGGGGTGCGTCTCAGTGTGACGTTTCCCGACCGAATTGCGGCGGGTTCGTTGTGCGTCGGGGCAGACAGCAGTCCGAAATCACCGGGTGTGGTTTATTTTCAGTCGCCTGCCGACAGTGGTCCGGTGCAGCCATTATCGGCAGCCGAGTCGGGTGGCAATGGATGTCTGGTGTGTGAGGTGGATCTGCAGCGGCAGTCAATCTCGGAGCGTTCCTGTGCAGTGGAGGTGCTGCGATTTGTTCGTGAGCGGCTGACCTGTCCTGACGGTACGACTCCGCCGCAGCTGCTGCAGTTGCTGAATGCGGCCAGTCGCAGTCTGGCCGGTTCACGCGGGACGACAGTTGTGGAGTGGGAGATTGACGGCCGGTTGACAGCAGCAGGCCACGGTGGTGCTTTGCTGTGTGAAGTGGAGCTGCTGCGGGAACTGCGAGCCGGGGTGTGTGCGGGTCATGCGGGAGCGTGGCCGGCGCGGATCCGTTTTTCGGATCGCAGTGAATTGTCGCTGGAATCAGGGATGGAAGTGCTGTGTCGGGAACTGGCGGATACGGTGCAGCGACGGTATCTGCGTCGGCAGGCTGTGCAGTCTGCCTGTTGTCCGCTGCAGGGTCTGCCACTGGGGGCAGGCAGCGAGGTTCCGGAAACACTGAGGGTGCTCTGGCCGGCGGCCTGAGTCTTCGATACGGGGTCAGCGAAGAAGGATCTTCAACGATGCATCTGCAGTCTGTGTCAATTCATGGTTTTCGTTCGCTGCGTGATCGCGTGATCGGGCAATTGTCTGCGGGTGTCACGATTCTGCATTCCGCCGATTCGGAGACTCGTGGCGACTTCGTGGAATTCCTGCGAACTGTCTTCACTCAGCGGGGTGCGGACATGCATGGTGGTTTGTGGCATGCCGGTCATTCCGCGGCAGGGTCTGTGGGAGAGATCGAGCTGCAGTCGGGTGAAAAGCTGTCACTGACTGCTCCTGCCGGAGCGCGGCTGCTGCCGGACTGGGTGGACGATGTGGTCTTTCGTGAGATCTGTACTCCGGGTACAGCAGAGTCATCTCGTTTCGAGCGGCTGTTGCAGTTGTGTCGGGCCAGTGATCAGCGGTTGACTCTGGACGCGGAGCGT
>CAITYU010000164.1 GCA_903896675.1 uncultured Planctomycetaceae bacterium
GAAACTCTGCTGACCCTGGATGAAATCTTTGTCAGTCGCGTCCTGCAGTAACTCAGACTTTTGTCACCACAGGAGCATTGCATGCACTCTGTTTCCGGGGCCATGCTTTGGGAAATGATGAGTCGCGGTCGCTGGCAGATTTCCGGCTGGTTTCTGTTCGGCAATGCGTGGCCGTTTCTGCTGTACACCGCGTTCAGGCAGGTCGACGCGGACTTTGCTGACCCGGTTTTTGTGATCCTGCACGTGATCCTGTTGCCGTTGACCATGCTGATGTTCGGGTTGGGAATTGTGGCTGCTCAGGGCTCACTGTCGCGACTCTTTCTGCTGCCCGTTTCCACTGCTTGCATCGTGGCCTCGCACCTGTTGCCCGGCAGTCTGATTCTCAGTCTTGAAGTCGCCTCCGCGCTCAGCCTTCAGAACGCGTGGTTTGGCCTGCAGCAGCCCGTGGTCGGACCTGCGATGTTTGCAGCAGGAGCGTGGGCCTCAGCCCAGATGCTGGCAGGCCTGTCTCACCGCACGCTGCGATCCATTTTGCTGGCATCCATCCCTGTGGTCCTTTCGTTCTGCTGGTTCGGAGCCCGTTACGGTCAGTGGTTTCAGCAGCCTTCGCATTACTGGTACGATGTCACCATCATTGAAGTCTGCACTGCCATTCTGAGTTATGCAGTCTGTTTTGTCCTGACAGTACAAACTGTCGCGCGCGATCGTTGCGGTGAACGCCTGCAGCCATTACCCGTATGGAAAGCTGTCGAACGTTCACTCGAGTCTGCGGCGGATCGGCTGTTCAGGTCAGACACAGAATTCAGGTCCGCCATGGAGGCACAACTGTGGTTTGAGTGGCGTTCAAAGGGCATTGCCCTGCCGACGATCGTGGCTTTCGTTGTCTTTATGAATGCCATGGTTGTGCCGATCAGGCTGCTGATCACAGGCAACTGGGGCGAATCGCTGCTGGATTTCGAACAGTTTGCACTGGCAGGCGGTTTACTGCTGCCGATCGTCGCAGGCCTCACCGGACTGCTGCTGGGGACGACTTCCACTGGCGCACAGTCCCGCGATCACTCTGCCACGATTCGCGACCTGAATACCCGTGAGCCTTTCGACCAGATGAGCAGTTTTCTGTCCTCACGGCCCTTCACAAATGCGAATTATGCCAGCGTGATTCTGCAGACAGCGGCCCGCGCTGTGGCCTCGGGCTGGACGCTGTGGGCACTGGCAACGGTCGCCGGGGGGCTTCTGTGTCTGCTCACGGATGTTCCGCTGCCAACCATGGTGCATTCACCCTCCATTGGCTGGTATCTGCCCGGGTCACTGCTGGCGACATGGATCGGAATCAACTGCGTCTCTTCAGCCGTTCTGACAGGGCGTTTTACCGGCTTCTCCGTCGCATTTGTTTCCACAATGCTGGCCGGTATCCTTTTCAGTCTGCTGACCGACCATTGGGCCTCCCGGCAAATCAAACAGTTGCTGCCGCTGTGCCTGTCTGTGCTGATCTGCGTATTGGTACTGACCGGCACGTGGCTGGCTTTCGTGTCAGCCGTTCGCAGAGCACTGGTTTCGCATCGAGTCGTTCGACGCTGCGTCGGACTCTGGATTGCTCTGAACTGCCTTGCACTGCTGCTGCAACCTCAGGAACTGGCATCAGCAGCCCTGCCCTGTATCCTGTCCTTTACCACACTCGTCATACTGCCTTTTGCCTCCACTCCCCTTGCCATTGCGTGGAATCGCCACCGGTGACGGCAGCACGATGGAATTCCAAATGCACTGCTGCGCCTCAGCCAGCTCTGTCATCGCGAAAGTGTCCAGCCGTCCATTGACGAATGCCCGCAGCCTGCCCACACTGTGGATGGCACAGGCATTCGGCTGCCAGCCATCCGGCTGCAGCTTGCTGGTTTGCAGGAGCTTCCGATGATCAGCTCGCAGTTTTCACTTGTCTTCAGTTCCATCGTGCGCAGGTCGCTGCTGACTGCCATGTTTGTTCTGGTCGCCACAGGCACAGGCTGTTCCGACGCACCCGCATCAGCCGACAGCACTGCCACTCAGCCTGCAACTGCTGCTTCCGTGGCCACATTGGAAACTGCGCCCACAACAGCCGCAGCACCTGCGGAGACAAAACCAGCGGCCGCAGCCCGCACCCCGATCTACATCGAGGAATCAAATGGCCGGGAACTGATCGCTGCGGCACTGAAACGAGCCCAGCGCGACCATAAGCATGTGCTGATCGAATGGGGCGGAAACTGGTGCAGCTGGTGTTACAAGCTGCACGATGTCTTCCACAACGATTCCGCTGTGCAGCCGCTCGTACACGAAGAATTCGAACTGGTGTTGATTGACCAGGGGAAGAATAATGAACTGATGCTGGAATATGCCGGTCAGGCGGGAGTGACCGGGTTTCCGCACCTGACGGTTCTGGACGCGTCCGGAGTTGTCCTGACCAATCAGGAAACAGGATCACTGGAAATCGGCCCGCAGCATGATCCGCAGCGAGTGTCGGGGTTTCTGCAGAAGTGGCTGCCAGCGAAGCAGGATGCAGAGCAACTGCTGACGGCAGCGCTGGCCACCGCCAATACAGAACAGAAGGCTGTCCTCGTCCGCGTCGGCTCGCCATACTGCGGTTGGTGCACTGTTCTGTCCACGTTCATGCAGGAACACGAGGCGGTCTTTGCCACAGACTACATTGATCTGAAAATCGACACCCTGCGTATGACCAATGGGGAACAGGTCGCCGGCCGACTGCAGCCGGAGGGCGCGGACGGGATTCCGTGGATCGTAATCCTCGATGCCTCGGGAAAAACGCTGGCAACATCGATCGGGCCGGAAGGCAACATCGGATATCCCTTTCAGCCACAGGAAATCGCCCACTTCATCACCATGCTCAGATCGACCTGCAAACGACTGAGCGACACAGATCTTGAATCCCTTGCGGCAGATCTCACGGCGTACAGGGTTGCACGGGAAGCGAGGTGAGGCGCACAAATTGATCAGCTTCCCGCCTTCGTTGCGTGCATGGCGCTCACAGAAATCCTGCCGGCAACTCACTCGGTTCCCCGGAATTTCCCGGATTCGACGTTGTTTTCCTGGCAAAAGTCTGGTGAGATATCCGAGATTATTCAGCTGGATATTACGCACACAGCGCCGTTCCGCCCGCCTGCCGATCCCCTCAGATCTCTGCGATCGGTCCTTCCTTCTGCACATCAGACACAGCCATCATGAAGCGACGGGTCTTCCTTAGTGCTGCTGCTGCCGGGTGCTCCACCCTTACCAGAGCGGAAAGTCGTGTGTTTGCGGGGCCATCACCACTGGCGGCGGGGCGATCGTCCCGCGCCGCTCCGGGTACAGCCCGCAGCACCATCCTGTTTTTTCTCAGTGGCGGTGCTTCCCACATCGACATGTGGGACATGAAACCCGCAGCTCCCCTGGAATACCGCGGACCGTTTCAGCCGATTGCCACATCGGCCCCCGGGGTGACCCTGTGCCAGCATCTGCCGCTGCTGGCGCAGCAGGCGCATCACCTCGTTCTGCTCAACAGCATCGGTGGTTCTGTCAGCACCAACGATCACCATGCAGGCTACTACTACAATCTGACAGGCCATGTTCCGGACTCCACTTTCCTCAGCCTCGGCAACAACCGCACTCCTTACGCTTCAGACTGGCCCAGTATGGCGGCTGTGGCTGGTTCCCGTCGCCCGCCGCATCCGGATCTGACAAATGCGATCACGATTCCGCATGTGGAGGGCGCCCCTGCGTATACTCGCCCCGGCCAGTTCGCCGCCCGCCTCGGAACTCAGTATGACCCGCTTTACGTCATTGGCAGCCGTGAAAAGCCCACCAGTTTTCAGGCACCGGCCATTACGCTGGAAGGCGGAATCACTCCGGGACGGCTGGCCGATCGCACGTCCATGCTGAAGGCTCTGGACGATGCGCGGCGCGACCTTGATCGATCGGCCGCCGTGGAATCGTGGTCGGCTCAGCAGCAGCGTGCCTTCTCGCTGCTGATGTCCCGCCGCACAACCGCCGCCTTTGATCTTTCGCAGGAATCCCCTGAAGTGCTGGACCGCTACGGGCGAACGATCAACGGCACCAGTCTGCTGCTGGCCCGACGGCTGGCCGAAGCCGGTGTCCCGTTTATCACAGTGTTCTGGATGGGCGATGAAAAGCAGGCCGAACGTCGCAAGTGCGCCAGTGGTGGTGGCTGGGATACTCATGGAAACAACTTTCAGTGTCTGCAGGACTGGCTGCTGCCGGAATTTGATCGTGGCTTCTCAGCCCTCGTCGAGGATCTGTCACATCGCGGATTGCTCGAACAGACACTACTTCTGATCACCAGTGAAATGGGGCGCAAGCCGAAAATCGGAGACCCCCGCTCCGGTGGGCCTTCCGGTGCCGGTCGCGATCACTGGACTCACTGCCTGACGGACGTCATGGCCGGTGGCGGGCTGCGGGGCGGTCAGACCTACGGTTCCAGCGATCGCTTTGCCGAATATCCTCAGGATCGCCCCCTTACACCTGCTGATGTCGCTCGCACGGTCTACCATGCGATGGGTATCACGGATCTGACGGCCTATGACAATCAGAATCGCCCGTACCAGCTGCTGGACGCCGGCGAACCGCTGACGGAACTGTTCTGATTGTTCCCGCACACAGCTCGCGTTTGAAAAACATCAGTAGTTCGTCCGGACCGGGCTTCACGTCAGAAGTGTCCGCACTGCGTTATGACTGCGTTGTCAGTGCCACGCGATGTTGTCAGTTGACGGATTCCATCCTGAGCAGTTCACCGGTTTCGGGAACCGCCTGCAGCGGTAACTCTTTGCGGGCATCGTCAGAGTACAGCACCATGGTGACTTCGTTGCCCCGTGCGCTGAAAAACAGTTCGTCAGTAAACGCCCGCATGATCAGCAGCCCTCGACCACTGGCCAGCATCAGTTCGGGGTCATTGCAGCGTTCAAACGCGGCCTCGACATTGAACCCGTTGCCCTCATCGGAAATGGAAATCCACAGGCCGAACAGACCGACCAGCTCGGTTATCTGCACATGCCGACTTTTCCACGGTTCAAGCTGCTCACGCTGGCGGGCGAGGTCAAGAAACCGCGAAGTCCCGTCCTCCTTCAGTTCCGAGCTGATTTCCAGATTGCCGTGGTAAAAGGCATTGTTCAGGGCTTCTTCCAGAGCCATGCAGAAATGGTTTTCCCGTGATCCCGAAACCACCTGAAATTCGGCGATGGCGCTCAGCAGTCGCTCACGCAGTGGTGAAATCAGGCTGCAGCGGGTGGGGACCACGAACCGGGTCAGCCGCAAATGCTGCGAATTGATGACCTGAGTTTCCTGCCAGTGGGCTGCTGTCATAACGGTACCGTGACTGAGTTAACCGGAAGGAAGCTGAGAACAGACCGGGAATCCCCGTAAAAATGACACTGTCAACGTGTTTTCTCCCATACCGGCTCGCGACCTGCAATCGAAAATGATGAATTTTGGGCTGTGAAGCGACGGTAGGTCGCAGGAAATTCCGCAGGATTCCCCGGACCAACTCAGCACCGATCGTCGCGAAAACACCCCCAGACGGTTGAAGTCCCGCCGATGTTTGCTTTAGTACGCCCTGAATTACCTGTTTTCCCGGCTCATACGGCAACGGCAGCACTCACGGACGCATCGGTCGTGTCGGGATACGTGTTTTCAAAAACAGTCTACAATCGTCATTCGCTGGAGTCGGGCCGAAAGAATGCAACGGATTTTCATTTCGGGGATCGGGGTTGTCAGTTGTCTGGGAAATGATCGTCGGACGTTCTGGAAAAACATCATTTCCAGCCAGTGCGGCATTTCCACGCTCACCGAGCACGACACGAAGGATCTGGAAGTCAACATCGGTGGCGAGGTCCGCAATCTCAACGACGCCCGCGTCAGCGTGAACGACAGTGTGTCAGCGCGGAAAATGGACCGAGCCTCGCAGTTCGCCGTGCACGCTTCGTATGAGGCCCTTGAAGATGCCGGGCTGCCGGTTTCCGGAATCGGTGAACGTGCCGCTGTGATTCTGGGCGCTGGACTCGCCGGACTCGAAACCTACGAATTCCAGCACGAAAAGCTGCTGACCAAGGGGCCCTCGCGAGTCAGTCCATTCACCATTCCCATGCTCATGCCCAACGCGCCTCCGGGAAATGTCAGCCTCGCTTTCGGAATTCAGGGGACTGCCTACACCACCAGCAGCGCCTGTTCGTCTTCCGGACACGCCATGATAGATGCGTTTGAGTATCTGCGACGCGGCGACGCCGACTTTGTCGTCACCGGCGGAACTGAAGCCTCACTGACCCGACTGGGTATCGCGTCTTTCGTCAACATGCGGGCCATGAACAAAACGATGAATGACCGCCCAAAACAGTCGATGCGTCCCTTTGACGCCGAGCGCGGGGGCTTCATCATGGCGGAAGGTGCCTCAATACTGATCTTCGAGACAGAGGAGCATCTGCGCAGGCGTGGCGGTCGAGCGTGGGCGGAAGTCCTCTCCGGTCGCTCCACCAGCGACTCCTTCCACCTGACGCAACCAGACCCTCAGGGACGGCAGGCGGTGCGTGCCATCCAGTTGGCACTCCAGAAAGCCGGCCTGAACCCGGCCGACATTGCTGCCGACACTTATGTCAGTGCCCACGGCACCAGCACCCATTACAATGATGCCATGGAGACGGTTGCGCTGAAATCCGTGTTCGGCAGCGATGCCTCGAAGCTGCACATCAGCTCCATCAAATCCATGCTTGGACATATGATCGGTGCCGCCTGTGCCGTGGAAATGTCCGCCTGTGCTCTGGCCCTCACGTCCGGCATCCTGCCACCCACCATCAACTACGACACCCCGGATCCGGAATGTGACCTCAACTACATCCCGAATACAGCGGTCAACCATGCCTGCCGATACGCGGTCAATAACAGCTTCGGCTTCGGCGGACACAATGTTTCACTGGTGATCGGGCGTGTCAGTGATCCGGAGCTGCAGCGAACAGACCTCTGAACACCGCAGTTTGACTTTTTCTCCGACGATCCTAAAACCCATCGGGGATTGTCCAATCATCACTCAGTGTGAACGGAGCAGGTTTGTGGTCACGCAGACAGTAGCAGTGTCGGGGGCTTCAGGACTTGTGGGCGGACGAGTCGTGCAGTTGCTGAAGTCAGCCGGCCACACCGTTCTGCCGATCAGCCGTCGATCCACAGACAGTTCCACCATCCTCTGGGAACCAGACCGCGGGTTTCTCAATCCGGCTCGGCTTGAGGGCGTTGATGCCATCGTGCACCTCGCAGGCGAAAACATTGCTGCCGGGCGCTGGTCACCTGCTCAGAAACAGAAAATTCGCGACAGCCGCGTGCAGGGCACCCGCAGCCTTGTGGAATCACTGAAAAATCTCACCAAACGTCCCAAAACACTCGTGTGTGCCTCCGCAATCGGCTTCTACGGTGACCGGGGTGACGAGGTCCTGAACGAGCATTCGGCACCCGGCAGTGGCTTCCTCGTCGATGTCTGCCGCGAATGGGAAGCAGCAGCGGCGACTGCCACCGACCTTGGCATGCGAGTGGTCCAGGTGCGGTTGGGAGTGGTTTTGTCCGCACAGGGCGGAGCGCTGCAGAAGATGCTGTTGCCGTTCCGGCTCGGAGCCGGTGGCATCGTCGGAAGTGGCCGACAGTACTGGAGCTGGATCGGCGTAACGGACGCGGCTCGCGTGTTCGCCTATTGTGTCGAACACTCGGAAATCAGCGGCCCGGTGAATGCTGTCAGCCCGCACACCGCCACCAATTTTGATTTCACAAAAACGCTCGGGTCGGTACTGCGACGCCCCACCATTTTCCCGCTGCCCGGCTTCATGGCGAAAATCGTGCTTGGGGAAATGGCCGGACCGCTGCTGCTGGCCAGTGCCCGCGTGACTCCCGATGCACTGCGAAAAGCGGGGTTCACATTTTCTCAGCCCGGTCTCCGTGAATGCCTCGAAGCCGAACTGAAGTGATCACCGCTGCTGGGCAGCAGGCCCCCACGTGGATGCGGATCTGCCTCTGGGCAGCCGCTCTGCAGTGCCTCGTCTGGGGCCCGTTCATCATTCTGGCACCACAACAGTCAGCAATCGCCTATGGTTATGCCACGCCGCCACAGGATCTGTTCCTCTGGCAGGGTATGGGGCTGATTATTCTGCTGTACGGTGTTGGCTATCTTGTGGCCGGTACCGACCCATTGCGGCACTGGCTGACCGTTGCACTGGGACTGCTGGCGAAGACTCTGGGCCCCATTGGCATGGCGTGGGCCGTGCTGCAGGGGCAGACGTCTTCCGGAGTGCTGCGGCTGATCCCCATTCACGACGTGATCTGGTGGTTGCCCTTCGCTCTGATTGTCCTCCGCGGTATCCGCAGCGTCAGCCCTGCAGCTGCTGCAGCAGTTCCAGCACCTTCGTCTCGATCAGATCACGCACCTGCCGGAATTCTTCCGGCGGCATCTCACGAGGATCCGGGATTTTCCAGTCCACCCGCAACGCTGTCTCCACCAGCGGACACTCGTCACCACAACCCATCGTAACGGCAGCGTCAACCTGTCTGCCGTTGAACTCACTGAGCCCTTTGCTGTCGTGAGTCGTCAGGTCATAGCCCCGTTCCTGCATAGCCGCAATGGCCTTTGGGTTGATGCGACCCGATGGCCGTGATCCGGCACTGAATGCCTGAATTCCGGCTCCCCCGTGCATCTTCGCAAAGGCTTCGGCCATCTGACTGCGATTCGAATTTTCCACGCAGACGAATAATACTGTCCTGACTGTCATGACGTATTCCAGTAATTACAGCAAAAGAGTTTAAAGCTTTCAGCAGCAACCTGTCGGACCACAGCAACCGCCGGTATTGGGCAGCTGCGGCAGACACAGCTCAGGTGCCAGACACGCCGTGTGCTTCAATGCGAGGGAAAACAGCAGACCGGACGGAGTCTGTTCGATGGCTGACAGTGGATACACCACCGTCACCGACGTCTCGTACTCCATTTCGACTGTCAGGTCGTCAGTGCCCAGCACCGGCTGAGCCAGCTCAAGGATCTTCTGCAGCTTC
>CAITYU010000165.1 GCA_903896675.1 uncultured Planctomycetaceae bacterium
CATTCAGGCGCAGATCGAATCTCTGGTGCAGGCGTGGGCGTGGCAGGCGTCGGACCGAATTCCCCTGTTTCTGCCACTGCATCACATTCACGGAATCATCAATGTCGTCTCGTGCGCCCTCTACAGCGGTGCGCAGATCGAACCGTTTGAGGGATTTGAGCAGCAGCAGATCCTGCAGCGTCTGCAGCAGGATGCCTTCACGTTGTTTATGGCTGTGCCGACCATCTATGTGCGTCTGATTCGCTGCATTGAAGAATTGCCGGACATGGACGCCGCTGCAGTGTGTGCGGCATTCAGTCGCCTGCGACTGATGGTCTCCGGTTCCGCCGCTCTGCCGGCAACCGTCCATGAACGCTGGCAATCGCTGACCGGACAGACTCTGCTGGAACGTTATGGCATGACGGAAATCGGCATGGCACTGTCCAACCCGCTGCAGGGTGAACGTCGGGCAGGCTCAGTCGGTGAACCGTTACCCGGCGTGGCTGCATGCCTCGTGGACGAACAGGGGCAGGAAATCACAGCGGAACAGGTCCCGGGTGAGATTCGGATTCGTGGTGCCGGCGTCTTTCTGGAATACTGGCAGCGTCCGGAAGCCACTGCGTCAGCTTTCTGCGACGGCTGGTTCTGCACGGGTGATGTGGCGGTGCTGGAAAAAGGTTACTATCGCATTCTGGGACGCCAGTCCGTCGATATTATCAAGAGTGGCGGATACAAACTTTCAGCCCTGGAAATTGAAGCGGTCCTGCTGGAACATCCGGGGATTCGCGAATGTGCCGTGGTGGGGTTGCCGGACGAGATGTGGGGGGAAGCTGTCGCTGTCGCCGTCGTGCTGCACTCACAGCACGAACTGGATCTGCCGGCTCTGAAAGACTGGTGCCGTGAACGTCTGTCATATTATAAGCTGCCCAAACATCTGCTGATCTGCAGGGCTTTGCCACGAAATGCCATGGGCAAGGTGGTCAAGCCTGATGTGCAGCGGCTGTTCAGCACACCTTCAGTACAGGTTCACTCATGACACATCGTGCCGCGATATCACAAGCCTGCCGCAACCCGGTTGAGAATGAATCACAATGCAGTCGGCGGAATCTGCTGGCCGCGACAATGGCGGCGGCCACCACGTTGTGTGGCTGGCCCGACCGGTCCGCACAGGCGCGCATGTTCGCCACAGCGGACGAATCTGCTGTGGTGCCGCGAACGGCCGCCGAACTGTGGGCCCTGTTTGATCCGCGTCACGACCCGCTGCAGACTGAACTGATCCGGGAGTGGCAGGCGGATGGCGTGATCCTGCGACATGTGCGTTTTCTGGTGGCCCATTTTCGTGGCACGGCGGCTCGACTGACGGCGATTTATGGATTTCCGGAACGACAACCGTCCCGGAAACTGCCGGGCGTGCTGCACATCCACGGTGGCGGTCAGCGTGGGTCGCTCAGTGAAGTCCGTTTTCTGGCGGCTCGCGGGTATGCGGGGCTCAGCATCAGTTGGGGCGGCAGCAGCACCGGGCAACCGCCCACCAACCCACTGGAAGGTGCGGAACCGGGTGATCCGGCGACCGACTGGGGTCGTCTCGACCCGACTCAGCTGAATGTCGCAGGCTACGCATCCGTGCTGCCTGGTCCACAGCAGTGGCTGACGGATCGCGAGGATCCTCGCAATAACAACTGGTATATCCTGACACTGGGCTGCCAGCGAGCATTAACGTTTCTGGAACAGCAGCCGGAGGTGGACCCGGAACGACTGGGAGTCCATGGATATTCGATGGGTGGCAATCTGACGATGTACACGGCGGCTGCGGATCGGCGAGTCCGAGTGGCAGTGCCGGGGGTTGGCGGAGCCGGCTGGCGGTGGCAGCTGCATGAATTCGCCGGGGATCGTGGCCGTCCGCAGGATCACGTCACGGGTGACCTTGAACTGTTCCGCAGCACACTCAGTTTTGAAAGTGTCGCGCCGCTGATTCGCTGTCCCCTGCTGCATCGCAGTGCCACCAATGATTTTCACGGGTGGATGGACGACGTTTACCGGACGAATCTGCTGATTCCCGATCAGCCGCTGCGGTACAGCTGGACGATTCACATGAATCACCGGCTGGCGGAAGAGACAGCGGTGGCGCTGCCATTGTGGCTGGACCAGCACCTGCAGGGCGGGCCGGCACTTCCGGAAACGCCGGCAGTCCGGCTGTTGCTGGATCCGGGGCAGGCTCCGGGCCTGCAGGTCAATCTGCCGGAGCATGACTGGGCGGTGGATCGCTGTGACGTGTATTACAGCGTGGACGGGGACCCGCGAGCCAGATTCTGGCGCAGTACGGATGTTGCTGCGCAGCGTGGCCAGCCGAGGCCGACGGCGAAGCAGGGTCAGGCCGGTAGTACAGGGCAGTGTTTTCAGGCCAGCCTGCCACTGGAATCACTGGAGCGGTCGCTGTTTGCCTTTGCGAATGTGTTTTACCGACTGCCGCAGCCGGTGGACATGTCGGAGCTGCCCGGATTTCGTGAACCGGTGCAGCGGCTGTGTTTAAGCAGTGTGCTGCTGTCAGCAACTTCGCAGCAGTTGCAGGCGGCGGGCGTGCAGGCGACTTTGCAGCGTGGTTCGCTGATCGATGATTTTTCGCGCGGACTGCGGGACTGGTATCAGTTGAATGCGGGACATATCAGTCTGGTGCAGACGTGGACACGGAAACTGACGGACCCCTTGTACCACGGTGCAGTCGGGGCTCGCCTGCGGATCAGTCTGCAGATGGAACGCACGAATCGGCTGACGTTCGTGATCGTGCAGAACGAGTGGCGGAATTACCGGGGTCCGCGGTTGACATGGGTCTGCGAGCGTGAGATTCCGGGTGGGGATGATGTTCAGCAACTGGAGCTGGCGGCTGAGGATTTTGGTGCAGCGGACGGTTCCGGCGTGAGACTGGCAGACTGGACGGGGTTGGATCAATTCGGCGTCTGTGCGCATTTTTCGGAGCGTCGTGAGCGAACTGAGGTGCGACCCTGGGATGGGGCTCCGGCCAGCCTGAAGTGTCTGGAGTGGGTCTGATGAGCAGGGAGAGTGGTGATGGATCATGATGACGTGCGGAAACTTGAGGATTTGCTGGAGGAGTGTCTGGAGCGGATGTTTCGACGGAAGGATGCGGAATCACTGCCGTGGCAGCCGGACGGTCGTGTCGTGCATTTGATGGCGAAGGCGGCAGGAGCGGCCTATGAGGCGGCCTGTCATGCTGCGCGCCCCCGTCGTCGTCGCGGCACCGCGGACGATCAGGACTGATGTCCTGTCAAATACACTGCCGCGGCTACACCTTGATCGCAGCGAGCAGGGTGCTGCGTGGGTCGGTCAGTTGGCTGAAAACTCAGTGGTTTTCAAATGACGCGGGGTGACAAAAACCGTAGCGTGGGCTTTAGCCCGGGCAACTTATGCCCCCACGCCCCCGAAAAAGGGGAGTCGTGTTGCGCCCCTTCGGGAGGGCGAAGCTCCTGCTGAGCCGACGCACCTGCAACGCCGCTCGACCTCGCGGCTCTGCAGGAGCCTCGCCCTCCCACGGGGGGACTTTGCGATTACTGAATACTGAACACTGAATACTGAATACTGAATACTGAACACTGAATACTGAATACTGAACACTGACGTCCGGCTCGGCGGTGGCCTCGCCCTCCCGGAATTCGTGTCTTTCGTGGTTAAAAGACTGCCTCACACCGCGCACTTCACTGGACGTTGAGCCCCAAAATGCCGGGGGGGAGGGGGGGACGCCTAATGACCAAATTCGAATAAACACCCCAACCGACGTATGTACCCCGCTTCAGAAATGCACGAAGTTCCAGTCGCAGAACCAAGTCAAGCACTCTGCCAAACACTGACTGAGGTGAATAGCGCAACAACAAAAAGACAGTACCAGCAGCCACCCCCCTCAGGCGACCGCCAGTCTGTCCTTTTGTTGTCTCTCCGAACTCGTTACAGGCGGCTTCGTGCCGACTTGAGCTCTCTGGATGGTTAAGGCCAGCCAGTCAGCCCAGTCCGCCAGGATTCCGCAGACTTTCCGGAAACTGATTCTGCAAATCGCTGCGGCAGCCAATCCGAAGGCACCGCGATTTCCAATCATGAATGAAGCGAAAGCGGTTGCGCTGAGGGAGTGCGAGGGATCCTTTCGCCACGGATGCACACCGCTTATTTCCTGGGATCTGGTGCGGCGACCCTGCTTCCTGTCTGTTCGGCCCCCCCCGGGCCCGGCTTACCCCCTGCAGCACCAGAAGCCTGACACTCAACCACCACTCGCTCATCAACGTTCCCAGATCGGCCCGACTCTGGAGGCCTCGTCACCATAGGTCTGCGACACCACGAAGCCACTGGCCTGAGATGTGTAGAAAATCCGCCCGTTCGAAACCACCGCCCCCAGAC
>CAITYU010000166.1 GCA_903896675.1 uncultured Planctomycetaceae bacterium
GACAATCAGATGATGCTGAGATCTTTGCCGACGCGGATGAAGGCATCGACGGCATGTTCCAGTTGTGCCTGTGAGTGAGCGGCGGACATCTGCGTGCGGATGCGCGCTTCACCGCGGGGTACGACCGGGAACGAGAAGCCGATGACGTAGATACCCAGTTCCAGCAGGGCATTGGCCATGCGAGTGGCCAGTGCTGCGTCACCGATCATGACGGGTGCGATCGGGTGATCACCGGGCAGAACGCGGAATCCGGCGGCGTTCATGGCGGAGCGAAAGAAGGCGGTATTTCTGCGTAACCGGGTGCGGAGCTGGTCGGATTCGCTGATGAGTTCGAGGGCTTTGAGTGAGGCGGCGGCGATGGGTGGTGCCAGCGTATTTGAGAACAGGTAGGGGCGTGATCGCTGCCGCAGCAGATCGATCAGGGGTTTGCGTCCGCTGGTATAGCCACCGGAAGCCCCACCGAGTGCCTTACCGAGTGTGCCGGTGATGATGTCGATGCGGCTGGCCACACCGAAGTGTTCCGGGGTGCCTTTTCCGGAGGGCCCGACGAAGCCGACGGCATGGGAATCGTCCACCATAATGGACGCGTTGTAGCGATCGGCCAGTTCGCAGATCTCCGGCAGTCTGGCGAGGTAACCATCCATGGAGAACACGCCATCGGTGGCAATCAGTCGATTGCGGCAACCCTGAGCGGCCTGCAGCTGCTGTTCGAGGTCGGCCATATCATTGTTGCGGTAGCGATAACGCTGGGCCTTGCACAGCCGGATGCCGTCGATGATGCTGGCATGGTTGAGCTGATCCGAGATGATGGCGTCCTGTTCCGTGAGCAGTGTTTCGAACAGACCGCCGTTGGCATCGAAGCACGAGCTGTAGAGGATGGTGTCATCGGTACCGAGGAAACTGCTGATCCGCTGTTCCAGGGCGTGGTGGACCGACTGTGTGCCGCAGATGAAGCGGACGGAGGCCATGCCGTAACCCCAGCGATCGAGTGCTTCGCGGGCAGCCTGCACGATGGCCGGGTGATCAGCCAGCCCCAGATAATTATTGGCACAAAGATTCACAACCTGACTGGCATCGGCGAGGCGGATGCTGGTGTTCTGAGGTGAATCGATGGTGCGTTCCGCTTTGAACAGTCCCTGCGAACGGATGGACTGCAGTTCAGCAACAGCATGATCTGTGAGACCGGACATGGCGATTTTCCTGACGCTTCAGTTGTTCCAGTTCAGAATGACTTTGCCGGACTGGCCGGACTTCATGGCTTCGAAGCCTTTGGCGAATTCTGTGTAGTGCAGTCGATGGGTGATGACGGGGCTGATATCGAGCCCGCTTTGCAGCATGACGGTCATCTTATACCACGTTTCGTACATTTCGCGTCCGTAGATGCCGTGAATGGTCAGCATATTGAACACGACCTGAGTCCAGTCGATGGCAATCTCGGTGGTTGGGATGCCGAGCATGGCCACTTTGCCACCATGAGCCATATTGGCCAGCATGCTGCGGAAGGCGTCTGCATTGCCGGACATTTCCAGTCCGACATCGAAGCCTTCGACCATTCCCAGTTCCCGCTGCACATCTTCCAGGCGTTCGGAACGCACATCCACGGTGCGCGTAGCGCCCATTTTCTGAGCCAGTTGCAGACGCCACGGATTGACGTCGGTAACGACCACGAAGCGTGCGCCGGCGTGGCGAACAACCGCAGCGGCCATCAGACCGATCGGTCCGGCCCCGGTTATCAGCACATCTTCGCCCAGCACGGGGAAGGCCAGAGCCGTATGGACAGCGTTGCCGAACGGATCGAAGATGGAAGCGATATCGCGATCAATGCCGTGGTGATGATGCCAGACATTGGTCATGGGCAGCGCGATGTATTCCGCGAAGGCCCCGGGGCGATTGACGCCGATTCCCTGAGTTTTGGGACACAGGTGTCGACGTCCGGCAAGGCAGTTGCGACAGCGGCCGCAGACCACATGACCTTCGCCGCTGACAATGTCACCCGGATGAAAATCCGCGACGTTGGAGCCGACTTCGACAATCTCACCGACAAATTCATGCCCGACCACCATGGGCACCGGGATGGTGCGTTGTGCCCACGCATCCCATTCATGGATGTGCACGTCCGTACCGCAGATGCCGGTTCTGTCGACTTTGATCAGAACATCATTGACGCCGACTTTGGGTTCCGGAACGTCTTCGAGCCAGAGCCCCTTTTCCGCGTGGCGTTTGACGAGGGCTTTCATCTGAGTTTCTTTCGCGAATTTCAGCGGTTTTTGAATATACTGGAGATTGCGTGCGGTATAGTACACGGAGCGATATTCGATTTGCAAGAAGAATTGTCCAGTATATTGAAATCCGGAAGTGGTGAACGGATGAAATCCGCGCGTTCTGCTGCTGATGCTGCTCAGTCATCCGCATCAGCTGAATCGGCCGAGGATGTCAGTCGGCATGTGTGTCGAAGGATTCACCAGTTGCGTCGTGATCGCGGGTGGTCACTGGATGTGCTGTCGCGGGCGTCCGGTGTCAGCCGCTCGATGCTCAGCCAGATCGAGCGTGAGCAGGCCAATCCGACGCTGGCGGTCACAGTCAAGATTGCCGGTGCTTTGGGAATGAGCATGGCGGAGCTGGTGGAGCAGGCGGCTGCGGCACCGGGTATTGAAATTATCCGGGCCGACGATCGCAGC
>CAITYU010000167.1 GCA_903896675.1 uncultured Planctomycetaceae bacterium
ATCCGGGGACCAATCACGGTCGCGTTCACAGCCAGATGGTGACCCCCGAACTGCCACATCCACGCCTCCTCACGGGAAGGCTGACCCAGCAGCGAAAAATAAAACTCGTCACTGCCGAACCTGACTCGACCTCCACCGCCACCAGACTTCAACTGCTCGTCCGCTGCCGTGTTGTCCAGCACTGCCTGATATCCTGCCGGACTCAGAGTCGCCCTGACCACGTCCAGCACCGCCTGTCGCTGCTGCGCATTCAGATCCCCCATCCGCAGGCCACGACGGGCAAAGATTCCCGACGGCAGATTCGACCATCGCACACGCTGCTCATCATCGTTGAATCGAAACAAGGCCGCCTGCCGCTGTTCAGCCGACAGTTGCTTCAGCAGCAATTCAGCCGCCACCACCACCCGCTCAGACTGATCGGCGGCTGCCACGGATACCGTAGCGCTGGCTGTTGCGGTGGCCTCACCCCGGCCTGCCGGTGGCTGCACGGCACCGGCCGTTGACGCCAGCAGGCCCGCCAAAACACACACACCAGACCGCACAACGGACACAGCAGAATTCATGAATCTTTCCCCCGGCACAAAAAGCAAAAGTGGCACACATTTCTGATTCAAAACCCGAAAATCCCCGGCTTCACGCCGCTGATTCCCGGGTTTTCTCAGTGAGTCATCCGTTTTGCAGCTTTTCTCTGTCACGTTCCGCACGCACTGGTTAAGGATTCACGGAAAGGCGGAAGCATACCAAATGAACGAACACACCAGAACCGTAATGAGGCAGTGGACACTTGCTCAGCCTGTTGTGTCGGCCTTCATTACGTCCATCGTGCGGGATTTCACGGATCGCGACGATGTTCTGCAGGAAACGGCCGTCGCGGTACTGGAAAGCAGTCCTCGGTATGATTCCGACCGCCCGTTTCTGGCGTGGGCACTGGGTGTTGCTCAGAACCAGATCCGGCTTTACCTGCGTCGCTGCAGTCGCGATCGCCTGCTGCTGGATGAGGGTCTTGTCGAGCTGGTGGCGGCCTCTTTTGAGCGTGTCTCATCGGCCGAGCATCTGCGTCAGCTGGAATATCTTCGCGAATGTCTGGCGGGTCTCGAGGACCGTGAGCGGCAGTTGTTTGAATTGCGTTATGCTCAGGATCTGAAACCCGCCGCCATGGGCCGCATTCTTGAAATGAACCCCAACACAGTCTCCAAGGCCCTGCAGCGGATTCGTGATCACTTGCGTGAGTGTCTGCAGCGGCGTGCTGCGATGGAGGGTCCGGCATGAGCAGCGAATCCGAACCGCAGTTGACGGACCTGCTGATCAGTGGCTATCTCGACGACCAGTTGGATGCTCAGCAGTTGCAGCATCTGCAGCAGTTGCTGTTGCAGTCACCTCCGTTGACCGATCATTTTGCTCGGCAGCATCTGCTGCATGATCGTCTGCGGAATATGGGAATGCTGGCGTCTGCTGCGACGGCAGGGACGCTGTCTGCACGGTCGGCGTCTGTTGTGCCGGTTTCAGGTCGATCGTTCGTCAGTCGTCGTCAACTGCGCAGGTTTCTGACGGCAGTCTGTGTTCTGCTGATTGGTGTGTCAGCGGGACTTTTATTCTGGTCCGGACTTGCCGGGACTCCTGCTGCCGCAGCTTCGGCCGAACTGCAGCGGTTGTTGCAGGCCAGTGCTCGACAGGTGGATCGCACGTGGCAGCTGGCGGTTGAAGAAACGGTGGTTCCGGATCTTCGCCGGCGTCGCACGGTGCCAGGCCGGGCTGCACAGCGTCCGCCCAAGGTGTCACTTGACGGTGCTCTGCTGTGCGTTCGCAGCGGAGGCCATTTTGTACTCACCAGAACGCTGCCGGACGGCACGCAGTTTCTGACCGGCAGTGACGGTGTGTGCAGCTGGGCGGTGCGCCCGGATCAGTCTGTCCGCGTCAGTCGCAACCCCGCACATTTCAGTCGCGACATTCCCGGCCACGAACATTCGATGTCCTTTGTGCAGATCGATCAGTTGCTTGCTCAGTTGAAGTCCAATTACCACATGCAGGTGTTTCCGGGTGCGACAGCCACCAGCGCTGCTGAAGAATCTGCGGAACAGACCGATCAGTTAATGATTGCCGTGCGGCGTCGCAAAGTGCCGGGCCCGGGTCGCGTGGAGATTTCCTACGATGCACTCACCGGAGACATCCATCAGCTGCGGTTTATCGACATGCCCTACGGCCCGGATCGTCTGACACTTCGCATGACGCTGGTCTCTGAAGATTCTCTGGAGCCCGCTTTTTTCAGCCACGACAGTCACCATCCGCCGGAATGGCGGATTGAACAGGAGTAGACAATGAGGAAGGTGTTTTCTGCCATTGCCGCGTTCGCCGGCGTTGCGCTGTTCATCTGGGCGGTTGCCTCCGCTCAGCCACCGCGCCAGAACGGTCAGCCGCCGGCCGGTAAAATCCGCAAGCCGTCAATGACGGATACCATCCGCGCCAACATCTACGCTGACAACAATTTTATGCTCTGGATCAATGGCGAACTTGTGGCCGTGGATTCCATAACCTTCATTCCGCACAATGTCATCTCCGTTGACCTGCTGCCTTCCTACCCCATGACCATTGCCGTGATGGCTCGCGATAACGCCAGCCCTGAAACCGGCATGGAATACGCCAACACCAACATCGGCGACGGTGGATTCATCCTGAAGTTCTCGGACGGCACAGTCACCAGCTCGGCGTGGAAAGCGCTGTGCGTGTCCCGTGGCCCGCTCAATCGCGACACACAGAATCCCCACGTTGAAAATCTGCCGATCCCCGAAAACTGGCAGGCCGTGAACTTCGACGACAGCAGCTGGAAATCAGCAAAGGAATACACTGAAGCAGAAGTCGATCCCAAACAGCCCTACTTTGAAAATGACTTTGTCGGTGCGAAGTTCATCTGGACTGATGATGTGGCCATCGACAATACCATTCTCTTTCGCCATGTCGTGAAGTCTGCTCCGGACGGTAAGGAACGACCGGACTTTACCAACATCAACAACGTCGTTCCTGACAGTCCTCCAAAGAAGGCCAAAAAACGCTGATCGCCTTCCGTTACTTACTTCTGCACAGGGTTCGACTCATGCGTTTCATCTGCCTCTCTTCAGCCTGTCTGCTCAGCCTGCTGCTGGCTCCGCTCACTGCGGCTGATCGTCCCAACATCATCCTGATGATGTCGGATGATCAGGGCTGGAATGGTACTTCCGTAGCCATGCACCCGGATATCCCTGGATCGAAGGGTGAGATCTACCATACCCCGAACCTGGAACGTCTTGCGGCGCAGGGCATGCGATTTTCCGCCGGCTACTCCCCCGCGCCCGTCTGCTCACCCACCAGAATCAGCATCCAGACCGGTAAAAGTCCGGCGCAACTGCACTGGACCAAGGCGGCTCCCGCTGAACCCGGACATAAACTTACCGAGCCGCGACTGATCAAACAGATCAGCAGCTCCGAAAAAACGCTCGGTGAACTGCTGCAGTCCGTCGGTTATGCCACTGCTCACTACGGAAAATGGCATATCTCAGGCGGCGGACCCGAACAGCACGGCTACGACCAGTCTGATGGAGACACCGGTAACGAAAACGCCTTCCAGTACCAGGACCCCAATCCTGTGGATATCTTCGGTATGGCGGACAAGGCCGAAAAGTTCATGGCACAGGCCCGGAAAGCCGGTAAACCATTCTATATTCAGTTGTCGTGGAATGCCCTGCACGCGTCAGAAAATGCGCTCAGGGCCACCATGGCGAAGTATGAACAGAAGCTGGGAGCCAGTGCCGGCAAACGCGCTGCCGTGGCGGCCATCACCGAAGACCTCGATACCGGTGTCGGCAAAGTGATGGACTCCATTGATCGACTGGGACTGACAGATTCCACCTGGGTCTTCTACATCTCAGACAACGGTGCCGGAGGTGGTGGTAGCCGTGGTGCTTCGCTGCGAGGTGGCAAGGGTGGCGTCTGGGAGGGAGGGATTCGGGTTCCGTGGATTGTCCGTGGTCCCGGACTGCCCGCCAACTCCTGGTGCCACACGCGAGTTGTCGGGTATGACCTGTTGCCCACATTCTGCGAACTGGCCGGCGTTCCTGCGGATGCCATCCCGCAGCAGGTTGAAGGCGGCAGTTTTGCCGCACTGCTGCGCAACCAGGGGCAGGGAACAGTCAGGCGACCGCGACCCGAGCTGGTCTTTCACTTTCCTCACTATCAGGCATCCGACGGTCCGCAGTCTGCCCTGCTGCTGGGTGACATGAAGCTGATTCGATTCCTTGAAGACAACCATGTCGAACTTTATGACCTTGCAAAGGATCCGGGTGAGCAGCGCGACCTGGCTCAGGCACGATCCGACGAGGCTGCAAAGCTGGATCGCATGCTCGGGCAGTACCTCACCGACATCGATGCTCAAATGCCCGAACTGAACCCCGATTACGATCCCTCTGCTCCACCTGTGCAGCGAAAAGGTGGTCGCAATGCGGCCGGCGGTCAGGGTGGCCAGGGCGGCAAGGGCGGTGGTATGAAACAGGGTGGCGGTGGCAAAGGTGCTGGCGGTGGCAAAGGTGGTGCACAGGGAGCCGCCAAAGGTGGCAACCGCGGCGCGCCGTCCGCCGAATAGTAGTTTTCAGCCAGTCCGTTTCAGCCACCGAACTCGCAGCGATTGTTGGCGATTCGATCCTTTTCTTCTCTGACACAACCGACCATGTGCTCCTCATTGTCTGACCACCATCCACGCTCAGTTCACCGCCGGCAGCGCGTCACCGTGCTTGCTCTGGCAGTGCTGTCCTGCCTGCTTGTCTGCAGCACCGCGAATGCTCAGAAGCCAGGCAAGCCAAAGGGCATGAAACCGGTTCAGGAGAACGGACAGCGCGGCGGTCGAGGCCGGAATGAGCCGTTGTTGTCCGAGCAGTTGCCGGGGCCTTTTCAGGGCATCAGCAACGAAGATCTGGCGATCCTGCAGCAGGTCGCTCTGCGGGCAAAACGCTGGCTGCTCTATGATACCGCTCCGGAATCGCCGTTTGCCCCGGTTCGAGTTCGCTTTACGGCGGAACCTGACGACAATCCGCAGGTGGGTCTGCTGATTCTGGCAAGACTTTCTCTGCAGCAGCGCAAGCTGCTGGCTTCTGTTCTGGCCGACACCATCAGTGATCAGCAGAAGATTTCGCAGTTGGATCAGCAGTTGTGTCAGGTGCTGCAAAAAGTCCGCGAACAGAAACAGCCGAACAGAATACGCGCGCTGGAAACCGAGGCACGCCGCGACGTGCAGGAACTCGGGCGCGTGGAGGCTGCGCTGGCTGCTCGCCAGGCCCGCATCTTCTCTCAGCTCGAAAAAGGCCTGTCCGATGAACAGCGTCAGTCGCTGCTGCTGGCCTCAACATCATCCTTCGTGCCCGAATCCGGGTTGCCGGGTATGCATGAAGTGGAAGCGGAATTGAAGAACGCTGACAGTGAGCAGCGTGATGAATTGAAAAGAATGGCTCGTCGCGTCGCCGCATGGACCGCGCAATATGCCGTGGCAGCTCCGACCGACAGCAGCGAACAGCCCCCACCAAAAAAGGAACGCAGTCCGGATCCACAGTTGCAGAATTTCCTGAAATCACTGCTGCCGCCGCAGCAGGAGGAATTGCGCAGGGTGTTTGATGCCGAATTGCGCTGCCGACGCCAGCAGCAACTGCTGACCACCACCGCCATGGCCAGCCTGCAGGGACTGCGCACGTCGAAAGTCATGGACGAAAAAAAAGTTCAGCAGTCCACAGTCTCCTGTGCACAACTGCAGTTTACAGCCGCTCTGGCTGAAGCCGTCTCCTTTGAAACGATCCGCCAGTCTGCGTCGAAACAGCAGCTGGAATACCTGACGGGTTCCGACCAGCAGTAATTCCGATGCTCCTGACACCTGTTTTCGAGGTGAAATCTCCATGACTCGTACGCTCTGGCTCGTCCTGTTCTGCTGTCAGTCTGCCCTGACAGCCCTCGCACATGATGGTGGCGAGCCGCACCAGCACGCTGCAGCCGATCGGCAGTGGACGCTGGATACCGGTGAAATCATGACCGGCAGCTTCGTTTCAGAACGCCATGGTCAGGTGGTCATTCGCCGCAGTGATGGCTGGCTGCGACCACTGAATCTGCAGCGGCTGTCCGCAGACGATCAATCGTGGGTCGCTGCAAAACAGAGACAGATTGAACAGCTCAATACCCTGCCACAGTACATCATCGCCAGACTCCCGGCGCCGACTGCTGGTGCACCAGTTGTGCCGGCCGGCCCCGCATCTGCTGACGCCGCTGCTCAGAAACAGCAACTTGAGCAGAGTTTCAAGCCCTTCAGCGACGTCGTCAAAACACGCTCCGACGACAGCTTCTTTTACGTGGAATCCAATGGAGTGCCCGATCACGAAATGATGGTGGGGATTACCGCATGGCAGCAGCAGGTGCCGCTGCCTCAGAAATACGTTGGGGAAAATGCGTGGCGGATTCCCCTGAACCCGGTCCCCGCCAAAGAACCCATGTCAGCAAAAACGAATTTCTTTCGTGGTGCCATCGCGATTGCTGTCAATGGCGTGCCGATCTTCAATCCCATCAAGAATGATGGCAGGACTGACACGCTGCTGGCTGGTGAACTGGATCAATTCGGTGGCCACTGCGGTCGCGCGGACGACTATCACTATCACATCGCACCCGTCCATCTCGAAAAGCAGACGGGACCAGGGAAACCAGTCGGCTGGGCGCTTGATGGTTATCCCATCTACGGCTACCAGGACCCGGCCGCAAAGGACTTTGCTCCTCTGGATGCGTTGAACGGACATACCGGACCTGACGGCCAATACCACTATCACGCAACGAAAACATATCCTTATCTGAATGGTGGTTTCCACGGCGAAGTTGTCGAACGTGATGGACAGGTGGATCCGCAGCCGCGCGCTGAATCTCCCCGCCCCGCCCTGCCTCCTCTGCGGGGGGCAAAAATCGTCCGCTTCGAGCAGAAGCAGACCGGTAGTTATGTGCTGACCTACGACATCAATGGTCGCCCCGGCACTGTCAGCTACACCATTGCCGCCAATGGTGGCGTCAGCTTCGAATTCCGTTCTCCGGATGGTCAGACAACAAAGGAAGAGTATCAGCCGCGCACCGGTGGACGTCGACCACCAGGTGGTGGTGGCGGAAATCGACCACCTGGCGACGAGCCCCCGGGTGGCGGCGGACAGCGACCACCCGGCGACAGACCCCCGGGTGGTGGCGGACAGCGACCTCCGGGAGATCGTCCCCCGGGTGGTGGCGGTGGGCAGCGTCCGCCCGGAGAGCGACCTCCGGGTGGTGGCGGTCAGCGACCTCCTGGTGATCGTCCTCCTGGTGATCGTCCTCCTGGTGGCGGTCAGCGACCTCCGGGAGGTCCTGGTGGTAACCGCCCGCCTCGTGAAGGCGCTGGCGGACCCACAACGGCAAAGCAACACCCTCAGATCGGCAATATGAAACTGACCAGCAGCTCCGTCAGCACTGCTGGACGCCTGTCCGTTGACTGCACCTGTGATGGCAAAAGTCAGTCGCCGGCGGTTGCCTGGGAAAATGCACCGGCAGGCACAAAGTCCTTCGTGGTCAGCCTGTGGCACACTGCTCCGGATCAGGAAAAGTCCTATTGGCTGCTGTACAACATTCCCGCATCCACGACGTCGCTGCCGCAGAATGTGCGGGGGGTTGGCATGGCCGGCCTGAATGATCGGAAGGAACGCAGCTTCGATCCGATGTGCTCGCGTGGACCCGGGGTCAAAACCTACCACATCACCGTGTATGCATTGTCGGAAGAGTTAAAACTGAATCCGGCCAGCACCAACCGTGCTGCGATTGTTGACGCGGTAAAGCAGATCACCCTCGCTGAAACAACCCTCGATTTTCAGTACGAACGGCAGGAACAATGAATCCTCTGAAGTCCCTCATTGCAATCACTCTGCTGGCCTGTCTGACCAGCTGCGCCACGGCCGCTGATAAACCGAATATCGTCCTGATTCTGATGGACGATATGGGCTGGCGTGATGTCGGTTTCATGGGCAACAGGTTCACGGAAACGCCCAACCTTGATCGGCTGGCCGCTGGTGGCCTCGTGTTTTCTCAGGCCTATGCCAGTGCCCCCAACTGCGCTCCCACTCGCGCCTGTCTCATGTCCGGACAGTATACGCCCCGACATGGCATCTACACCGTCGTTGATCCGCGGCAGCCACCCGGATCTCCATGGCAGAAACTGCTGGCTGCCGACAGTGAATCTGAATTGAACACCGAGATTGTCACGATCGCTGAATCCCTGCGCGACGGTGGATATGCTACAGGATTCTTCGGTATGTGGAATCTGGGGCGAGGTCGCTCGGGCCCCGTCACCCCCGGTGGACAGGGTTTTGAAACCGTCGTCTTTCCGGAGAATATCGGCTTCGGCAAGGATCAGTACTTCGATGACAACGGCAACTATCTCAGTGATCGCCTGACAGATTCCGTCCTGCAGTTCGTCGAAAAAAATCGCAGCGGACCGTTCTTTGTTTATCTGCCGGACCATGCCGTGCATGCCCCCTACAACCCCAAACCGGACCTGCTGAAAAAATATCAGCAGAAGCTTGAACAGTCCGGTGATCGTCGGGATAACGCCGAGGCTGCAGCGACAGTGGAGGCCGTGGATCAGAATGTCGGCCGCATCATGGAAGGTCTCAAGTCCATGAACCTGCTCGAAAACACCATCGTGATCTTCACCTCAGACAATGGTGGTACCAACCAGTTCACGGCACCGCTGAAAGGTGCCAAGGGACAGTTGTACGAAGGTGGCATTCGAGTCCCGCTGGTGGTGTCGTGGCCCGGCCTGAAGAGTCCCGGTCGAGTCAGTGATGTGCCTGTCTCCAGCGTCGACTGGTATCCCACACTGCTGGAGCTTGCCGGAATCAGCGCCCCCGCCGGTCAGATTCAGGACGGGGTCAGCATGGCTCCCATCTTCCGCGGTGAAACCACCCTGCAGCGGGACCGCCTGTTCTGGCACTTCCCCTGCTACGTCGGTCGCTCAGCCCCCTCCAGCGCTGTTCGGATCGGCAATTACAAACTGGTTGAGTTTTTCGAGGATGGTGGCCATGTGGAATTGTACGACCTGCAGCAGGACCCCAGCGAACAACGTAACCTCGCCGCCGAAATGCCCGAGAAACGCGATGAAATGACTCGAATTCTGAAGACGTGGCAGCAGGAAACGAAAGCCGCCATACCGTCTCAGGACAACCCCGACTTCGACCCTCAGGTTCAAAGAACTCGCGGCCCCGGTGGACCTGCCGGTGGCCAGGGTGGAGCCGGTGGACAGGGTGGCCAAAAGGGTGGCGGTATGAATAAGGGTGGCGGCGGACAGAAAGGTGGCGGCGGCCAGAAAGGTGGCGGTGGTCAGAAAGGTGGTGGTGGTCAGAAGGGAGGCCAGCGTGGCGGAGCCGGTTCGAACCCGGATCGCCCTGCAGTCGAGTAGTTGCTGGCTGGTCGCACGGCAATCGAAGCTGGCCCGCGGAATTCTGCGATTGTCTGCCATTAAAACGAATTTCAGTTTTTCTCAGCATCTCCACGCGTTTCAGACACGAAACGCCTCCACTTCTCACGCTTTTCACGATCCTCGCAGGTCGACTTCCCACGGTCCTCCGGCTAATCTTTCCGATTGCCCGGATCACCTGGACTGGAGTCGATTTATGCGAAGATCTTC
>CAITYU010000168.1 GCA_903896675.1 uncultured Planctomycetaceae bacterium
AGAGATGACGCCGACGACAAAACCGTAGCGTGGGCTTTAGCCCGGGCAACTTACGCACCCCTCCACCGCAAAAAAACTGAGTTTTTCAATGACTTGAAGTCGGTATGATGCCATCGACAAAAACCGCAGCGCGGGCATGTGACCCATCCCATCCAGCAAAACCGCTGGTTTTTCGCCCGCTGAACCTTCGCTTCCCCACCATCTTTTTGACTTCATTTCAGGAAATCGCCTGTGACATCAGGTCAATCGCTGGCTGCGGTGTTTTCCGGTGAGCCAGGCAGTGTTCAACTGCAGTCCCTCCGGACTCCGGTGCCGCAGCCCGGTGAACTGCTGGTGCGAGTGATCGGGTGCACGTTGTGTGGCAGCGATCTGCACAGCATTGAGGGACGTCGCAGCGTGCCCATTCCCACGGTGTTGGGGCACGAGATTGTGGGGCGCATCGAAGTGCTTGGCGGTGCGGATCCGATTTATGATGCAGCCGGTCAGGTGCTGAATCCCGGTGATCAGATCGTGTGGGCGATTGTGGCCTCGTGCGGCGAATGTTTTTACTGTCGACGGGGTCTGCCGCAGAAGTGTCGGAATGCGGTGAAGTATGGTCACGAGTCCTTTCGCAGGGGGTATGAGCTCCTGGGGGGACTGGCGGAGCACTGTCTGCTGACTCGGGGAACGGCGGTGGTTCGTGTGCCGGCGGGATTGTCGCTGAGTGCGGTCTGCCCGGCCAGTTGCGCCACCGCGACGATTGCTGCGGCTCTGGAGGCGGCCGGCGATCTGCGGGGGCAGGCGATTTGCATTACGGGGGCCGGGCTGCTGGGGCTGACAGCCGCCGCAATGGCTCGCTGGATGGGGGCGGCGGAGGTGATTGTCTGCGAGGTTCACGAGCATCGTCGGCAGTTGGCCACCCATTTCGGAGCGAATCGCTGCTGCGGTCCGACGGAGCTGGCTGAAACAGTTCGCGAGGCGACGGGGGGGATGGGGGTGGATGCTGCGGTGGAGGTGTCGGGATCGCCGGCGGCGTTCGAGTCACTGTGGTCGGGATTGCGAATGGGGGCCACGGCAGTCCTCGTGGGTTCCGTGTTTCCGTCTGCGCCCGTGCCGCTGGCGTTGGAGCAGGTTGTGCGACGGAATCTGACCCTGCGTGGAATTCACAATTACGCTGCCCCCCACCTGATTCGGGCCGTGGATTTCCTCGCGCGGGCCTCAGCCGAATATGACTTTTCCGCTCTGGTCAGTGCCTGGTATCCGCTGCAGGACATTGCGAGTGCAGTGCGGGCCGCGGCTGACCCTCGTGCCGTGCGGATCGGCGTCTGCGGGCCGAATCCTGAGCTGAGTGCAAAACCGTAACCCGAGTCCTTCCTGCCCGGCGTGCCCCGAAAACCGTAGCCTGGGATTTATCCAGGGCGGGTTACGCACGCCACCCACCCGTAGCCGGGGCATCCCTGATGCGGGGGACTAAACCGTAGCCTGGGCTTTAGCCCGGGCAACTTGACGCACCCGACCCCCAAAAACACTGCATTTTTCCACCAAAGGAAGTCCGTCTCACACTCCCATTTGACTTTTGTCCCTCGCGCGATTCCTGCCCGGCGTGCCCCGAAACCCGTAGCCTCGGCTTCAGCCTGGGCACGTTATGTCGCCTCCGGAGTCTGGGCATTCCTGACGCCATGGACAAAAGTTGTTGTGTGGTGCGAAATCGAGGTTCAACGGTTGAAAAACCGAGCGTTTTTTGGGGAATTGTGCCGGTGAAGAATGCTCGGGCTAGATTTTTTCCCCCGCGTTATCCCCGCCATCCCTCCAACCGCCGTTTGTCCCCGTTGTCGTCGCTGACGTGCGGCGCCCCCGCTGCATGGCACTGCAGGCGGCATCCCAACCCCTGGGCAGCATCGTCGAGCTCCACGCCAATCCATTCTCGACCCTGTCTGACGTGGCAAACGGGAAACATTGGGCCTGCAGGGCCGTTTTCGGCCGTCGTTTCTGGTACAGTCCGGAAGAGCGTTTGCGGTGTGTTCTCGGGCTGAAGCCTTGTCATTACCAACGAAACCCGTCGGGCTTGGCGGCCGTTGCGGCGTGTGTTTGGTTTGTGCCGTGCGTCTGTTTGCGATTAAGGCCTGAAGGGCCGATTTCCTGTAGCCCAGGGCGCAGCCCTGGGTCAGGGGCCCCCCAAAAAATTCGCTTTTAGGCCTGAAGGGCCGATTCCAAAGCGAGTGTGGTTGCGTGGTCATGCACAGTTTGCTGCGGTGATGGCTCAACGGGCCATGCCGCGCCCCGAAGTTGGCCAACGGCCATACACAACGTAGCCTCGGGATCGCCCGATCGACTCGGGGCAGAGGTCCCAAATCTGTTTCTGAATTCACAGCCAATGTATTCGCCGATCACCATTGGCGGATTGGAGCGGTTTCACTTTGCAGGCCGAAAAGCCTGAATTCCCCGGGATGCAGCGGCAGAAAGGCATCGCAGACACCCAATTTTATGGGTAACGACAAGGGCTGAAGCCCGGGCTACGGATGGAGCGGTTGCGATGTGTTCCCGGGCTGAAGCCCAGGCTACGGGTGGGGCGTTTGCGGTGTGTTCCCGGGCTAAAGCCCAGGCTACGGGTGGAGCGTTTGGGGTGTGTTCCCGGGCTAAAGCCCAGGCTACGGGTGGGGTGATTGCGGTGTGTTCCCGGGCTGACGCCCGGGCTACGGGTGGAGCCGGCCCCGGGGTGGGCTGCGACGATGGGGACTGCCTGCTCCTGACAAAGAACGCTCAGGTTCCGCCGGCACCACTACTGAATGATTGACAACCTGAGATTCCGGGGAAACTCTGAGAATTGCGTTGCGAATTCATGATTTGTTGTTGTGGCTCTGCGAATTTGGCAACTGATGTGGCGGCTGTGGCAGAATATGCCGATGTAGTAGATCAGGGATCGTGGCGAATTGACTGGGGATACCTGGGCTGTACGGCCGTCGTTGACGTTTGGTTGCAAAAAAGCCACTGCTTTTGCGGTGTTTTTTTTGACATTCAGGTATCTACCTGTAGGCTCAGACGTGGTAATCCTGCAGGGTGGGGGCGTTTGTGGTTTCAGGTGATTGCTCCCTCGCGACAATGTCCGTTTACCGACGGTGTGGAATGTCGGTGCACGCTGTTCGTTGTCGGGATTTCCCAATCTTTATTGAATCCTTAGTGGATATCGCCGGTTTCCTTTGCAAAATGGAAATGATGTTCCGCTGTTGACCTGTGCTCACCGCGGGTTGACTGCTTTTTTACGGAGTGCTTGCAAGTGTCGACAGTTTCCACTGAAAACCAGATCGCCATGCCTCAGACCGAGGACACCAGTGGCGGTCTGGACATGATTGGTTTCCTGCGTCGCCGCAAAAGTTTCATTATTCTGTTCGCGGCGCTGGGCACTGGTGTAGGCTACATGCTGCTGCAGCGGCAGGTGCCCCAGTATCGCTCGGAAGCCATGGTGCAGGTGATTCACCGCGCCGGGGATGCTCGTGTGCGGTCGATGATGGCGGAAAAGGACCTGACCGA
>CAITYU010000169.1 GCA_903896675.1 uncultured Planctomycetaceae bacterium
CGACACACTCGCTCGCAAAACAACCTCCCCTGCCTCCACCGTTCACAATACTCCCGGCTCCGCTTCAAGCCTCCCCTGACACCGCCACACCAACGATTCCTGTTCCGTGTCTTCCGTGTCTTCCGTGGTAAGCCCTGGTTTCCCGTTGAAAACACCGTTATTGAACATCTGCATGCGCAACTTGCCCGGGCTAAAGCCCACGCTACGGTTTCTGGACCGCAGCGTCACGAATGCCCGCGCAAAACAAGGTCACGTCATTCCGCGTTATTCCGCGTTTTTCCGCGGCCAAAAAAAAGACACACCCACGCAAAACAACCTGCTCTGTCCCCGCAGTCCCCCCAGTCGCTATGCTGTCCCCGTCACAGCACTCCCGGCTCTGTTTCCAAGGATCGCCCACCCCCATGAAACCTCGTCGCAGCCTGCTGCCGCCCATGCCTCAGCTGAAACCCACTCGCGCACCAGGCTGGATCGCTGTTTCCCGAGGCGCTGCTGCCGGGCTGGCTGTCCTGCTGACCTGCAGCCTCGCCGAACAACGACAGTGGGGCACCAGCCTCGTCGACGGCTGGCTGTTCTCGCTCGCACCACTGCCCGACACCGCTGCTCTCGCACTGACCGCCTTCGCCATTCCTCTGCTGCTGCTGTTCACCGTCTATCCCAGCCTGCCTGCTCCGCTGCGAGCCATCTGCTTTCTGACCATCCTGACCTGCTGTGGTTTCTGCGGTCGCGACGTCTGGCAGGCCAGCGAACAAACCAGCGAACAGATCCGCACGGCGGCCCTCGCCCGACCCCTCGGTCTGCTGCTGATTCTGGCCGTGACGGGTTTCGGAGTTGTCGGCTGCGGGTCACCGTCATTCCGCGGACGTTCCTCGTGGCTCGCCATGCTGCTGGCGACCGTTCTGACCGCAGGCAGCTTCCCATTACTCAGCATCCAGTCAGACGCCGTACGCCCGATTCCCGCCGACTGCCGCACCCGACTGATCATTGTCCCACTCTGCCCCAATGCGGCATCCGGCGAGCTGTCGGAAGCTCTGAGCGATCGACTGCAGACAGCCGTCGGCGAACTCCGCCGTCACCCTGGCGCACGTCTGCTGCTGTGTCGCCTGCAACAGTCCGGCGAATTGCCCGAAGAAACTCAGTTGCGAGCGGCCGAGGAACTGCAGGAGATTCCGGAAAATCGGCTGCTCATCGATGCTCAGCCGCTGTCATTGCCGGTCCTTCTGCAGCAGTACGAGGCCCGTGCAGTCGGCAGGGACGACCAGTCGGCTCAGGTACTGCTGGTAAGTCATTGGTACGAACTGTCTCGGCTGCGGATGCTGACGCGCCGCGCCGGACTGCGGCCCGTGACGGTCGCCGCAAGACAGCGCCACGCCCTGTTTCGTCAGAACCAGTTGATTGCTCAGGAAGCCCTGCTGCTGCTGCGAGACCTGACAATGCCGGCAATTGAATTTGCAAAGCAGTCTCGAGTTGCATCGGAGACAAAACTGGGACCAGACCTGCCGGCCACTGACGCCACACCTGCCGCGACGGATCCCGCAGAACCATTCAGTGAATCTCCCGTGAAAGATGCGGACGCAGAAGCGTGGCTGAACGAGAATCTCAAGCGATTGCAACCAGACCAAAACAGCGCAGAACAGCCACAACCCCGGTAAACCCCGCCACACACGGCAACCACCAACCACTGAAAACCGTGTCTTTCGTGGTTGAAACAGACCACCCCCGTGCCCATGCGATTTTCCGCGTTCTTCCGCGTTTTTCCGCGGCCAAAAAAAAGGGCTCAACGCGAAATCCTGTGCGCAGGTGCAGACTGCATCGCCCGAGGTGTTGACTGCGATCCTCGGAGGGCGAAGCTCCCGCTGAGCCGAACACCCCTTTGGGAGGGCGAAGCTCCCGTCCCCATGCGATTTTCCGCGTTTTTCCGCGTTCTTCCGCGGCCAAAAAAACGACACACACTCTCTCGCAAAACAACCTACCCTGCCTCCACCGTTCACAAAACTCCCGGCGCCGCTTCCAGCCTCCCCTGAAACCGCCAAACCTACGATTCCTGTTCCGTGTCTTCCGTGCCTTCCGTGGTGAGCCATGGTTTCCCCTTGAAAACACCGTTATTGAACAATCGCACGCG
>CAITYU010000170.1 GCA_903896675.1 uncultured Planctomycetaceae bacterium
AGGATGCGGTCGCCTTCCGGGCGGTCCGGGTTATTGCCGTTGGCAAATCTGCGGTAGTTTACGACTTCGCAGACCCAGATGCGTCCGAGGTGGTCGACGTCGATATTGGACGGGCTGAGCAGCATGGGTTCGGCGGCGAACAACTGGATATCAAGTCCTGCTGCGAGATCGAGGCCGGCGACTGCTGTTTCGGGAGAACGTTCGACGGCCGTTGCCGTGGCCACCGGTCCGGGTGCTTCGGAGTAGACGAAGAACTGCATGCTGCTGCCGTTGTTCTGGTCTGATCCGCCGTTATCGATGCCGACACGGGCGGTGAATTTTTCGTAGCCTTCCGGAATCTCGAAGTGGATGACGGAGTTGGCATGAGTGCCGATGCCGAAGGGCACGGGTTTTCCGTTGATGCGAAGCGGATCTCCGGCGACATTGACGCCGACACCGGGTTTGCCCCATTCAGCCTGAGCTGACTTCCATTTCAGGTCGGTAAGTTTGAGAGTTCCGGCGGGACCGGTGAGCTGCGGTTCGGCCCAGTCTGCCCAATCACAGCCGAAGCCGTTGCCGGCGTCGGAGACGACGAGGTAGAGGTTGCGGACATTGCGGATGTCGGCCTGCAGCGGGACGTTGTGTCCGGGTGTTTCGGTGGTGATGACGGGACTGGATGCGAGGGGCCGTGGCGGGGCTGCCGGCAGCGGTGCGGAGAACGCGGGGAAGGCGAAGAGGCCGAGAGCGGCCGAGGATGCCAGTTGGCGGAGGAAGGAAAAACGCTGAGTCACGTGGATGTCTCCCGAGGACCGGTGGGAACTGTCAGGCGGGCAGGACGTCACAGGAGGACGATTGCCGGTGCGTTATCTTTTCCGGAAAGCGTTTGATTCGCCAGTGTCGATCGCTGCAAAACCGACAAATTCAGGGTCTGTGTCGAATTGATCGATTTCGCAGGAAAACCGGTAGAAACGCAGATTCGTGTCTTTTTTTCAGAATCGATTTCCCCGCTTCGGGTCGATGCTGTATGCTGGGACCCGGAAAATCGACTGCTGTCCTGCCCGCTATTCTCCCTCCCCCCCGCCTGCATTTCCGGAAGACTGCCGTATGTCACCACGATCGGCGACGACAGCTCTGGCTGTATCCCTTGTGTTGATCTGTGCCCTGCCCTGTGTGTCTCCGGTGGCTGGTCAGACGGTTTGTCTGCCGCTGCCGCGGCTGCTCTCGATCACTCCGATGGGTGGACAGGCTGGAACTTCCGTGGATGTGACGGTCAGCGGTGAATTTCTGGATGACCAGCCGCAGTTGGTCTTTTCGGACAAGCGTCTGTCTGTGGCTGCTCAGACGGCACCTGATGGCGCTGTTGTCTCGGGAAAATTCCGGGTGACGATTCCGGCAGACTGTCCACCGGGTCTGTATGAAGCGCGGTTGCTGACGCGGCTGGGAATATCTTCTTCGCGAGTCTTCTGCGTGGGTGACCTGTCGGAACAGGTGCAGCAGCCGGGCAGCACGACGGTGGCGACGGCGATGCCGCTGGCGGTCAACAGTGTCTGCAATTCGCAGATGACGGCGCGCAGCATCGATCACTTCCGTTTTGAGGCGTCAGCGGGTACTCGCTACGTGATTGTCTGTGAATCCCGCAGCATTGAATCGCGGCTGGATCCTGTGCTGGTTCTGGCGAATGCCAGCGGTCAGGACCTGCTGGTCGAGCGGCAGCGGGGGCTGATTGACTTTACGGCGAAGGTCAGCGGATCGCATATCATCAAGGTGCATGAACTGACATACAAGGGCGGAGCTGGCTACTACTATCGTCTGGCGGTTCGCCAGTTGTCAGCGGATCAGTCACTTCCTGCGCTGGCATCGATTCGTCCGGTGCGCTCGTTTTCGTGGCCACCGACGGGTTTGCCGGCGTTGGCGTCATTGAGTGAGCATCAGCCGGAAAGCAGTGCTGGTGTGGTTCAGCCCATCACCCTGCCCTGCGATGTGCAGGGATCATTTGCCACGGCGGCGGACACGGATGTGTTTGAGTTCACAGCGAAGAAGGGTGAGGTCTGGTGGGTGGAGGTGGCATCGGAGCGACTGGGGCGTCCGACGGATCCGGCGGTGGTGATTCAGCGGGTGGTGGGTGCAGCGGGTGCGGAGCAGTTTGTGGATGTGGCGGAGTTCAGTGATATCCCCAGTCCCCTGAAGCCTTCCAGCAACGGATATTCGTATGACGGACCGCCTTATGATGGTGGCAGTGCTGATCCGCTGGGTCGTTTTGAAGCTCCGGAGGATGGTCGTTATCAGTTGCGTCTGACCGATCTGTTCGGTGGGACTCGGACGGATCCTGCGAACGTGTATCGTCTGGTGATTCGTCAGGCGGCTCCGGATTTCGCGTTGTGTGCGTGGGGTCTGCATATGGAGCTGCGAAACGGAGACCGTAATGCGCTGTCGAAGCCATTGGCACTGCGTGGAGGCATTACAACGGCGCTGGAGGTGATAGCACTGCGACGGGATGGATTTTCCGACGCGATTGAGTTGTCGATTGCGGGTCTGCCTGAGGGCGTGACGGCCAGTGGTCTGAGGATTCCGGCTGGTCAGAACCGTGGTATGGTGCTGATTACGGCCGATCAGAATGCGCCGCGATCGTTTGCGTTTGCGCAGCTTGCGGGGGTGGCGGTGATCGGGGGTGCTGAGGTGCGTCGGCCGGGGCGGATTGCGGCGATGTCGTGGCCGGTGGTGGATGCGTGGAGTGAGATTCCCAGTCCGCGATTGCTGGACGATCTGGCGATTTCGGTTTCCGGCAGTGAGTATGCTCCGCTGTCGATCGCTCCGCGTGAGCGTCGGGTGTATGAGGTGGTGGCCGGTCAGAAGCTGACGATCCCGCTGATTCAGACTCGCCGATCAGAATTTTCCGGCGGCATTCTGCAGTTAAGGACTCTGGGTGCCGGGTTTGAGCAGCAGCCGCAGTTTGATGTGTCACTGACGGCAGACACTTCCGAGGCTGTGCTTGACACGGCGGCTCTGAAGGTGGCACCGGGGGACTACCAGATTGCATTTTACGGCAGTGCAGTTGCTCGCTACAGCTATGATCCTCAGGGGGCCGTGCAGGCGCTGCAGTCCGTTGAGTCAGCGAAGCAGTCCCGGCAGTCAGCGGCGGCATTGGTGGAGCAGTTGACGGCGGATCTGGCGAATGCGTCTGCGGAGAACCGGGCGTCTGCGGAGCAGTCTCTGCAGCAGGCTCAGGCGGCTTTGAAGGTGGCCGATGCAACTGTGGCGGCTGCCGAGGCGAAGCACAAGGCTGCGGCTGATGCTGCGACGCCGAAGGACACCGCCGAGATTATTGTCAGCGAACCAGTTTCGATTCGAGTTGTACCGGCGGAGGCAAAATGAGCGATCCATTTTCCGCAAGCAGCATCTGTCCCGGACCGTATGTCGGCGGGCATTCTTCGCGGCGGGGTTTTCTGAGATTTGGACTGGGCGGGTTTGCCAGCCTGCCGCTGCCTGCGCTGCTGAATCTGCGTGCACGGGCTGTGCAGGCGGACGACTCCGCGAAGTCTCAGGAGCGGACTGCGGTGATCATGGTGTGGAAGCCGGGTGGCTGTTCGCACATTGATACGTACGACCCGAAGCCGGAAGCGTCCGCGGAATATCGGGGTCCGTTTGGTCTGATCGACACAAAAATTCCGGGCATGCAGTTCACTGAGCTGCTGCCGCGGCAGGCGGCGATCGCTGACCGGTTTACGGTGCTGCGATCGATGCGTCAGACGGCGGCCGGGCATCCGGCCGGTTCGATGCAGATGCTGTCCGGAGACCCGGATACTCGGGACAAGCCGAAACCGCGGCTGCCGGACTGGATGTCGGTGACAAATTATCTGCGTGCGAGGGGTGGTGTGCGGAGCAATCCGTTGCCGGCGTATGTCGGGATCAATCCGCCGCTCGAGTATAATGGGCCGGCCTACCTTGGCGATGCGTGGTCTCCGTTTACGGTGAACGGTGATCCGAACAATCCGTCGTTTTCCGTACCGAACATCGGGCTGACGGATCAGAACGAGGTGCGGCGTCTGGGACGCCGGTCAGCACTGCGTCAGAACCTGGATACTCTGGATCGGGCATTTGACCGTCAGGGCGAGCTGGGTGCTCTGGATCAGTTTGAAGAGCAGGCCATGACACTGCTGACGAATTCAAAGACGAAAGAGGCATTTGATCTTTCGCGGGAAGACGATCGTGTTCGTGATCGTTATGGGCGCAACACGTGGGGTCAGCAGCTGCTGCTGGCGCGCAGGCTGGTGGAAGCGGGAGTGGATGTGCTGACGACCAGTCTGAACGGTCCGTTGTGCGGTCGCGTGCAGAACTGGGATGACCATGCCGTGAATCATCACGTCTTTGAGGGGCTGCAGTTTCGGGCAGCGGCCTATGACCAGGCGGTCAGTGCGCTGATTGAGGATCTGTATGAGCGTGGGCTGGACAAGCGGGTTCTGGTGGTGGTGACGGGAGAATTCGGTCGGACGCCGAAGATCAACTATGCTGCCAGCACGGGTGCGGGCAATGCCAGTGCCCCCGCAGGGACTCAGCAGCCCGGCCGTGATCACTGGCCGCGGGCATTTTCGAACATCTGGGCGGGTGGAGGTATTCGCACTGGTGGTTTTATCGGGGCGACGGACAAGCGCGGGGAAGACTCGATCGAGCGGATCTGCAGTGCGGAGGATTTTCTGTCGACGATTTATCATCATCTGGGGATAGATGCTGCGAAGACTTTGATTACGGACTTCAACGGGCGCCCGACTCCGATCGTGGATAAGGGTCGACCGATTCCGGAGCTGATGCGTCAGTCGGGCTGACGCGGTCGGCTGCAGAAACAAGACAGAGTCATCCGCAATTCCGGGTGGAGGTTGGCCATCTGCGAGATTGCGCGGGTGTGTTATTGGCGATCGGTGTCGGGCGGACTAGGATTTTGGGGGTTCTGTGGTGGCTGGTGGCATTTGCTGTCACCGTATTGAACCGTTGTTTTACCGGAGTTTCCCCGGATGAATTCGCCTCAGCGGCCTGAAATTGTCCGCAATCCGACTCGCAGTGTGTCGATTGGCAGCATCAGCATAGGCAGTCAGCATCCGATCGCGGTGCAGAGCATGACTGCGACGCGGACTCAGGACATCGACGCCACGGTGCGTCAGATCCATGATCTGGAGGCGGCGGGAGCGGATGTTGTGCGGGTGGCGATTGACAGTCGGCGAGATGCTGAGGCGTTGATGGAGATTCGGCGTCAGGTGTCCTGCAATCTGTCGGTGGACCTGCAGGAGAACTACCGTCTGGCGGAAGTGATCGCTCCGCATGTCAACAAGATCCGGTACAATCCGGGTCATTTGTATCATCACGAGTCAGAGCGGCCGTGGCAGGAGAAGGTTCGTTATCTGATGCAGGTCGCGCGGGACAATGACTGTGCGATGCGTGTGGGTGTGAATTGCGGGTCGGTGGATCCGGCGGTGAAGGAGCGGTTTGCGGAGGACGATTCGATATCGCCGATGCTGGAGAGTGCGTGGCAGCACTGTGCGGTTCTGGACGAGCTGGGTTTCGACAGGTACTGTGTTTCGCTGAAGGATTCGGATCCGCAGAAGGTGATTGAGGTGAATCGGCGATTTGCGGAGAGGCGTCCGGATGTGCCGCTGCATCTGGGTGTTACGGAGGCTGGCATGCCTCCGGACGGCATCATCAAGACTCGCATTGCCTTTGAGCAGTTGATCAGTCGCGGGATTGGTGACACGATACGTGTGTCGCTGACGGTGGCGAACAACCGCAAGGCGGAGGAGATTGCAGCGGGTCGAAAGATACTGGAGGAGATTGCGGCGGGGCGCGTGCGGAGTGTGGTGGATTACGGCCTGAAGACCCTGAATATCATCAGTTGTCCCAGTTGTTCACGAGTGGAGAACGAGGCTTTTGTGGAGCTGGCCGAGCAGGTTCGCGAGATGACGAGATATGCTGAGCAGCATCGGATCACGATCGCGGTGATGGGTTGTCGTGTGAATGGTCCTGGGGAGACGGATGACGCGGATCTGGGTCTGTGGTGTGGACCGACGCACGTGAATTTCAAGCGTGGTAAAGACACGATCGGAGCGTTTCCGTATGACGCCATTCTGCCGCGTTTGAAGTCTGAGCTGGACCAGTTGATTGCGCAGCGTTCCTGAGCAGTGTGCGGTTTGACTGCGTGGTCGGATGGTGTATTTGGCTCACCGTAACACGAAGTGCGTGGCGTGAGGAAGTTTTTTCACCGCGGAAGGCACGAAAAGAACCAATTGCAGAGGCATCCCCGGGGCGAGGCTTTTCGGGAGGGCGAGGCTCCTGCCGAGCCGGTGACTTCGGTGGCTTGTTGATTCGGCTCGGCGGGAGCCTCGCCCTCCCACAGGGATTTCGGGTGATCCGTTTATTTGCCTGAGTCCTTGCTGGATTTTCCGGCCGAGTCTTTTGGCGGGTCGACTGACGGCGGGAATCCGTTCAGTTGGCGCCAGACTTCGAACCACAGCGGGACCTGTTTGAGCAGTACCCAGCCGTTGGCTCGCACGCCCTGTCTGAGATAACGATCTTCCGGCCAGTTGTGTTCGTCGGTGGCATCCGGGAGGACCTGGCAGCGGAATTTGCCTTTGCCGTCGTCGATCATGTCAACGGACACGACACTTCCGCCGAAGGTGCCGACAGCGACTGAGGGCCAGCCGGCGAACTGGATGGCTGGCCAGCCTTCGAACTGCAGTCGCACGTGACTGCCGGGGCTGACCAGTGGTGCGTCGTTGCCATCCAGCCAGATCTGCACGGCGCGGTCCTTTGTGTCGGGTACGATGCGGCAGATGGGGTCGCCTTTTTTGACCAGTTGGGTGCCGATATTGGGGCCGATTTCGACGAGGTATCCATCGAAGGGTGCGGTCACAAGCTGAGTATCCTGGCGAGCGATTTTGGACTGCAGTTCGAGGCGTTCCTTTTCCGCTTTGGCAACTTCCGCGCGGGCCTTATCGAGAGCTCCTTCGTAGTAGCGGACATCAGCTTCTGCTTTCTGGATGTAGGCCAGTCGGTCGTTCTGTTTTCCCTGCAGGTCAGATCTGGCGGCGGAGACATTGGCCATTTCTTCGCGGACTTTGGCATTGGATTCGTTGAGTTTGCGTTCGGCTTCCTGCAGTTTTTCGAGTGAAACGTTGCCAATTTCCTGGAGTCCGCGGTAGCGTTCGAGGGCGGCTTCCAGTTGCGGTATGGCGGCCTGGGCCAGCGACAGTTTCTGTTCTGCGGCGAGGGCTTTTTCGGTGGCGGCCTGTACGTAGGCATCCTGAGCCTTGACGACCTGGAGCTGGACTTCCCGATAGGCGTCCAGTTGCCCCTGTGTGGCCGCGACGATTTTCCCGGCCGCCTCAAACATCAGGGTGGTGTTTTCGAGCTGAGCGTTGAGGCGGGTCGAGTAATCGGCGTCGAGGTCGCGGATTTCAGCGATGAAATCACCTTTTTTGACGTGAGTGTTTTCCATGAGATCATCGTTCCAGCGAACGATGCGACCTTCGATGGTGGCTTCGAGTGTCTGCTGCCGTTCGCGGGGTGCGTAGGCCATGACGTAACCGGCACCGCGGACGGTCTGCTGCCATGGGGCGAAGGCCATCAGCAGGATGCACAGTGTGAGCATGATCAGCAGGATCAGGGCCAGCCGGCGTGCCCAGCGGGAAGAGCGAGCGAGCTGCAGTGAGGGGAACAGCGGCTGGCTGAGTGCCGTGGGCGACCCGGCGGATCGTTTTCGGGGAGCGGCAGCCAGCGGCAGTGCGGCGGTCCGGGTTCCGTGTTCGTGAGTTGTGGAGGTCATATGGGGAACCTGTATGTCAGTGGGCATCACGTCGGGAAGCAGTGGCGGCAGCGGTGGCTGTCGATTCGCCGGGCAGCTCGATGACTCGGCTCATCAGCTGCTGCAGGCGATTGTTGGAAGTGGCGAGGATGAGTTTCCAGGAGTGATCTGCGGAGGTGATACGCCGCAGAACTCTGTCGGCTACGTCTTCCGGCAGCAGATCCAGCAGTTCATCGATCAGTACGACTTCGGGTCTGCCGGAGATGGCTCGGGCCACCATCAGCAGTCGGCATTGTATGGGAGTCAGAGGCAGGCCGTCGGGACTGAGCCGGGTGTTGAGTCCTTCGGGGAGTTCCTGCACGAGGTTCATCAGTTCGACGGTTTCGAGTGCTGAGCGTACGTCGGCAATGGAGACATCGGAACGTTCGAGATGGACATTTTCGGCGATTGTGCCATCGAAGATTTCAGTATTTCGAACCATGACGACGTGCCGGCGGAGCACATCGGGGCGGAGGTCGCGAGGGTCAGCTCCATGCAGGCTGATCAGACCTCCGGCTGGTTCACGCAATCCGAAGAGCATATCCAGCAGGTGGCTTTTCGCGCGGGTATTGGAGCCGACCAGTGCGACTCGTTCACCCGAGCGGATTTCCATTGAGACCGGGTTGTCTTCAGCGCCTGGCAGACGCAGTTTCTGGATGACGATGCCCGAACCTTCCGGGATTGTCAGCAGCCCATCAGCCCGTTCCACCGGCAGATCCAGCAGGTGGCCGATCTTGTCCACGGATGTCAGCAGGTCGTAGTAACTTTCAATGTGCTTGGCCATTTTGGCGAAGGAGTCGACAACGATGGCCACAATCAGTTCAGCGGCCACCAGTTGTCCGAGCGACAGTTGCCCGGTGATGACCAGCCAGCCTCCGATTGCCAGCAGCACTGTACTGGCGAGGGCCTGAACCAGCAGGATCGCCAGCAGTTGCCGCATCAGCACGGAGAAGTGACGTCGGCGTGCGTCAAGGTAGCCGTAGATCAGGGCGTCAGAGCGATCCAGTGCGAATTCGGCTGCACCGTCGTAGCGGAATGTGTTGCGGCAGCGGGCTATATCTTCAAACCATGCGGCCATGGCATACTTGCATTTCGATTCCGTGATACTGGTGGCGATGGCACCGCGACCGAGCAGGTACACCAGCAGCATCAGCAGTACGAGAGCAAAGTCGAAGGCCAGCAACCACGGGTGGTAGAATGCCAGCACGGTCATCCCCACCGCCATGTTGAGGATGAGAGAGATTCCGTCGAGCAGCAGTCCGGATGCTGTTTTCTGAATGGTGACCACATCAAAGAAGCGGTTGACCAGTTCCGGAGGGTAACTGTCGTGGAAGGCGTTCAGTGACGTGCGGGGCAGTCGCCATGCGAGTTCCGCGGCGAGGCGAGCAAAAAGTCGACGCTGAATCAGTTCGACAACCCATGTCTGCATGGCCTTGAGGGCGGCTTTGAACAGCAGGAATACCAGCAGCATCAGTGAAAGGACGATCACCGGCTGCAGGAATCGTCCGAAAGCCACCGTGCTGACCAGAGCTTCGACGGCCAGCGGCGTGGTCATGCTGAGCAGGCCGGACACGAGGGCGAAGATGACGACCACCCAGATATCGGTCCGTTCGGCTTTCATCAGGCTGATCAGGCGTGACAGCGGCGAGGCGTGGTGGTGATCATCGTGCTGTCCGTGGGCACTGACCTTGTGCGGCTCGATCACCACGCAGCGCAGCAGTCCTTCCACTCCTGCGGACTGCAGTTGGGCACTGATCTGGCGGGGCCGCAGAGTCCTGATCGGATGCTGTCCGCGGGGCTGCATCAGCAGTATCCGGCGTCCGCCATGGCCTGCCAGCAACCGCCAGCCACCGTCAGGAAGATGCACGATCACGGACATGCCATCCCGAGCGAGGCTGATCAGTTCCGGCAGTTGTCCTTCGACAACGCGGGCTACGAAGCCGAGGCTGGTGGCTGTCTCGGTCAGCCAGCGACTCCAGGTGCTGTCGGGCAATTCGGCGGCGAAGCGAGCACCCTCGTCCACCGAACGGCGAATAGCCGACCGATCTGCATGAACACCCTGCCGCGAGGTGATCTGTTCAAACATCCAGCAAACGTCGATCAGGTCGGTTTCGCTGGTCGAGGCTGCCGAGGACACCGTCATTCCTGCTTCCGTTTCTGTCGCATTTCCCGAGGACTGTGGATGGAAGAACATATCGAAATTCTTGAGTGTGAACGGAAAACGTCCAATTCAATTGCGGATGAAATGGGGGGAAACTCGCGAACGGTCATAGGTTTTCCCTATGATAAGTGCTCGTTTTGCGGTCATTGATCGTTTTTTGTGTGGTTCGCCGGAGTGTGTGGGAGAATCGGTGCTGTCAAACCGGCGGGCTGATCTTAGGAGCGAAACGGGAATTCTGCGGGTCGTGGGTGATTTCGTTATGCGGATCTGCTGGCTATGATGGGTGGGTGTGGTCGTGGGCTGAGCGGACTGGGGTGTTGAATTTGTGTCTGGCGATTGGGGCTTGGTGATGTCGGTCAAAACATTTGCGGCGGTGGATCTGGGAGCCGAGAGTGGTCGCGTGATGGCTGGCTGTTTTGACGGCCGCACGGTTTCATTGAGTGAGTTGCATCGTTTTCCGAACGGGCCGGTGTCTCTGGGTGGTACGTTGCGCTGGAATCTGGTGGGTTTATGGCAGGAGATCCAGCGAGGTTTGAGTCGCGTGGGAGCAGAGCACGGTGGTTCGGTGGCCAGTGTGGGGGTGGACACCTGGGGTGTTGACTTTGTGTTGTTGAACCGGAATGACGAGTTGCTGGGTCAGCCGTGGAATTACCGGGATTCGCGAACGGACGGGATGCTGAATCTGGCATTTCAGCGAGTTTCGCGGGCCGAGATTTTTGCGCAGACGGGTCTGCAGTTCATGGAGATCAATTCGCTGTATCAGTTGCTGGCGATGTGTCGTCGGGATCCGGAGCTGGTGTCTCAGGCGACTCGTTTTCTGATGGTGCCGGACTTTTTGAACTGGTGTTTGTGTGGCAGTCGGGTGGTGGAGTTTACGAATGCGACGACGACTCAGATGCTGAACGCGACGACTCGAACGTGGGCTGAGGATCTGCTGCGTCGGCTGGAGATTCCGACGGGGATGTTTCCGGAGATTGTTTCTCCGGGGACTCGGCTGGGAGCTCTGCGTCGGGAGGTGGCTGATTCGGTGGGACTGCGGGATGTGCAGGTGGTGGCTCCGGCGACGCATGACACGGGATCGGCGGTGGCGGCGGTACCGACTGTGCATACGGGTCGTGCGAACTGGGCCTACATCAGCAGTGGCACGTGGAGTCTGATTGGTGTGGAGGTGCGTGATGCGATTCTGACCGAGGCGGCTCTGCAGCGGAACGTAACGAACGAGGGTGGTCTGGAGGGGACGTATCGTCTGCTGAAGAATGTGATGGGGATGTGGCTGGTGCAGGGCGTGCGAGCATCGTGTGCGCGGCGGGGTCTGCAGCTGGAGTATTCTGAGATTACGGAGCGTGCTGCCGGGGCTCAGGCATTTCGTTCGCTGGTGAATCCTGACAGTGCGGAATTTCTGCGTCCGGACGACATGGCAGCGGCGATCCAGGCGGAGTGTCGTCGGACGGGAGAGCCGGTACCGGAGGACGAGGGTCAGTTGTTCCGTTGTGTGCTGGAGAGTCTGGCGTTGAAGTATCGGATGGTGCTGGGGTGGCTGGAGCAGTTGACGGGAGAGCGGGTGGAGGTGATTCACGTGGTGGGTGGTGGATCGCGGAATGCGGTGTTGAATCAGTTTACGGCGGATGCCTGTGGTGTGCCGGTGATTGCGGGTCCGGTGGAGTCGACGGCGCTGGGGAATGTGCTGGTGCAGGCGATGGGTGCGGGTGAGATTGGTTCGTTGTCTGAGCTGCGTGAGGTGGTGCGTCGATCTGAGAGTCTGGTGGAGTATGTGCCGCGGAATACGGCGGCGTGGAATGAAGTCTGGTCGCGTTTTGAGCGTGTCCAGTAAGGTCTGGCTGACTGATTCGGGAATGATTGTTTATGGGTTTGTTTGATCGACTGAAGCGTGGCCTCGAGAAGACTCGTCAGATCCTGCGGACGGACATTCGTGATCTGTTCCGTTCGGGTGAGATCCTGGACGAGCGACTGTTAACGGATTTCGAGGCGCGGTTGATTCGCACGGACATGGGTTTCGCCGCTGCGACTCGAATTGTCGCGAAGCTGCGAGAGCAGCATGGTGGTCGCACGGTGGATGTGGATGGGATCTGGAAGACGGTCCGTGACGAGCTGGTGGAACTGCTGCGTGGTCAGAGTGACGTGCGCTGGAATCCGCAGGATCCATTGTCACCGCTGGCGCGAGCGGCAGCGGGTCCGACGGTGATTCTGGTGGCTGGTGTGAATGGTGTGGGCAAGACGACATCGATTGCCAAGATCACGAATCTGCTGCAGCAGCAGGGTCGGCGGGTGGTGCTGGCGGCGGGGGACACATTTCGGGCAGCGGCGGTGGAGCAGCTGACGATGTGGTCGCAGCGACTGGGCTGTGAGATTGTGCGTCGTGAGAGCAATTCGGATCCGGCGGCTGTGGCCTTTGAGGGGGTGCAGCGGGCGATTGCGGTGGGGGCTGATTATCTGATTGTGGACACGGCCGGTCGTCTGCAGACGCAGAAGAATCTGATGGACGAGCTGGGGAAGATTCGGCGTGTGATGCAGAAGGTGATTCCGCTGGCTCCGCACGAAAGTCTGCTGGTGCTGGATGCGACGACCGGTCAGAATGGGCTCAGTCAGGCGCGCAGTTTTGCTGCGGCGACGGGTTGTACGGGGCTGGTGCTGGCGAAGCTGGACGGGACGGCGCGTGGTGGCATTGTGGTGGCGATCCGTCAGGAGATGGGTATTCCGGTCAAGTACATTGGTGTGGGCGAGCAGGTGGATGATCTGGAGCTGTTTGATCCGGTGGGGTTTGTGGACGCGTTGTTCAGTCGCTGATCAGTCAGGAGGCGACGGTGGAAAAGCTGCTGATTTTTCTGGTGCTGGTGGGCATTTCGAAGCTGGTGGACATGCTGAAGAACTCGGGCCAGCCTGCTGGTGGTCAGGGTCCGGCAGGGCCGCGTCGTGTGCCGGTTCCGGGTGATCAGCCGGCAGAGCTGGGCAGGCCGGGTGGTTTGCGGGGGATGCTGGAGGAGCTGTTGCGTGTACCGCCGGACGAGGCGGGTGCACCTGCGGCTGAGGCGGTGGTGCCGCAGTCTCCTGTGAAGGCTCAGAGCCCCCCGACTCAGTCCCGTCCGCAGCGTTCGCGTCCTGCGGACCGGTCAGGGGGGCAGCGTGCGAAGGGGCAGAAGTCAGGGAAGAAGACGGCTGGTGGAACGTCGCTGTCAGCGGGGGCGGCCTCGGGCAGTGCGGTAGCGCGTCACGTGGAGACTGCGATCAATGCTCATGTGCGCCAGCATGTGGGTTCAGCGATCAGTGAGTCTGTGCGACGCGATATTGGTGAGCATGTGGAGGCGGCATTTGGTCGGGATGCTGCGGGTGTTGCGGAGAGGGTGAGTCAGGCCGGGGGTGTTGAGAGCATCAGGCAGATCCTGAAAAGTCCGCGGGGGGTGCAGCAGGCGATGCTGGTCTCGGAAATCCTGAACAGGCCTCGCATCTTCCGCCGTTGACTGTGTGCACGCTTGACACTTGCCGACCTGGTGGGTATTCAGGTATTCTCTGTTGGATGTCGACCGCATTTTTCCTGTGCATTCTGGTGCAAGCCGAGGCCCGCATGTCAAAAGATCGTCGCATAGACATTGAAGAAATTGGTGCCGTGACGGTGGTTCGGCTGCTGGAAAAGAAGATTCTGGACGAAGCGAACATTGAGGCGCTGGGCCAGGAGTTGTATGCACTGGTGGACAAGGATGGTCGTCGCAAGGTGGTGCTGGATTTCAAGGCGGTTGAGTATCTGTCCAGTGCGGCTTTGGGAAAGCTGGTCAGTCTTGAAAAGAAAATGAACCTTGCGAAGGGCAAGCTGGTGCTCTGCAATATCCGCAAGGACATTTACGAAGTGTTCAAGCTGCTGCAGCTGGGCAAGGTGTTGACGATCTGCAGTGATCTGGACGAGGCGATTGGCAAGTTCTGACCCTTGCAGGGGCCGTTTGACGATTCGGTGAGCGGGGGGTCTGATCGCAATGGCGGATCCTGTTCTCTTCGAGCTACTGATTCCCAGTCAGATGTCGGCGGGAATGGCAGTGCAGGATCGTGTCATCGGTCTGATGCAGGAACTGCAGTTTTCGATGCGTGACATTTTCGCGATGCGGCTGTCTCTGGAAGAGGCGATCAGCAATGCGATTCGTCATGGCAATCGGTTTGCGGTGGACAAGCAGGTCTGGATTCGCTGCGAGTTATCAGAGTTGCAGGTGCGTGTGGTGATCCGGGACGAGGGTGAGGGATTTGATCCTGAGCAGGTTCCGGATCCGACTCTGGCGGAGAATTTAGAGCGTCCCAGTGGCCGTGGTCTGCTGCTGATGCGGGCATATCTCAGTACCTGCCATTATTCGGATTCCGGGCGGTGTCTGACGCTGGTGCGTGAGCGGAACAGTCCGCTGCCGATTGTTCCTGACTGACATCTGTTTTCTCAGGAATTCGACCGAGATTTCTCCGGCCAACTCGAACACGCGCCCGCCCCACGCTATAGTCACGCCCACATTTCGTCGGCCTTCCGGTGATTGGCGACTTCAGTTCAAAGTCTGGCGGCATCAGTATGAAGATTCATGAGTATCAGGCGAAGCAGTTGTTGCGGGCTGCTGGTGTAGCGGTTCCTCAGGGCGTAGTGGCTCGTACCGCCGACGAGGCGGCTCAGGCTTTCACATCCCTGGGTGGGTCTCTGGCCGTCGTCAAATCGCAGATTCACGCGGGTGGTCGCGGGAAGGGTCGATTTGTGGAGCAGCCGGAGCAGCGCGGTGTGGTTTTGGTGCGTTCCGCTGAGGAAGCGCAGCAGAACGCCGCGCGGATGCTGGGCAATACGCTGGTGACCATTCAGACGGGTGCAGCGGGCAAGCAGGTCAGCACATTGTTTGTCGAGCAGGGCCTGAAGATTGCTCGTGAGCTGTATCTGGGGATTGTGGTGGACCGCGAGGCGGGTGGTCCGGTGCTGATCATGTCTTTCGAGGGTGGTATGGAGATTGAAGAGGTTGCAGCACATTCTCCTGAGAAGATTCTGAAGGAGCCTTTTGATGCGGTGGCCGGTCTGTATCCGTATCAGGCGCGGAAGCTGGCTTATGCATTGGGGCTGGATGCTGCAGCGGTTCGCAGTGCGGAGAAGTTTCTGCCGAAGATCTGCAGATTCTTCGTCGACTATGACTGCTCGATGACTGAGATCAATCCGCTGGTGGTGACTGAAGACGGCCAGATGCTGGCTCTGGATGCCAAGGTCACTTTTGACGACAACGCATTGTTCCGTCACAAGGACGTGGTAGCTTTGCGGGATCTGTCTGAAGAGGAGCCGGCGGAGGTGCGTGCTGCCGACACGGGGCTCAGCTATGTCAAGTTGAACGGCAACATTGGTTGTCTGGTGAACGGTGCGGGTCTGGCGATGAGCACGATGGACCTGATCAAGCTGCATGGTGGCGAGCCGGCCAACTTTCTGGACGTGGGTGGTGGTGCGGACGAGGATCAGGTGACGGAGGCGTTTCGCATCATTCTGGCGGACAGCAACGTGAAGGCGGTGCTGGTGAACATTTTTGGCGGGATCATGCGATGTGACATCATCGTATCGGCTCTGCTGAATGCCTACGAGAAGGTGGGTTTCAACGTTCCGCTGGTGGTGCGACTGGAGGGCACGAACGTCGAGAAGGCTCGTGAGATGCTGCAGGCCAGTGGTCGTCCGATCATTGCGGCGACGGATCTGACGGATGCGGCTCAGAAGGTCGTGCGGGCCTTGAATGCCTGATGAGCGGCGGTGCTGATTTTTCTGATCACTGAACTCTGTTTTGCGAAAATTCTGTCATGAGCATTCTGGTATCGAAGTCCACTCGAGTCATCACTCAGGGCATCACTGGAAACTCCGGCCTGTTCCACAGTCAGAAGTGCCGTGAGTATGCGGCTGAGTGTCAGCCTGGGGTGGATGTGTTTGTGGGCGGGGTGACTCCGGGTAAGGGTGGCACCACTGTGGACGGGTTCCCGGTCTTCAATTCGGTGCGTGAAGCGCGTGAGAAGACTGGTGCGAACACATCGATGGTGTTTGTGCCGCCGCCGTTCTGTGCGGATGCGATTCTGGAAGCGGCGGATGCCGGGATGGAGCTGATTGTGGCGATCACCGAGGGGATACCGGTGATGGACATGCTGCGAGTTCGCCGGGGACTGGAGAAATCGACATCGCGACTGATTGGTCCGAACTGTCCTGGCGTGATTACTCCGGGTATCGCCAAGATCGGCATCATGCCTGGTTACATTCACAAGCCGGGAACGATCGGGATTATCAGCAAGAGCGGGACATTGACATACGAGGCCGCGTGGCAGTTGGGTCGAGTGGGTCTGGGTCAGAGCACGGCCGTGGGGATTGGCGGGGACCCGATCAACGGGACCAGTTATATTGAGCTGCTGAAGATGTTCCAGGACGATCCGGGCACCGAGGGGATTCTGCTGATTGGTGAAATTGGCGGCAGTGCGGAGCAGGCCGCGGCTGAGTACATCAAGTCGCATGTGACGAAGCCGATGGCAGGATTTATCGCCGGCCAGACAGCACCTCCGGGCAAGCGGATGGGGCATGCTGGGGCGATCATTTCCGGCGGTGGCGGTACGGCTGCTGAAAAGATGGCGGCATTGACAGCCGCCGGAGTTGTGGTGTCTCCCAGCCCGGGTGGCATGGGTGAAGCGATGCTGCGTGCCATGCAGGGGCGTGGCTGAGGCCTGTGCGACCGGTTGCTTTCAGCGCGGTTACGGGCTGAAGATGGGTTGTCCCTCACTGGCTGGCAGTGTGAAGCCATCGGGGCTGAGTCTGGTGCGTGGGTCGATACCCAGCGTTGCGAGGATGGTGGCTCCGAAGTCTTCCGGACTGACGGGGCGGTCGCGGACGTATGCGGCTGTTTCGTCAGAGGCTCCGTAGACGGTGCCACCGGGAATCCCGGCTCCGGCCAGCATGGCGGAGTAGCAGTTGGGCCAGTGATCGCGACCGATGGCGGAAGCTCCGCGACTGATGCGGGGGGTGCGTCCGAATTCCCCAGCCATTACGACGAGGGTGGAGTCGAGTAGTCCGCGGTCGTCAAGATCTTCGAGGAGTGTGGCCATGGAGGCGTCGGCGCGGGGCAGAGCCCAGCCGAGGCCATTCCAGCCATTATCGAAGATGCCGATCCCGGCATTTCCGTGCATATCCCAGGTTTCGACGCTGACGAAGCGGTCATTGGGAGCCAGTCCCATCCAGGCAACGACGCTGACGAGGCGGACTCCGGATTCGATCAGTCTGCGAGCGAGCAGCAGGTTTTGTCCGAACGGGTGTCTGCCGTAGCGATCGCGGACGTGTTCGGGTTCGGCATCGACGTGGAAGGCACTGGCGGCGGCGTTGCTTTGAAGCAGTGTGAAGGCGCGATTCTGCAGTTCCTGGAGTCGCGTGGCGGCGGGGTCCGGGGCGGTGCTGGTGGTGGTGGTGTTCTGCAGCAGCAGTCTGCGGGCCTCAAGGCGGTTTGTGGTGAGTTCGGGGGCCGAGGCGAAGGGTGTGGGGCGGAAGCCTGGTGTGGCGGGGTTGTCGGTGTGTCTTTCGCCGATCAGCAGTGGGCTGCAGTTGGTGCCGAGGAAGCCGCCGCTGAGCCAGGCGGATTCTGCGGGTGCAGCGCCACCACCGAATTTCTGCAGCCAGACGTAGGACGGCATATTTTCGTGAGCGGGCTGCAGGCGTGTGATGATGGAGCCGAGTGCGGGTGAGTCTCTGCGGGGCGAGGAGGATCCGGCGAGGAGCATTTCGTTGGCGACATTGTGTACGGGCACGCGGTGGCTCATGGAGCGGATGACGCAGTATTTGTCCGAGACAGCGGCAAGATTCGGCATGAGTTCGCCGACGTGGAAACCGGGAGTTGCGGTGGCGATGGGTTTGTAGGGACCGCGCAGGTCGGCTGGGGCGTGTGGTTTGGGGTCCCAGGAATCGAGTTGGCTGAGTCCACCGTACTGGAACACGAAGATACAGGATTTGGGTGATTTGTGGGATTGCTGGTCGGCGGCCAGCAGTTGCGGCAGGTTCAGCAGTCCGGGCAGTTGTGTGCCGGCCATGCCGATGGCCCCTGCGTGCAGCAGGCGGCGTCTTGAGCGGAGCGATTGTGGCGAGTTATCGGGCAAGGCTGCGTTCGGTTGGCGGGGTGGGGATTGTTTTTTTGGGGGGGGACTTTACGGCAGGCACGATCGGGCTCAGAAATGGAATGCTGACGGTTTGTATGTCAGGAAGCAAGCAGAATTGGCCGCGATTGTGTGAGCAGGGAGCGTGTTGGGCTGCAAATCTGCAGGAAACGGGTGCTTACAAGGGCAGATTCGCTGCCGATTCGGGAGTCGTGGGGTGTGGCTGGTGGTTTGGCTTTCCCGTTCCGGGTGCTGGAGGGTAGGATGGGGGCAGTTTGGCGGCCGGAAATTGTTGTGATTGTCCGGCTTGCGGTGTGGTGTCGTATTTTTTGGGGAAGGGTCCAGAGACTTGGGTGATCCGAAGCGAGAGTCCTTGAAGGTTTCCAGTCAGCGAGCGGTGCTGGCGGGTGTATTTCATCCGGACGATGGATTTGACCGCACGAATGCGCTGGACGAGCTGAAGGGGTTGGTGCAGACAGCGGGTGTGGAGGTGGTGGGTGAACTGGTGCAATTCCGGGAAACACCGACGCCTTCGACCTGCATCGGCAGTGGCAAGCTGGAAGAGCTGAAGCAGATGATTCTGGCCACCGAGGCGCAGATGGTCATCTTCGACAACAATCTGTCTCCTTCCCAGGGCCGGGCGCTTGAGCAGGCCCTGGAGAAGCCGATTGTGGATCGCAGCGAGGTGATTCTGGACATCTTTGCGACTCATGCCCGCACCACTGAGGCGATGCTGCAGGTGGAACTGGCACAACTGATGTACTATCGGACTCGTTTGAAACGCATGTGGACTCACCTTGAGCGTGTGGGTGGGGGTGGTACGGGTGGTCTGGGTGCTGGTCGTGGTCCGGGTGAGAAGCAGCTGGAGACGGACCGGCGGCTGATTGATCGTCGGATTGCTGAACTGAAGTCGAGGCTGCATGATGTGGAGGAGCGTCGCAGTCGGACGGTGTCCCTGCGTCGTGAGCAGCCGACGGTGTCGCTGGTGGGATACACGAATGCCGGCAAAAGTACTCTGATGAGGGCTCTGACCGGCGCGGACGTGCTGGTGGAGGACAAGCTGTTTGCGACTCTGGACACGAGGACTCGCCGCTGGCATGTGGCGGCTTTCGGGGATGTTCTGCTGAGCGACACGGTGGGTTTTGTGCGGAATCTGCCGCATCATCTGGTGGCTTCATTTCGCTCGACATTGGAAGAGGCGCGGCATGCGGATCTGCTGCTGCATGTGGTGGATGCCAGCAGTCCTGAGGCGGAGCGACAGATCCGCACGGTGTATGAGGTGCTGCAGGAGATCGGAATTGAGGCGACGAATGTGCTGCTGGTGCTGAACAAGGTGGATCGTGTGCAGGACCAGTCATTTGTGGACGTGCTGCGTCGTCGCTACGGGGACACGGTGACGATCAGTGCGGCGCAGGGGCTGGGTCTGGACCGACTGCATGAGGTGGTGGGTCTGCGGCTGTCGGGTGGATTTGTGGAGGCGGAGATTGAGACCGGTGTGGGTAACGGTCGATTGTTTGCGTGGTTGACGCAGCATGCTGCTGAGCACAGTCGGACGTACATAGACGATGCGGCATCGCGTGTGAAGATTGCCTGTCGGCTGCCAAAGCAGGCGGTGGGCAGCATGCCTCAGGAGGATGCTGTTGTGCGTTTGCAGTCGTGAGTGGGTGTTGGGGTGGGTGTTGGGGTGGGGGCTCGGGCTGGAAAGCCCGAGCTACGGTGGGGCGTTGGGGTGTTTCCGGGAATTGACTGAGAGTGCTGATGAAATCGATTATCCGCTACACGATTGTTCTGGCCGTGTTGGGTGCGCTGTTGTTTTTTGGCGGTCAGCGTGCTCAGCGGTGGTTTGCGGAGCGGAACAAGCCGCGGTATCGGTTGTCGCGACTGGAGACCGGGGATCTGCGGATTTCGGTGAATGCGACGGGAGAGCTGAATCCGGTTCTGAAGGTGAAGGTGGGCAGTTTTGTCAGCGGTCCGATTGAAAAGCTGCATGTGGATTTCAATACGGAGGTGAAGGTTGGTCAGTTGCTGGCTGAGATAGATCCGCGGATTTACAACGCTGCAGTTTCGCGAGACGAGGCCGCTTTGAAGACTCGGCTGGCGGAAGTGGACCGGGTGAAGGCCGAACTGCAGCGGGCGATCAATGATGAAAAGCGGTCATTGGCCTTGAAGGAAGAGAACGCGGATTTCATTTCGCAGGCCGAGCTGGACCAGTACCGATTTGCGCGAAGTGCACTGGAGGCACAGCTGCAGGTGGCGGAGGCGGGTGTCAGCCAGGCTCGGGCGAATCTTGAGAATTCGATGGCCAATGTCGCATATACTCGGATTACATCACCAGTGGATGGGGTGGTGATTGATCGCAAGATTGATCCGGGTCAGACCCTGGCGGCCCAGTTTCAGACTCCGGAGCTGTTCGTGATTGCTCCGCAGATGCGGGAGAAGATGCATATTCTGGCGGCGGTGGATGAGGCGGACATCGGATTGATTCGGGCGGCGCAGGATGCGAAGCAGCCGATTTTCTTTTCGGTTGACGCGTATCCGGATGAGGTATTTCGGGATGCGACGATTGAGCAGATTCGGATTTCGCCGACGGTCAGTCAGAATGTGGTGACTTATCCTGTGATCGTGGCGACTCCGAATGCCGAGCTGAAGCTGTTGCCGGGTATGACGGCCAGTCTGACGTTTCAGGTGTCTGAGCTGAAGGGGATTCTGAAGATTCCGAATGAGGCCCTGCGATTCAACCCTGAGAAGTCTCAGGTGCGTGAGGCGGATCAGAAGTATCTGGAGCTGTTTACGACCCAGGAGGCTCGCGAGAACTCGGCCAGTTCCGCTTTGACACCTCCGGTGGACGAGAATGTTGCGGCGGCGAAGGCGGCGACGAAGCGGATTGTGTGGGTGCGTGAAACGGTGCAGGAGGCTGCGGAGGCTGCTGGCACGGCTGGCACGGCGGGTACAGTGGGTACGGTGGCCGTCGGAGACAGCTCAGCCGAGGCCCTGTATTCGGGTCGTCTGAAGGCGGCGGAGATTCAGATTGGTGACAGTGACTATCGGTTTACTCAGGTGCTGAGTGGATCACTGAGGGATGGTGACGAAGTGGTGACCGGCATCAAGCCTCCGGAGGCCCCATGAGCTTTCTGTTGACGGTGTATGTAGCGGTGCGGGCATTGCTGCGGAATAAGATGCGTGCGGCACTGACGGTGCTGGGAATTGTGATTGGTATTGCGGCGGTGACGACGATGGTGTCGGTGGGCAGCAGTGCGGGGCAGTTGCTGCAGAATCAGCTGCAGTCGATTGGTTCGAATTTTATCGTGGTGCAGCCGCGTTTTGATCGGCGTCGCGGGGGTGTGCAGTCGGGCAACATGATTACGTTGACTGACGAGGATGCGCGGGCGATTGGCCGCGAGTGTTCTTCGGTGCTGGCTTTCTCACCGCTTGTCTTTGGTGCTCGTCCTGTCGTTCGCGGCAACACGAACATGCAGCCGAAGGAGATGTGGGGAGTGGGAGTGGACTATCTGCGGGTGCGCAGCTGGGAGATTGAGGCGGGCGGTTTTTTTACGGAGCGTGACGAGCGAGCGGGCAACTGTGTGTGTGTGATTGGCTATACGGTGGTGCGTGAACTGTTTCCTTCGGACAACCCGGTGGGTCAGCAGATTCGGATCGGCAATATTCCGTTTACGATAGTGGGAGTGCTGGGTGCGAAGGGGGCATCCTTGACGGGTGATGATCAGGACAACGTGGTGCTGATGCCTTATACCACGGTGAAGCGTCGGTTGCAGGGCAGCAGTTTCAACGACGTGGCGGCGATTCTGGTGGGTGCTCGTGGTCCTGAGCTGATCGAGACGGCGCGCGGGGAAATCACGGCGCTGCTGCGTGATCGTCACCGGATTGCCATGGGTCAGAAGGCGGATTTCGAGGTGGTGACCAGTGAGCAGTTGTCGCAGTTGTTCGGGACGATTACGGGAATGATGACGGCGCTGCTGGCTTCGATTGCGGGGATATCGCTGCTGGTTGGTGGTGTGGGGATTATGAATATTATGCTGGTGTCGGTCACAGAGAGGACTCGGGAGATCGGCATCCGTATGGCGATGGGGGCTCGAGGCCGCGACATTCTGGTGCAGTTTCTGATTGAGTCTGTGGTGCTCAGTTGTTTCGGCGGTGTGATTGGTCTGGCGATGGGGATTGGGGCTTCGGTGGGAATTACGAAGCTGATCAACACGATCAGTCCGGGGGCGGACTGGCCGGTGGTGGTTTCGATTCCGGCTGGAATTGTGGCGATGGTGTTTGCGGCCTGTGTGGGTTTGGTGTTTGGGTTGTATCCGGCGTGGCGGGCCAGTTGTCTGGATCCGATTGATGCGCTGCGTTATGAGTAGTGGCTGGACAGCCTGCACAGCTGTTTATCTCGGGAGATATGTCATGCGTGGACGAACCTGCCGACTGAGTCTGTCGATTCCGCTGCTGCTGATGATGGTGATGGTGCAGGCCGTGTCTGCTCAGCAGCAGGATCAGTTTGCGCTGGGAGTTCGTGAAACGGAGCCGGTCAGTGCTGAGGAGCAGCACCGCAGTTTTGAGGTGCCTGCGGGGTTTCGTGTGCATCTGGTGGCCAGTGAGCCACAGGTGGCGAAGCCCATGAACCTCGCCGTGGATGCTCGCGGACGAATCTGGGTCAGCAGTTCCGAGGAGTATCCGTTTGCAGCAGCGGCGGGCGTGGTACCGCGTGACACGATCCGGATTCTGGAGGACACGGACGGGGACTTTCAGGCGGATCGTTCGACGGTGTTTGCGGACGGGCTGAACATTCCGATCGGGTTGATTCCGTGGCAGGATGGGGTGATCTGTTTCAGCATTCCGAACATCTGGCTGCTGCGGGACACGAACGGAGACGGTGTGTGTGACAGCCGGGAGGTGCTGTATGGTCCGTTTGACACGTCACGGGATACTCATGGCATGTGCAATGCCTTTCGACGGGGCGATGATGGCTGGATCTATGCGTGTCATGGATTCAACAATCGGTCTGAGGTGTCAGGGCGTGACGGGCATCGGGTGGTGCTGACTTCGGGCAATACATTTCGATTTCGTCCGGATGGATCGCGGATTGAGCTGTACACGCAGGGTCAGGTGAATCCGTTCGGGATGGCGATTGATCGACTGGGAGACATTTACACGGCGGACTGTCATACGAAGCCTGTGACGCTGCTGCTGCCGGGTGGCTGTTATGACAGTTTTGGTCGTCCGCATGACGGACTGGGTTACGTGCCGAACGTGATGGATCATCTGCACGGGTCGACGGCGATCGCGGCACTGGCACTGGGTGCAGAGACCATGTTTCCGGCGGAGTATGCTGATGCGACATTTGATGGCAATGTGATGACATCGCGGATTAATCGCAATCAGCTGCAGCGACGCGGATCGAGTGTGCGGGCGGTGGAGCAGCCGGACCTGTTGAGCAGTGGGGATCCGTGGTTTCGTCCGGTGGATCTGGTGGCGGGTCCTGATGGAGCGCTGTATGTGGCGGATTTTTACAACCGGATTATTGGTCATTACGAAGTGGATCTGCAGCATCCGGGGCGTGATCGGTATCGTGGCCGGATCTGGCGAGTCTCCTCGGAGGCTGCAGATGTCGGGCGTTTGTGGTCGAAGGGTTATGGGCCGGATCTGACTGTGAAGACAGCCGAGCAACTGCTGGAGGTGCTGTCTGAGGGGACTTTGCCGCAGCAGCGACTGGCTCGGGATCTGCTGCTGGATCGTGATGGCGTCCGGGCTGTGCCATTGCTGCGTGCGGGTTTGCGGTCGGAATCTGCGCAGTTGCGGCGGAACAGTCTGCGTCTGCTGGTGCAGCTGGGGGCGTTGTCTGCTGAGGAACTGTCGGGTTTGCTGACGGACGCGGACGAGGCGGTGCGGGTGCATGTGTTTCGCGCGCTGCGTGAGTCGGCGGCTGGCACGGCATTGACGGCGGAGGCTGGTGTACTGCTTCTGCGTGGTTTTGGCGACCAGTCTGCGCTGGTGCGGCGTGCAGCGGTTGCAGCGGCCGCCGTGCATTGTTCAGAGGCGCTGCAGGGGCCTTTACTGCGGCTGCTGCTGACGACGGAGCTGGGCGACGTGCATCTGCGGCATTCTGTGCGGATGGCACTGCGTAACCATTTGCAGCGAGAGGAATGGCTGCAGCGATTTGCGGGTGAGCTGCGTTTGCGTGCAGAAATTTCGGCGGTGGCTGATCTGTGTCTGGCGGTGAAATCGGCCACGGGTGCCGCCTTTGTAGCGCGGAACATGGACGTGATTGCGGAACTGCAGCCGGCGCGGCTTCCTGAGTATCTGCAGTACGCAGCAGCGCAGGTCAGTCCGGAGGCAGCGAGTGCGGTGGTACTGGCCATCAGGTCGCAGTTTACAGAGCGGCCGGACGAGCAGGTGCGATTGCTGTCCGCAATGGCTCGCGGTTTCACTGAACGTCGTCAGCCGATACCTGAGTCGGTATTGTCGTGGGCGGAATCGCTTGTTCTGCAGCAGTTGGGGATGCGTGAGCCGGGTGATGTGCAGGCTTTGCGGCAGGAGCGATCACTGACGTGGAGTGCAGTGACGAAATCGGGTAGTGTGGCGAAGGACAGTTGTTGGGGTGTGACGACAGCGCGACGCTGCGGGGACGGTGTGGAGGGAGCGGTGTTATTCAGCAGTTTTGAGTCTGGCGAGCAGAAGACCGGTCGCTGGCGTTCTGAGCTGTTTGCTGCGCCGTCGGAGTTCAGTTTTTATCTGGCCGGACATGATGGGTTTCCGGACAAGCCTTTGAAGCAGGTGAATCTGGTGCGTCTGCTGGATGCGGGCACGGGTCAGGTTCTGCGGCAGGTCTCACCGCCGCGGAACGACGTAGCGCAGCAGGTCATCTGGTCACTGCAGGCGGAGGCTGGTCGGAAGGTGCAGCTGGAGCTGGTGGATGGCGACAGTGCGACGGCGTATGCGTGGCTGGCGGCGGGTCGATTTTCGGTGGCGGGATTGAATCCATCGGATCAGTCGCGTCGGCGTGGGACAGCGATTTCACTGATTGCCGAGTTTGGTTTGCAGCAGTTTTCCGGTGCACTGGAGTACCTGACGGTCGGTGCGGATCTGAGTGGTCGGGAGTGTTCTGAGGCTGCCGGCGCGCTGGCTAAGCTGCGGGGCAGTTCTGTATTTGCGGCCCTGGCCCTGGTGCCGCAGATGCCGGAGGCGGATCGGCGGCTGGTGTCTGCAGTGCGAGCGGCATTTGGTACCGGGACGCAGGTGGATTCTGTGTCGCTGCTGAGGTCGGCGTTTCATGGTGCCACGGCTGCGGAGCAGCAGCAGCTGGCGGAGCTGCTGGCAGCGGACGGTGCTGGTGCGGCGGTGCTGGCGGGCCTGATTGAGGGTGGTCAGGCTTCCGCGCGACTGCTGCAGCGTCCGGCGGTGCAGTTGAGGCTGCAGGCTGTAGCTTCTGAGGAGGTGCGGAAACGTCTGGCTGAGATTGTGGCTCAGTTGCCGGAGGAGACGGCGGAGGTGGACAGGCTGATCAGTGAGCGACGGCAGCTGGTGTCTGAGCGAGCGGGTGAGGTGGCGGCAGGTCGGGATTTATTCCGCAAGAACTGCCAGATCTGTCATCAGGTGGCGGGTGAGGGGCGGCAGGTCGGGCCGAATCTGGATGGTGTTGCCAGTCGTGGCGTGCAGCGGATGCTGGAGGACATTCTGGCTCCGAGTCGTAATGTGGACACAGCGTTTCGGACGACAACGATTGTGACGAAGGATGGTCAGGCGATCAGCGGATTGCTGAAGGAGCTGGCAGATGAGCGTGTCAGCATGACGGACAGTCAGGGTCGGGAGACGATTCTGCCGGTTGCGGATCTGGATGAGCGGCGGATTTCAGCGTCATCTCCGATGCCGGCGAATGTGGCTGAGATTCTGACGGCGGATCAGTTTGTGGATCTGGTGGCGTATCTGCAGACGCTGAGTCGGCAGTCTGAGCTGGCTCCCTGAGCGGAAATTGAAGGACGATTGATGAAGAAGTCTCGCCGTAATGAATCTCGTGGTGCTCGAGGTTCGCAGGGATCGTGGCGGATGCCCGCGGAGCAGGAGCTGCCCGGTGGGGCGCGTGCTGCGGGTGAGTCGGGCGGTCAACTGGTGCGTCAGCGCGGTCAACTGGGGCCTCGTTCAGCGGATCCGATTCCTGTGGTGCGGATGAAAAGTCGCAGTCTGCATCCGTTGATGTATCGTCGTCGGATGGAGGACAGTGGTGGTGCGAAGGCTGGAGATCTGGTGGCGGTTTATGCCGAGCAGGGGTCTCAGCCGTTTGCCTATGGGCTGTTCAATTCGCGGAGCGAGTTGTGTGTGCGGCTGTTGTGGCATGGATCGGAGCTGCCGGGTGATGAGGCGTGGCGGGGGAAGCTGGCTGCGGCAGCGTCACTGCGGTCTGAGACGCTGAAACTGTCGGCTCAGGCGTCGGCGTGGCGGGTTGTGCATGCTGAGTCTGACGGGTTATCGGGGCTGGTGGTGGACAATTTTGCGGGTGTATTGTCAGCGGAGGCATTTTCGCTGGGGATGTATCAGCGTGGTTCACTGCTGTTGCCGATGCTGGCGGAGATCACGGGTGCTCAGCACTGGCTGCTGCGAACGAGTCCGCAGTTTCTGTCTCAGGAGGGGTGTGATCCACCGGAGCTGAAGTCTGAGGGGTGTCCGGGGAACGTGATCATACAGGAGTATGGGACGCGATTTCGCGTCAGGTTTGATGGTGGTCACAAGACGGGTTTTTTCTGTGATCAGCGGGAGAATCGTCGTCGTCTGGCGGAGTTCTGTGCCGGGAAAACGGTGCTGGATCTGTGCTGTTACACGGGTGGTTTTTCGATTCAGTCGAAGGTGCTGGGGCAGGCGGCTGAAGTGACAGGAGTGGATCTGGATGAGGAGCCACTGGAGGTGGCCCGAGAGAATGCGAATCTGAATCAGGCGCGGGTGCGTTTTGTGCAGGCCGATATTTTCAGTTATATGCGGGAGATGCTGCGGAACGGGCGGCAGTTTGATGTGGTGATTCTGGATCCGCCGAAGCTGATTCGCAGTCGGATGGAGATTGAAGACGGGACTCGGAAGCACTTTGCGATGAATCGTCTGGCGATGCGGCTGGTGAAGCCGGGTGGGCTGCTGTTGAGCTGCACGTGTGCGGGTCTGCTGCCGGAGTCTGAGTTTTTGCAGTTGCTGTCAGCAGCGGCGAGGTCACCGGGTGACGAGGGCGAGGCGGATGGTCAGGCGGCGGCGCCGCGTTCTTTCCAGTTGATTGCTCGCACCGGTGCGGCACCTGATCATC
>CAITYU010000171.1 GCA_903896675.1 uncultured Planctomycetaceae bacterium
CGGCATTACCACCTGCCGGAGCGACCCAACTGTTGATGGCACTGCCGTTGGCGGTGAACAGTGCCTGATCGGGGCTGGCATAAAAGTCCGTCTGGGGCTGCCCGGGGGCTCCACCATACATCGCCACATAAGATCCCAGATTTCCCTTGAGCTTATCCCATGCTCGCTGCTCCAGCAGGGATGCTCGCGCCGCGAGGGCTGCCGGATCCTTTTTCAATTCTTCAGTCAGTGGTACTGTTTTGCTGAGTTCTGCTTCTTCGGCAGCGACGTACCGATCATAGACTGTGGTGACTTTGAAAACTGTCCAGCACAGTTGTTCCGGTGAGAGCGGTTTCAGCGGCGCGAGGCCAAATCGTGTGGCCAGATCTGCGGGGATTGGTTCGGCCGCTGTCGCAGTGGCAGCGACGGCCTGATCGAACTGCTGCCGAGCCACCGTGACTTCCGTTTCGGCAGCGGTGGCGGCAACCCGGCGACGTTCCAGTTCCGTCCGGGCCGTGGCGAGGTTCGCGTCAGCCTTGCCGACAGCGGCATCGGCGGCCGCCATCGTGCGAGCTGTTTCCGCCCTTGCGGCTGCCATGCTGTCCGACATGCCGGCGGCGGCGGTAAGCCGCGTCTGCAGAGATTCAGCCAGTGGTCCCGGAACCAGTTCGGTACTGGCTGCGGCGGCCTGTGTCAGCGAGCCGGCGGCTTCTGTGAGCAGTGAATGAATCCGGGCTGCGCGTGCGGCATTCGCCGCAGCCACCTGATCCGCCTGAGCTGCTGCGGTCTGTGCAGCGACAGCCTGCTGCCGAGCTGTTTCCATGGTCTGCACTGCAGCCTGTCCTTCATTCACCGACTGGTTGGCAGCGACGACAGTCGCCTGTCGTGAGGCCACCTGCTGTTGCGCTGTCTGTTCGGTGGTCTGTGCTGCGATGAGTGCATTGATACGAGTGGCGGCATCCATGCGAGCTGTCAGCGAGGACTGTCGCAGCAGCAGATCACTGTGACCGCTGCGTGCGGCAGTGGCTTTGGCTTCTTCGGCAAACATGATTTCTGCCAGCGGAACTGTTTTCTGGTGGGCAGTTTCCAGTGTTGCGACAGCGGTTTTCATGGCTTCGGCGGGGGCCGCGACTGCCGCAGTTTTTTCCGCGGCTGCCTTTTCCAGTGCGGGGAATTCGGCGGCGACGGCAGCGGATCGCGTGGTCAGCGTCTGACCGGCGGCCCTAAGCATCTCATCGCCTGCCAGAGTTTCGGCGGCACTGGCCGTGGCTGCGGCAGCGGCGGCCAGAGTTTCGGCGAGTTTTTTCTTCTGGTTGAAGGCGGCGGTTGCTGCCGCAGCGGCCTGTTCCGCTTCCACCAGTTTTTTGCGGGCTTCCGTTGCTGCTGCCCGGGCCTTGTCGTATTCCGCTGCGACGGGAATCAATGCTGTTTCTGCGGTTGAGAAGGCGGTGTCGACGGCATCGCGAGCACTGCTGGCTTCGGCGGCAGCGGCGTCCACGGTCACTTTGACCGCAGCCACTGTCGGCAGCTCGGCCGCCGCATGCAGTTGCTGGACGACGGCCGACGGCAGATCGAATGGCCGCTGGTAGGGTTCGCTGAGAGCCAGGGCGCGGAGCATACTGCGGATATCGAATCCCGCGGCTGCAAACTGCTGTCCCAGTTCCTGCAGCAGTTCGGGGCTGGCAGCCGGATTGTCCGGATGCAGCATGTCGAGGGGCTGTACGAGGCCACGTCCGAACATCAGTGACCAGATGCGATTGACGGCGTTCTCGTTGAACAGTCGCTGCTGCCCGGATGTGGCCGTCTCGGCCAGCCACTGCCGACGATTGCTGATCGGCACCGAACGGACGCCGTCAGCCGGGGCCACCGTGTACTCCTGCCCGGGGATCAGGAACGGCTCACGCAATGTTGTGCCACCGGGCAGCCGAGCACCCGTGCGATGAGGAGTCCCTTTGGCGAACACGCTTTCGAAGGTCAGATCACTGCCCGCACGATCGGCCAGCAAAGTCACATCCTTGCCATCAACCTTGCGGACCACCGTGGTAATGGCTGAAGACACTGCCAGCAGTCCCTGATAGTCGTGCTGCAGAAAGTCTGTGGTCAGTGGCGAGTCGTGGCATTGAGCACACTGCATGTCGCGTCCAAAATACAGACGCCCGATGTCCCGCGCCACCACATTGGGTTCCGCGCCGCGATCCAGCAGGAATCGCGCGGCAGCACGCGCAGCACCGGGTTCACCGTCGGCCGTCAGCAGCTCACGCAGCAGCACATTCCACGGTTTGTTGGCCTGCACTGAAGCCATCAGCCATGCCATCCACTCGTCCTGTGGCACATGGGTATTGGCACGGCGTTCCATCAGCATGACGTCGAGCGTCGCGGCCAGATGCCGGGTGTGCTGTGGTGAAGCCAGCAGTCGGTCGACCAGCTTTTCGCGTTTGGACGGGTCGGTATCGGCGAGAAATGCACGGGCATCGTCAGCGGTCGGAGGCATACCGATCAGGTCCAGCGAAACCCGCCGCAGATATTCCGCATCGCCCGCCGGGGGTATTGTCACACCCGTCGGCAATGCCAGATGGCGATTGACAAGGGCTGTCAGTGATTCTGTGGCGACAGGAGCAGTCGGTGGTGCCTGAGCCGCGGTCTGCGAAGTGAGGCAGACTGACAGTGCGACTGACAGCAGCAACTGAGCACTTACTGAACGGATCGCGTTCATACCACGTTCTCCGTGGTCTGGTCCCGGAAGTTGTCTGCGGGAGGGACCGCCGGGGAAGGTCCCGGACGGCAGGCAGAGTTCTTCAGAGAAGTGGGAGGGAAAGATCAGGCAGCGGTGCCACCTGCTGAATTGAATCGGTGCAAATCATTGCAGAATCGCAACAATTCAGCAGAACAGCCACGCATTCGTGCGATGAGCACGAACCCTGTGTCAGATGTACCCTGCAGTACTTTCCCACGTCAAGCTGGAAGAAAGCCAGAACGATTCGATCGCCTGATTCCTCGGAAAGGGAAATCGGAGCGATTGCAGCGATTGGGAGGGTTTTGCGGGGGGCGCTGCCGCAGTCGGTAAGGACTGTCACCGAGCTATTTCTGGTAGATCGGCAGGAAGTGATATTTGACGGAAAGGCTGAGTACGGCCATCGCGGTGCAATAGACTCCCCCGTGATTGCGTTCCTCCCCGTTTTCCGCCAGCCATGACCCGTCAGCCGCCTGCTTTGGCAGCAGCATTTCCTGCACCAGCCGGCGGGCTGTCTCCGCATGCTCGCCACCACGCTGATACATCCCCTGTGCGTAGTAGTAAGTGCCGTACGAGCAGAAGCGTTCTTTCCATTGTGGCGGATGCGCCAGCAGCCAGTCAGCGGCTCCGCTGGTCAGCGGCGATTCATATTCACCGCACACCTGCATGGCCAGCAGTCCAGCGGCTGTCATCGTGAACGTGGGATTATTCTGATTGGGTTCATAACAGAAACCACTGGCTTTCTTTTCCGGCAGACCATTGCGATCCAGCGGGGAGGCATACGAGCGCCGCAGATACTCTACCGCATCCGAAATGGCCGTGGCCGGCACTTCCAGTCCATCATTCTTTGCGGATCGCAGTGCCATCACCTGCCAGACCGACACGCTGAGGTCCGCATCGGCAGCGGCCGGCGTGTACCGCCAGCCGCCCCGAGCCTGGACCGGCTTGCGGGTCTTCTGAGCGCTGAGGATGACATCGATGGCCTTCTGGCAGCGGTCATGAATCAGCGTGTCCTGTTCGTCCGAGACCCCCATGCCCAGCATTTCGGTGAGCATCAGGGTGATGATACCGTGTCCATACATCCGCGACCCGTCCCGGTCGCCGAAATAGCCCTTCGCATCAACACGATCATCCTTCAGCACAAACGCGAGGGCACGCTGCATCGACTGACCGGCCGGCGTGGGGCTTCCCGGCTGCACGCCCACACTGGCCATCGCCATGATGGCCAGCGCTGTCATGGTGGTATCGTGTCCGCGGTCAATGATCGCCCCATCCTCGCGCTGCTTTGTCTGCAACCATGCCACAGCCCGATCCATGGCCAGATCCACTTCGTCCTTCTGAAACACGGCGGCCGTATCCTGAGTCGTTTTGTCAGGCGTGGCGGCAGTCTGCGGTGCTGCAGCCTGTTGTCCGACGGCTGCATGGCAGCACAGCCCGACCGTCAGTACCGCTGGCATGCATTGCTGCAGCAGGCGGAAGCAGCGGCGAATCGTCACTTGCTCTGAGATCTTCATCGCACTGCTCCGCATCACTGTGGCTTCCGAGTTCGTTCAGACAGCACGCGGAAATAGGTTTCCACACTTTTTCGCCATGCTTCAGGAATGGGTTCACCGCGACCGCGAGCCACATCTTCGGCCGCCTGCCCGCGCAGGCGACCCCAGTTGGCATTCTCCGCCCG
>CAITYU010000172.1 GCA_903896675.1 uncultured Planctomycetaceae bacterium
AGGTCCCGCCTTTTACCAGTACGTCCGGCTGCAGTTCGGCGAGAATCCTGCATGGTGTGTCGTCCTCGTAGATCACGACGTAAGCAACACAGGCAAGTGCAGCCAGAATCTGCGCACGTTGCCCTGCCGTGATCAGCGGCCGGCCGTTTCCCTTCAGGCGACGAACGCTTTCGTCGCTGTTGAGTCCCACAATAAGCACATCTCCGAGCTGCCTGGCCTGTTCAAGTGAATGCAGGTGCCCTGCATGAAACAGGTCAAAGCACCCGTTTGTGAAAACCAAGGTATGCCCTAGCGAACGATGTTGATCGCGAATGGCACTCAATTCGGCAAACGACACAACTTTTTGCTCGGTTCCAATGGCACGAGAAACCGATGCGAATTGCAGCTCCGACAGTGAAACAGGAGTTGCCCCCAATCGCCGTACCTCAAGGCCCGCAGCACGATTGGCAAGGCGAACAGCTTCCAGCAGATCCTGACCATTACCAACGGCATACGCGAGGGCCGCCAGAAACATGTCGCCAGCCCCGGTGATGTCCGTGATTTGGCTGGCTTCCGTCGGCAAGTGCACCGGCGGTTGCCCGTGTGTGACAAATACGCACCCATCCTGGTCCAGTGTGATGACAACGGTTTCGATGTCACCCCTGTGCTGAATTTCAACTGCGGCCTCCATAGCCATCTCGATCGAGCAGATGTTACGCCCTGTCAGTTCGCCAGCTTCATCGCGATTGGGTTTTAGCAGCGATACACCATAGTACTTGCTGAGATCAGCGCCGCGGGACGGGTCGACCAGCAGCGGAGTGTTTCTAACTCGACAAAACTGCACGAGTTCCTGCAAGAGTCGTTTCGTGCAGATGCCCTTGCCATAATCAGAAACCAAGAGGACATCTGCACCTAAGTTATTGTGAACAGCTTCGTTTAGAAGTCGAGAAGTCAGTTCTTCGCTCAGTGGTTTGCGCGTTTCATGATCGATTCTCAGGATTTGACGTGGCTCTCGCTGGGGTCTGCCCCCCAGAATTCTCTCTTTGACCGTCGTCACTCGGTCAGCATCTCTGAAAATTCCGTTCGTATCGATTCCCTGTTCGGTGAGAAGTTGGCTGAGGACTGATCCATTCTGGTCATCTCCCACTGCTGACAGCAGCGAAACTCGAACTCCAAGATGCCGAAGAAATGAGGCAGCCGCTCCGGCACCACCGGGACGATCCTCGGTGTTGTTTGCATTCACGATCATCACCGGCGCTTCCGGGCTGATGCGGCAGACATCACCATAGATGTATCGATCCAGCATTGCGTCACCGATGATGATCGCCGTCCTGTCGCAGGTGCTTCTGGTGGTTACTGGCAATGCCATCTTTCCAACCTTCCGAATTCGATCAACGTTTTCAATACAATGTGATCGATTCCCGCAGGCCTCGCATTTCAAACGTCGAGCTGATCGGCCGCACAGCTCCATCCACACCAGTACCCAGCGTCGTCACGCGGTCGTACGTTTGGCCATCTCCTTATGTAGAGGCACACACATCCACTTCGGTCGTTGCATACTATTGTACTATGGGCCTGTCGACCAGACTCATCAGCACCCTGACGGTTGTCATACATTACTGAACACCAAACGCATTGCGTCTCCACTCGCACAACTCCTTAAATGTGCCGCACGCTGCTAAAAACTCAGTTCCGGACTTCGTCCATTGCCATGACACTTCTCCGATCTTAAGTACGTCACCACCTTGATCAGAGTAGCTAACACAACTGGAATCAGAAGGTGATCGCTGCACACTCATTATGATTATATTGTCTGAACCAACTGACGTCGGAGCTTGGTTTTGCACCACCATCGATTCAATTTGAGACCATTTGAATTCCTGCCGGGCGATGCCGCCAAGAAACTCAGAAGAAGCCGGTGCCAGCCAGACAAGCCCATCCGCTGCTGCAACTAGACAACGTCGTGAACGAAAATGGCTGATTATGGATCCGAGAAAGAACATCGCAGGCGTCACTGCAAAGACGCACGACACTCCGTCCATGCCACGCACAAAAGCAATGACGACCAAATTGAAGACCACCAATCCGAACGCCCATACAACGTACATGCACAAGCTTGTCGTCTTTGTCTGTGCCAATACGATTTCAGAATGTTGATGCATACGAACGGTTCCTCTCATAGGCGAAATGTGCTCGGGTATCCCAAATTTGCAGCCAAAGTACGAGATTGCTCATCAATTCGTGTTCGTTCTATCGACACCAAGTACATGTGAAACCACCACCAAAAGAGACTCCACTTCCTGCGCCGACATTCGTTGCGCAGGTAAGAGTTGAGGTGTCGGTACCCGGGTAGTAGCAGTATTGACATCCCGCTGTGGCACTTCCGAGGCCAATCGAACCCGTTATGCATAGAGTGCCGTGGCATCCTTCTGGCGGACAACCGGATATGACTCCGTGCTTAAAAGGAAAATTGGGCACTGGCCAAGGAATTCCGCCTGGAGCAATCGGAAGCAGCTTTACTCGTGGTGGCCATTTCGGCCAGTGGGGCTTCACTGACCCTGTGAGGAAGATTCCAACTTCAATTGTGAAATGAAACGATGCGCAGATACGTTCGCATTCGCAGTACAGGAAGGCGAGCGACCAATCATAAGTTACACATACGGACCACAGTCCCCCGCCAATCGGAAGACATCCAAGGCTGCCCTTTCCTCGAGTCCCGCCAATGACAATGCCCATTAGCCCAGAGCCATCGACTGTGATTAGTGGTGATTGACCGCAATAGGCTGTGAGGGCACTCGAATCCGCATAACCAATGGGATCCCTCTGCACCCAGCACCCGAGTGCCGCATTCAGCACTCTGTGCCTGACATGCATGAGCGAAGTGGCTGTTTCAAAGCGATATCCTGCATACAGCACTTCCCAGCCTGCGGTATTGCTGCCGCTCGTAAAGCTGCTGTTCAAAAAGACGGGCAGTCCATAGGCTGTGTACACAAATCGCTGCTGGATGACGCCGGAGGTGTTCACCAGTCCCGTCACG
>CAITYU010000173.1 GCA_903896675.1 uncultured Planctomycetaceae bacterium
CAGCAGGGTACGAACCGCGACACCAATGTCGGGCTGACGCATCAGGGATTCACCGACCAGCACCGCACCCACGCCGGCTGACCGCAGACGCTGCATGTCGGCGGCCGTTGCAATGCCGCTTTCGCTGACCAGCAGCACGTCGGCAGGAATCTGCCGCTGCAGCGTGAAAGTGTGCTCCAGCGATGTGACAAAGGTCCGCAGATCACGATTGTTGATGCCCAGCAGGTGAGTCCCTGTGGCCAGTACGCGACTGACGTTGGGCAGGTCATACAGTTCAATCAGGACATCCATGCCGAGACTGCACGCGTAACCGTACAGATCATGCAGTTGCACATCGTCCAGACACTCAGCGATCAGCAGCACGCAGTCAGCCCCCACGGCTCGCGCCTCGGCGATCTGGTACCGATCGATAATGAATTCCTTCCGCATCACAGGAATGCTGACTTCCCGGCGGATCGCTTCGAGGTAATTCAGGTGTCCCTGAAAGTAATGTTCGTCGGTCAGTACGCTGAGACAGGCGGCACCGGCTGACTGATACTGCAGGGCGATGCTGACCGGGTCAAAATCAGCGCGAATCAGACCGGCGGAAGGTGATGCTTTCTTGACTTCGGCGATCAATGCGGGCGGGGCAGCCTGCCGCAGTGCAGCCAGAAAGCCACGCGGAGCCGGCGCGGCACTCAGGCGTGCCTCCAGTTCGCTGAACGGCACTCGCTGCCGCGCGTCCGCCACTTCCTGAATCTTTCGGGCGATGATTTCGTCCAGAATGGTCGACAAGCTCGCTGCTCCACTGTTTGATACGTGTCTTCTGAATGCTATTCGATTCCAGGGTTGCAGGTCGAGCATTCGCGGGGGATTCCCGTGATCCCGGCGAAACTTCCCGCGGAATGATGCGGAACACACTGAGTCAGGGGTGCGTGAACTGTGGGCAACGTTTTTCAGGTGATGCTGGCTGTTCAGGCTGCGCCTGAGATCGAAATGACTCCGGCGAAAACCATCGCCGGTCTGCTGCTGTTCCTTACCATCGCTGCCAGTTTCGGTACCGGAGTGTCGTGGCTGATCCGCATGCTGCAGGGCCAGCACCCGCTGCCCGCGGCCCGCCGGTCACCCCTGCAGACACCTCCCATGGCCATGCTCTGGACCGCCGTGCTGACTCTGCCAATGGCCGTGCTGGCCCTCATGATCAGCCTGAATGAGCTTACGGCGACAGCCCCCGCAGAGGCCACAGCAGCAGATTCCACAGCAGCCTCAGCAGCCACCGTGGCGGAAGCTGATGCCGCTGACGCTGACCCCGCAGAAACCGAACCTGCCGACATACCACCGGCACAACTGCAGCGCCGCCGGGTGCAGATGGTGCTGGAAGGAATCGCGTTCAATGCACTGATGGTGCTGGTCCTCGGATTCGTTGTCTGGCGATACACAGTGAAGCGACGACTGCTGGACAGCCCCGTTGCCGAAACACCGGCTTTTGCCCCGATTGAACCTCCGGCGGGGGTGCGTGAACTTTCCGGATGGGGCGATCTGAACTTCGGAACGGCGGACTGGTCCGCAGCGCAGACACCGTGGCAGCCAGCGCAGGCGGTGCAGGCGGCTGCGGCACCCGAGCCGGCACTCGAACGGCTGCATCTGCCCACGGAACTCAGGTATGCCCTGCAGGTCTTTCTGGCCGTGGTACTGCCCTCCATGCTTTTCAGATTTCTGCTGGTGCTGGTCATCACGCAACTGACAGGAAGCGTGCCCGATCGCAATCCGCTGCTGGAAATCCTGGATTCTGAAACGGGACCTCTGCTGCTGCTGCTGATTGTATTGACCGCAGTGGTCGTGGCTCCGATTGCCGAAGAACTGCAGTTCCGCGTCGTGCTTCTGGGCGGACTGCAGCAGGCCGGATTTCCCCGGCTGGCAGTACTGCTGTCGTCCACTCTGTTCACGCTTGCGCACGGTTTTCCCGACTGCATCGCTCTGGTTCCTCTGACGGCCGCGTTGTGTTACACGTGGCAGCGTCGTCGCAGTTATCTGACGTGTGTGCTGGTCCATTTTCTGTTCAATCTGTTCAACATTCTGCTGGCTGTGCTGGTGCTGTTCTGACGGTGCCACGCCAGTGACTGAGAAGTGCTGGAGAATTCTGATGAAGACGATCTGGACCTGCTGCATACTGGTGTTGCTCAGTACAGTCACCACGGCCCCGCTCAGGGCCCAGACAGCCGATCAGCAACTGGAAACATTCTTCAGGAATCATCTGGAAGAGTGTTTCAGAATGCGTCCGCTGGAAGCAACGATGCTGGGGGACCACCGGTTTGACGATCAGCTCGACGATATCTCTGCAGAAGCCCGGCAGCGCTGGCTGCAGCACTACCGCAGCCAGTTGCAGCAGCTCCAGCAGCAGATTCCGCGGCAGCAACTGACTCGCAGTGGCCAGGTGGACTACGAAATCCTGCGGGACGAACTGGTTCGCAGTATCTGGCTGGCTGAGCATACTCGTCCCTTTGAAGAAGACCCGCGCACCTACGGCAGTTACATCAGCGACAGCGTTTATTCGCTGCTGGTGCAGTCCACACTGCCGCGGGAAACAAATGTTCGCAACGCGATTGCCCGCATCCGTCAGATTCCCCGCATCGTTCGCACGGCTCGTGAAACGCTGCGAGACTCACCACCCACCATTCTGGAAACTGCCATACTGCAGAATCGCGGTGCGATCGGGTTTTACGAAAAGGGCATCTACGAATTAATCGGGGCTTCGGCTCAGTTGGACGACCTGCGCGCTGCGGCAGCCCCCGCCCTGCAGGCACTGCGTGAACATCAGACATTTCTGGAGGACAGTCGTCGCCTGCGGGCCAATGGAAACTGGCGTCTGGGTCCCGACCTGTTTGCCGAAAAGCTGCAACTGGTGCTGAACGCCGGCGTGTCTGCTCAGCAGGTCCTCGCGGATGCGGAAGCGGAATTCCTGCGAGTACAGGACGAACTGTATGTGGTCTCACGACAGCTTTGGAGCCGTTATTTTCCGCAGTCGGTCCTGCCACCTGACGATGCCGCAGGTCGCCGCGAGACAGTGACGAAGGTGATCGCAGCGGTCAGCCAGGAACACGGGGCCCCGGAAACGCTGGTTGCCGACGCTCGGTCCTCCGTCGGTCAGATTCAGGATTTCATTCGGCGTCAGGACATTCTGAGACTGCCGGATCCCGATCGCTGTCAGGTCATTGAGATGCCGGAATTTCGCCGTGGAAATTCGCTGGCCTACCTGGATCCGGCACTGCCGCTTGATCCGGGTGGAATCAGTTCGTATGCCGTCAGTCCGCCACCGGCAGACTGGGGTTCCGAGCGCGTCCGCAGTTTTCTGGAAGAGTACAATTCGCACATGCTGCAGGTGCTGACGATCCACGAAGCGTATCCGGGACATTACGTGCAACTGGAATATTCAAATCGCTGCCCGTCACTCATTCGTCGCGTGCTGCAGTCGGGTGTCTTCATCGAAGGCTGGGCCGTTTACACCGAACAGATGATGCTGGATCAGGGGTATGGTGAAGGCAGCCTGCAGCTGCGCCTGAATCAGTTGAAGTTCTACCTGCGTGCTGTTGTGAATGCGATTCTGGATCATCGCATGCACTGCACTGAGATGACGGATGAGCAGGCGCTGGAACTGCTGACCGTGCAGGCCTATCAGTCCGAGGGCGAAGCGCGGCTGAAGGTGATTCGAGCCAAGCAGAGTTCAACACAACTGAGCACCTACTTCACCGGACGCATGGCACATTACCGCCTGCGTCAGGAGATTCAGCGCGAGCAGGGTCCGGCATTCAGCCTTGGGCGATATCACGAAGCCGTGCTGGATCACGGTTCCGTACCCATGAAGTACCTGCCCGAACTGGTGCGGGAAAGACTGCAGAAGCCGCGGTAGGCAGCGATTGTGTCAGCGAACAGGCCGGGGATGGACCGCCTTGTCATCACCCACAAACAGGGTGTTTGCGACGGCTTTCCGCCGACGCATCACGGGGAATCCATCGTTTTCGGGCTCAACGTAAAATGAAGTGCGCGTACCGAGCCGGTAAACCTGGGAGGGCGAGGCTCCCGCCGAGCCGGTATACCCTGGGAGGGCGAGGCTCCTGCCGAGCCAGTATACCCTGGTAGGGCGAGGCTCCTGCCGAGCCGGACGTCAGTGTTCAGTAATCGCAAAGTCCCCCCCGTTTGGGAGGAGGGAGGTTCCTGCTGAGCGTGGGATACATTGGCGTGCCGAGCTGTTCGGCTCAGCAGGAGCTTCGCCCTCCCGGAGAGAGAAAAAAACCTGAGGTCGGAAACCCTGTTTTCGGGGTCGTTTCAGTTCTGCCTGGACCACTCTCTGTCAACACCCCTCGCTATGCAATCGACGCCTGCGCACAGGATTTCGCGTTGAGCCCATTTTTGGCCTGCAAAGTGAAACCGATCTGATCCACCGGTGCTGTTCTGCAAATGCATTGGCTGTAAATTCAGGGACGACTTTGCGACGGAATGGCGCGATTCTGACAATGGAGGACACTCTTTCGGATTCCGATCTGACAGGTCTCACCCAGGGCTGCGCTGGGCTACCGGAAACCGTCCCTGCAGGCCGGATTCGCAAACGAGGCAAGCCCCAAAAGAGCCGGCCTCAGCAGAACCACTGTGTTAGTGCTGATGAAACCGAAACTCGCGAAAAGGCCGTTGACGGTTTACGAATTCTTCCGCGGACCTGCGAAACTCGGTGGCTTCCTCGGTCGCAAGCATGATGGCAGTCCCAACTGGTTTCGTGGGTCATGACAAGGATGGACCGCCCCGGCTCAATCGCGGCAAATCATGTTCAGCGATTCTGCGAGGCAACCGCCTTTTCGATTTCATCCAGCATCTGGGCCCGCCGGAAAGGCTTGTACAGCACCGCGCGCAGGCCTTCCTGGCGAGCCTTGACGATCGAATGCGTCGAATCGTAACCGAAACTGGTCATCATGATGATCGGAACGGCCGTATTGATCTCCCGCAGTCGCCGGAAACATTCGTAACCGTTCGCGTCACTGAGCCGAATGTCTATCAGCACCACGTCATACGCATGGTTCCGCAGCATCGAACAGGCCTCGCCGGCCGTCGTGACTGCGTCCACCTCACACCCCATCTGCTCCAGCAGCGTGTGGGCTTCTTCACGAGTCCTCGCGTCTTCATCCGTCACCAGCACGCGGCGATTCCGCAACGCTGATCGAGGCGGACGCGGAATCGCCGGGCTGCTGAGCCCCGGACTGGCATCCAGCCCCACCACCGCACCCACGTCGAGGCGGATCTTGCGGACCTTGCGAGTAATCACGTCAAGACGGTCGGCAAGATCCGGATCGTGCCCGACATATCGATCCAGAATCCACGTCGCCGCTTTCAGAATCTCATCCGAAGGCTCGGCCACCTCACGTCGCAGTCGATCGGCATTCTCCGTAGTGACCGTCGCCTTTTCTGCTTCCAGCAACTGTAACTGGTTCAGCGAACTGGCCACCACTCGACCGAACAGCACCAGAAACTCCAGATCCTTCTCACTGAAGGACTTTGTCCCCGGACCCTCCACGTTGAAAGTGCCCAGCAGAACGTCCCGGATCATCAGCGGCACTGTCAGTGAGCTTCGCGCATCGGCTGCACCACACAGATACAACTGGTCCGATTTGGTGTCCACACACAGATAACTGCGCTTGCTCCACGCGACAAAACCCGTCACACCGTTGCCATTGGCTTCCGCATACAACCGACGGCTGGCAGCCTCCGGGGCCATGCCGAATTCCAGCAGCGGCTGAAGCTCGTTCGTTTCAGTATTCAGCAGGCGAATCTCGAAGCGATCGTAGCCCAGTACCTCCTGAGTCAACTGCAGGATCTGCTCCTTGAGGATGGCGACACGCTCATCCGGAGTCATGCCGGTCACTTCGTCCGGAGACAGATTGCCCAGCTCAAGACCGGCGCGATAAATCGCATCCTGCTTCTGTTTTTCATGAATCAGGGCCGTCACATCACGAACTGTCAGAATCACCGCGCACTGCTTGCCATCACCCAGATTGATCGGACGGCGGGACAGTCGCAGTGACAGCACCGTGCGGTTTTCACGACGCACCTGCAGTTCGACCGCACCACCATTCGTCGGCATGGCGACACGAGTCAGATCGGTGCCGTCCATCGGTGCAATCACGTCCTGCAGCGGACAACCCACCAGCCGCACCGCAGGCTCAGACTGCAGAATGGTCTGAAACGTCTGATTGTGCCACAGCACCGTCAAGGCATCGTCCAGCAGGACCACAGCGTCGGGCAGCGCATGAAACACCCCCAAGGCACCAACCTGCACGTCCGATAACTGCTGCGGCTCGCAGCCGGCCACCAGCACGTAGTCAGCCACCGCGTCCGGAACGTGAACGTCACCGGCACGCACGACATCCACAGGGTCGTCCGCCAGCGAGAAATGCGGGATCGATTCAGATCCGCGTCCAAACACCAGCATGCGTTTACGTTGGCCGGTCATTGTGCGCATCCCCGATTTATGCAATTGGTTGATCAGGCTGAATTCTGCACTGCCTTTGCCGGGCTGGCAAGAAGGTTTCCGCCACGGAATTGCCCGATTATCACCGAATCCTTAACTGAGAAATCAAGAACCGGCAGACTTTTCCACCCCGTTCACGGATTCCACACACGCTGCCCGCACTGCCGCACGGCCGTCAGCAGGTCCCGCAGGTCCTGTTCCGTGGTCAGCGGATTGATCACCGTCGCCCGCAGGGCCGCCAGACCATCCAGCGTGGTCTGGACAATATAAAAGCTGCCCTCACGAATCAGCTGAGTCCTCAATTCCCGCTGAAACCGGTTCTGTTCGGACAGCGGCAGCAGCCTCACTTCCGCAGGCAGGTGCCGGAACGCCAGAATATTGCACTCAGGCTCATGCAGCGTCTCAAAATCAGGCTCGGAATTCAGCAAATCACGGAATCGCACTGTCAACTGCAGCATGCCGTCCACCAACTGCTCAAACAGCTCGGCACCAAACAGAGCCCACAAACCCCACAGCCCAAACCCCGTGGCCCGCTTGGTACACTCCACCGTCCGCATCCCCACATCCACGTCCGCCATCCCCGGAGCTGAGGGATCAAACAGATACGGCGCATCCTGCTGGAATGTTTCAAACCGCAACTCTCGGCGACGATACAGCACCGCTGTACACAGAGCCGGCACAAACAGCATTTTGTGAGCATCCCAGACCACACTGTCCGCGAGGGAAATCCCCTTCAGCCGGTCACGATAACGACGACTGAACAGCAGCGATCCCCCGTGGGCAGCATCCACATGCATCCACACCTCATGGCGCCGACACACTTCGGCCACAGCCGCCAGATCATCGATGGCCCCGGTCGGAGTCGCTCCGGCACAGGCAGACACCGCGATCACCGGGCGATTCCCGCGTCGCAGCTCGGTCAGCACATCATCCAGCCGCTGTACGTCCATCCGTCGACGAGCATCCAGTGGCACCTTCTGCACAGCCGCTGCCCCCAGGCCCAGGATCCCGGCCGCCCGCGTAATGCAGTAGTGCACGTCCGCATTGGCCACCATCGTCGTTCCCGCCGGTACACCGTCCCGCCACGACTGCGGTAATGCCACGTTACGAGCCGTCAGCAGGGCCGTCAGATTGGCAAGGGAACCACCATGCGTCAGAATTCCCGAACTGGTGCCCGGATCCCAGCCCGTCAACCCACAAAGCCGACTCACCAGCGCCTGCTCAACTGCTGTGGCCCACGGTCCCATCTCATAAATGGCCATGACCTGGTTCGTGATCGCCGCCGCACCATCCAGCAGGCCGGCCAGCGGCGACGATGCCGGAACCTGATGCCCGATATAATGCGGATGATGCAGATTCTGGCCGGCTGACAGCATCTGCTGCAGCAACTGTCGCATACCACCAGCCACTCCGTCGGGACCAGCCGCCAGCGGACGCTCCAGCCACGCTGCCGCCGCCTGAAAAGACTGCTGCGGGTCAGACCAGTTCAGCACTTTTGTCCGGCCCGCCATCACCTCACGCAGATGCTCCGTCAGCAGTCGCTGCCACTCAGCCGCCGCTGCTCCGAATTCGTCCGCCGACCACGCCTTCGCGACAGCGTCAGTGCATCCATCCATTTCTGTGTCCCCTCGCTGCCCGCTCATCACCGCCTGCACCCCGATCTAACGACTGTTGATCGGATCCACATCCACCGCGAACTCCACGTCCTCCGGCAGTTCCAGAGTCCGCTCCACCGCCTGCCACACCGCCCGCACCTGCTCCACCGTGGCAGCACAGATCTGCAGATGAAATCTCCAGAAATTTCTCAGCCTGACAATCGGCGCCGGTGCGGCTCCCAGAACCCGCACCGACTGCAGCTCACCCCTGCACGCCGCTCGCAGCCTTTCCGCCACGGCAATTGCCGCCTCCCGAGTCCGACGTTCGTCCAGACCGCGAAAAATCACCCGCGCAGCACAGGAAAATGGCGGTGCCTGAGTATCCCGGCGCTCCGCCAACTCATGCCCCGCAAACCCAATGTAATCATGCTTCGCAGCAAAACGCACCGCCGGATCGTCCGGACACGTCGTCTGCACCAGCACTCGACCACTGCGTTCACCACGACCGGTACGCCCCGCAACCTGCGCAATCAGTTGAAACGTACGTTCCGCCGCACGCATGTCCGGCTGCCGCAGCATCGTGTCCGCATCCACCACTCCCACCAGCGTCACATTCGGAAAATCGAGCCCCTTGGCGATCATCTGCGTCCCCAGCAGAATGTCCACCTCGCCCCGACGAAATCGACCGAGGGCCTCGTCATGGCTGCCGGGTTTGTTCATCGAGTCACTGTCCATCCGCAGCACTCGCGCCTGCGGGAATAATCCACTGACCTCCTCATCCAGCTTCTGCGTTCCTGCACCCAGATAACGCACGGCCGCACTCTGACACGCTGGACAGGCCAGCGGCGGATCCGACGTCCAGCCACAACTGTGACACACCACCGCCTGACGATCACGATGCCACGTCAGAGTAATGTCGCAGGCCGGACACTTCACACCAGTACCACAGCTGCGACACCACACCACCGGCGAATAACCCCGCAGATTCAGAAACAGAATCGTCTGACCACGCTCCTGCAATGCCCGCGAAATCGACTGATGCAGTGCACGCCCGATCGATGAACCACGCGATATTCGGGGGTCGGTTCGCACATCCACAATCAGCACCGGTGGCAGCGGACGATCCGCCACTCGCTGCGGCATCGAGACCAGCCGGTCCTGCCGCCGCGCTGCTCGCAGCCACGATTCCAGTGTCGGGGTCGCCGAACCCAGCACCAGCGGCACCCGCGCCTCTTCACAACGTCGCCGGGCAACCTCCCGAGCGTGATAGCGGGGAGTACTGTCCTGCTTGAACGACGGCTCATGCTCCTCGTCAATCACAATCAACCCAGGATGCGGCACCGGAGCAAATACGGCACTGCGCGCACCCACCACCACCTGCACTCCGCCCGCCGCGATGTTCTGCCACTGCCGATGACGCTCTGTATCCGACATGTGACTGTGCAGCACCGCCACCGAACCAAATCGACTGCGAAACCGCCGAATGGTCTGCGGAGTCAGACTGATTTCCGGAACCAGTACGATCGCCTGACGACCATAACTGACCACCTCCCGAATCGCCTGAATGTACACTTCCGTCTTCCCACTGCCCGTCACGCCGTGCAACAGCAGTGTCTCATGGCGGGCTTCGCGAATCGGCTTCAAAATTGCTTCCAGTGCCTGCTGCTGCTGATCATTCATCTGCAGGTCAGCCTCGGTCTGTCCCAGCGGGCCGGCCTCCGCGTCCAGCTCGGACCGCAGCTTCATCGGCACTACCAGACCCTTCCTCCGCAAGCCCGACAATGATGCCGGTCCACAACCCACCGCTGCACACAGATCGGCTGCCGTCATTGGCTGTCCCGACTGCTGCAGAGACTGCAGCAGGGCACGCTGCTGCGAACTGAGTCGACCGCCGGCCTCCTGCCCGGCCAGCAACGCCAGTGCCTGCTCTGACAACTGAAAATACTGAACTTCGCGAGTCCCGCTTTTGTTCCGTACACCCGCCGGAATCACACTGTCCAGCACCTGACCCCAGCCACACAGATAACGCTCGCCAATCCAGCGAGTCAGGCTGAGCATTGCATCGTCAACCAGCGGATCACGGTCCAGCAGACTCTCCAGCTCCTTCAGCGACCGCTGACCACGCTCACCCGGAGCCACACCCACACAGTAACCGGTCACGAGGCGATTCGAGCGACCAAGCGGAGCCCGGACTCGCTGGCCAGGTCGCAGCAGATCCCTCAGACCCTCCGGCACTGCATACGTGTAAGGTTTCTCCAGCGGCAGATTGAACACCACTTCCGCCACCAGCACGTCATCCTGCGCCGCCTGCTCCCACTCAGGTGTGTCGGCAAAGCCAAACTTTCCCTGACTCACGGTACACCTGCCCGCACATCCGCAGACACCAGCTCCAGCAGAGCGTCACGCAGACGCGGATAACAGGACTCCACCGCATACTGCTGCTCCACCAACCGACGTCCCGCCAGTCCCTGCTGCTGACGCAGCTCCTGCGAATCCAGCAGCCGACGCAAGGCCACCAGCCACTCCTCAGAAGTCCTCACAGCATAGCCCCCCCGATCACCCTCCAGAATCTCCGCATTCACTCCCACAGCCGAAGCCACCCCAGGCACACCCACAGCCAGATACTGAATCAGCTTCAGACCGCACTTATACACCGTCCACTGCTCACGGTCCGATAATGGCATCAGACCAATATCAAACTGCTGCAGGTCCGCAATCTCCGTCGCCGCCTGCCAGGGGCGAGTCGTCATTTGCACCCGCCCCAGGTCCATCGCCCGCGCCGCACTGGCGTCCGGAACCACCAGCCGCAGCTCAAATCGCCGTTCCTCCGCCAGCAGCCGCAATGCCCGAGCCGCCTCAGTCAGATACTGCAGATTCACCGTGGTACCCATCCAGCCGATCACCGGACATGCCCCCCCAGCCACTGCACCCCCGGCTGACCACGAACGCACCGCATACCGTGACAGTTCCACACAGGTCGGAATGCGCAGCAGGCGCGAATTCAGGGGACGCGCCCACTCCTCCAGATACCGATTGCCGCAGATCACCAGATCCGCCAGCGGTACCAGCTGCGAAAACTTCTGCGGATAACGCAGAAATACTGCGTCGTCCAGATCCAGAACCATGCGACCACACGACTCACGAAAACGCTGCTCCATATCCAGCGTCTCGTTGTCAAAAATCTCCCGATCAATGAACACCAGATCAAAATGCTGCAGCCGCGTCCGCAGCCAATGCCACCAGCGGATACTGCGTTTCAGTAACTGGCTGGGACGGAAACCCATCCACGGAAAGTAGTCGTACTTGCGCGGAAAGCTGTGCAGGACCACCGCCCGATGCCCATCCTGACGCAGTCGCTGCACCCACGGCTGAATGCGAAATCGCGATGATGGCACCAACGGACCGGATGACAGAAACAGAATCCTCATGTCCCCGCCGCCAATCCTACCTGGTAAGATCGTATTCCTTGATCTTCCGATACAGCGTCCGCTCTCCAATGTCCAGCATTCGTGACGCCTCTTCACGATTACCGTCCGCCAGATCCAGCGCCCGCTGAATGTAATACTTCTCAACCTCTGTCATCGGCTTGCCAATCAGTGCATCAGCGCCAGTCGGAGCATCCACGTCGGGCTCCGGAAGCTGATCACGCACCAGAACCGCAATCTCAGGCGGCAAACCGTCAATGTCCAGGATTCCGTCCGAATCCAGCACCAGCATACGCTCTATCACATTTCGCAGCTGACGGATATTGCCCGGCCAGTGATAGGCCAGCAGGGCCTTGCGAGCTGCCCGGGAAAAACCCTGCACCTCACGTCCCATCCGCCGCGACATCTCTCGCAGAAAATGCTCCATCAACAGCGGTATGTCACCCTGACGCTCACGCAGCGGCGGCAGAAAAATACTGACAACATTCAGACGATAGTACAGGTCTTCACGAAATTTGCCGTCCGCCACGTTCTTCTGCAGATCCGCATTTGTCGCTGCTACCAGCCGCACATTGATTGATAACTCGTCGTTGGCGCCAAGGCGAGTAATCCGGCGGTCCTCAAGCACGCGCAGCAGCTTCACCTGCGTGTCCAAAGGCATCTCACCCACTTCGTCCAGAAACAAAGTGCCCCCGTTCGCGTGCTCAAACTTGCCGATCCGCCGCCCCTGAGCACCCGTAAAGGCACCCGCCTCATGACCAAACAACTCGCTCTCAAGAATACTGTCCGGCAATGCAGAGATGTTCAACGGTACGAACGGCTTGTTCTTCCGCGGACTGTTCTGGTGCAAAGCACGAGCCACCAGCTCTTTGCCAGTGCCGTTCTCTCCCTGAATCAGCACCGTAATGTCCGTCGGTGCCACGTTCTTCAGTATCTCGACGATCGCATGCATCTGAGGACTTGTGCCAATCACACCCTCGAAGCCAAAACGCTCGTCCAGCGACCGACGCAGCTCTGCGTTGCGACGAATCAGACGCAGACGAGCCGATGCTTTTTCCACAGCCGATCGCAGCTCGGTAATGTCCAGTGGCTTCGTCAGATAAGTGTAGGCCCCGTGCTGCATCGCCGTCACAGCCGAATGAATCGACCCGTGACCCGTCAGCACAATCACCTCAGCCTCTGGCAGCTCTTCCTTCGCAATCCGCAGAATCTCCAGACCGTCCACGTCCTCCATACGCAGATCCGTGACAATCACGTCCCACGATTCCGCATGAATCAGCTGCACACCACGCTCGCCCGATCCCGCCACCCGACAGTCACAGTTGATCCGCTCCAGAGCCTCAGCCACGGCCTGCGCATGACCTTCGTCGTCGTCCACAATCAGGACGCGAATCGGGATGGTGGAAAGATCGGATGAATCTTGCTTGAGGTCAGCCATGAACGTATTTGCTGTGCGTGCGTTCAGCGATGAGCGGTTCAGCAGAGAACCGTCTGAGTGTCCGTCAGAGTAGTCATTTCCGGCGGGAAATCAAAATCGGTCGCCGTTTTTTGGTCCGCGGACCGGGAAATTCCAGGGAGTTGCCGTAACAGTGTGACACCGGAGCCCATTTGCCAGAGAAGAAAAAAACGTACGGGCCACGATTCGCAGCCGTGGAAATCCCCATACGTAAAGACTTTCGCTCCAACCACCACCCCACCGGTAACACCAACGCTCTCGAACGCAACTCCACCCACTTGGGAGGGCGAAGTCCCGCTGAGCCGAACACCTGCCACGCCACTCGCTCACCACTCGGGAGCGCGAAGCCACCGCTGAGCCGAACACCTGCCAAGCCACTCGCTCACCACTCGGGAGGGCGAAGCTCCCGCTGAGCCGAACACCTGCCAAGCCACTGGACGTCCACGGCTCGTCAGGAGCCTCGCCCTTCCGGATGGGGACTTTGCGATTACTGAACACTGAACACTGACGTCCGACTCGGCAGGAGCCTCGCCCTCCCGGATGGGGATTTTGCAATTACTGAACACTGAACTCTGACGTCCGGCTCGGCAGGAGCCTCGCCCTCCCGGATGGGGACTTTGCGATTACTGAACACTGAACACTGAGCACTGACGTCCGGCGGCAGCCTCACCCGCCCAGGGCCGGTGGTGTCGCCGCCCCGTTCAACTGCACCAACTGAATCTTCCTCGCGTCCTCGCTGTCCACATAGTCGCTGTGGCAGTTGGCTTTCCCCGCATCAGCACCCACCGTGCGACGCGTCTTGCTGGCCAGACGATGAATGTCCTCCGGAGACAACACTCCGCGTTTCTCCAGAATCTCCTGCTGCTCAGACGTCAGCGCCGCTGAGACCTTTGCCTTCTCCCACTGCAGATGTTCGGCCTTGCCACTGGCAAACAACTGGATCTCCTTGCTGATTCGCACACTGCACCAGTCATGGCCACACATCGCACAGAAGTCCGTATCGACGTCCAGATCCTCGTCGTGATAGGCCCGGGCTGTGTCCGGGTCAAAACTGAGTTCAAAGTGTCGCTCCCAGTTGAGCGCCGCACGGGCTCGAGTCAGCTCGTCGTCGCGATCCCGACTGCCCGGAATCCCCAGAGCCACGTCAGCCGCATGCGCCGCAATCTTGTAGGCAATGCAGCCCTGCTTCACGTCATCCTTCTTGGGCAGCCCGAGGTGTTCCTTGGGAGTCACGTAGCACAGCATGCTGGCTCCGTGCCACGCCGCACTGGTCGCTCCGATACAACTGGTGATATGGTCGTACCCGGGGAACATATCCGTCACCAGTGGGCCCAGCACGTAAAACGGAGCCCCATGACACAGGCGACGCTGCAGTTTCATGTTGAATTCGATCTGATCCAGTGGCACATGCCCTGGCCCCTCGATCATCACCTGCACACCCATCCGCCACGCCCGCTCTGTCAGTTCCCCCAGCGTCGACAATTCGGCCAACTGAGCAGCATCGGTGGCATCCGCCAGACCACCCGGGCGCAGGCCATCCCCGATGCTGAATGTCACATCGTGACGACGCAGAACTTCGCAGATGGCTTCCCAGTGCGTATACATCAGATTCTGAGCATCGTGCTGGATCATCCACTTGGCCAGCAGTGAACCGCCACGACTGACAATGCCGATCAGGCGGTCCTTCACCAGCGGCAGATGCTCCTGCAGAACCCCCGCATGAATCGTGAAATAGTCCACACCCTGCTGAGCCTGATGCTCCAGAGTTTCCAGCACGATTTCAATGTTCAGTTGCTCGATCCGCCGACCAATGATCATCGAATAGATCGGCACAGTGCCGATGGGGACAGTGCTGTTCCGAATAATCGCGTCCCGGCAGGCATCCAGATCACCACCGGTGGACAGATCCATGACCGTGTCAGCGCCCCACCGCTCCGCCCAGCGCAGCTTCTCAACCTCTTCGTCCGTTCCCGAAGACACCGGCGATGCACCCATGTTGGCGTTGATCTTGGTCCGCGATGCCCGACCAATGCACATCGGGTCAAGCTGATACTGCAGGTGCTGGCGGTTGGCCGGAATCACCATGCGCCCGGCGGCCACTTCATCCCGGACCTGCAGGGCTGTCAGATGCGGTTCCCGCTCAGCCACCCGCTGCATCTGCGGAGTGATCACGCCCAGTCGAGCAAATTCCAGTTGAGTGCACGGCTGAAATCCCGCCGGTGCCTGCCACGCCTCAGGACGCTCATAATCCGCCTCAAAACCCGGCCGCAGTGACCAGTCCTGTGGCATGAAATCCCACGCCGTTTTCTCGGAAGGAGCCGGCATGCCGGGAGTGTCGGGGGAGGCATAGGTCAGAGCACCGGCCCGACCGGATGAAATCCGCGGTGCCCGGGAAAAGCTGCCCGGAGTGGTTCCGGCAGGCTGGCTGGCCGGGCTGGAAGCTTCAATCTGAGGCAGATATCCGGCGGCTCGTTCAGCGTGATTCATGAAACATATCCTGAAGACCGCTGCCCGGTCCTGTGACCGGCGGCATGGTCTGCGTCTGGAAGAACTTTGTGGCAGGCTTGCAGCACTGCTGCTGCACGCTGAATCCTAGTGAGAACGGGGTGTTTTGCAAACTGCGACTGAAATCCACGCCATCGATTCCGGGATCGGGCGAAGTTGAATAGCGGATGGACTTGTCAGAATTTTGCAGCATTCGAACCCCGGCATCCGGGAAAAGCCGTTTGGGGAACTCGCCTGCGCTGCTAGAATTCGGACCACCGCGGACGAACGCCCTGCGTACACAGCCACCCCGTTTGGAACTCGGAACCTCAGGAATGAGCCTGCCGGAGCACGCCTCTGCCGCCGATGTCGCCTACAACTCAGCCATCGCATGGCTGTATGACCGCATCGACTACGAACGCACGCGACCAGTCAGCCAGGAACCATTCCGGCTGGAACGCATCCAGAGATTGCTCACACTGATCGGCTCGCCACACCTGCGTATCCCCGCCATTCATATCGCCGGGACCAAGGGCAAAGGGTCGACTGCGGCGATGATCGAGTCCATTGCCAGGCATGCCGGGATTCGCACGGGATTGTTCACGTCACCGCACATTGAACAGTTCGAAGAACGCATGCGAGTCAACAGCCATATGCCGTCTCCTGAGACGCTGACGCGGCTGGTGCAGCAGCTGCGAACCCTGCTGGAATCAGCCGATGTCGATGATGCCGATCGCATGCCCACATTTTTCGAGGCTGCCACGCTGCTGGCGTGGATGCTGTTTGACGAGCAGCAGGTGCAGTTGGCCGTGCTCGAAACCGGCCTCGGGGGACGCCTGGACTGCACCAATGTCTGCAATCCCGTGGTCACGGTCATCACCAGCATCGGCTTTGATCACATGGCAATTCTCGGCAGTACCCTCGACCGAATCGCATGGGAAAAAGCCGGGATCCTGAAGGCTGCAGTGCCTGTCGTGCAGGGGTTGCTGCCCGCCGAGGCTGATGCCGTGGTGGCGGCCCGCGCTGTCGAGCTGGGATGTCGCCGCTATGTCTGTGGCACAGATTTCACGTGGACGGAGGACGAATTCGCAGATGCCCGTCACGTCCGCCGACGCACTCAGCGGCTGGACTTCTGGACGCCTCGCGGAGCCTGTCGCGCGGCGACCCTGCCGCTGCTGGGAAAACACCAGGCACACAACGCCAGTCTTGCCGTGATGGCTGCTGAACTGGCGTCCTCCCGCTGGCCGCAGATTGACCAGCAGGCCATCATTGCCGGGCTTGGCGATACCCGCTGGCCGCTCCGGTTCGAAGTGCTGGACGGACATCCGACGGTGGTGCTGGATGCCGCCCACAACACTGACTCGCTGCGCGCCCTCGTGCAGGTTCTGACCGCTACCGAATGGCGGCAGCGGCGACGGGTCCTCGTGTTTGCCGTGTCTTCGGACAAGGACTACCGCAGCATGCTGCAGGAAATCCTGCCGCATTTTGACCACGTGGTGCTGACAAAATTCCGCATCAATCCACGCAGTGTTGCGCCGGAAATGCTGGCCGAGCTGGCTGCTGAAATGGCATCTGCCGGGCTGCACGTGCCGCCGCTGCAACTGACCGATTCCGCAGACGCGGCTATGCAGGTGGCTCGTGGCCTTGCCGAGCAGGATGGTGTCGTGGTTGTCACCGGCTCGATTTTTCTGGCCGCGGAAACGCGAGGTCTGCTGACGGATGCCCCGCCCGTACCCTGAGCCTCGCTTTTCCGGATGGGCCGGTTTTCGGTGGCCACTCGACTGACAAGGCCCCCAAAGCTGCTACCATATCACTGTGCGATCATGGCTGTCAGGCACGGCGGAACGTCACGGGGCAGACCGGATCGGAAATCGAAACAGTTCAGAAGAATTCTGCGGAATTCAGGCTTTCACGGAGTCCCTGTTATGGCGCGTTCGTTGTGGTCGGGAGTGATTGCGGGGCAGTCATTCTGGGCGGGTGTGATTGTGGGTGTCTCTGCTGTCATCGCTGGCAGCGGTTTGCTGCTTTCAGCCAATGCAGCTGATGAAAAGCCGAAAGGGGAAGGCATGCTGTACGAACTACGAACTTATTACGCGCCGGAAGGCAAGCTGGAAGAACTGAACAATCGCTTCCGCCAGCACACGATGAAGCTGTTCGAAAAGCATGGCATGAAAAACATCATGTACTGGACTCCGACCGACAAGCCCAACACCCTGATCTATGTGATTGCCCACAAGGACAAAGCCGCAGCGGACGCCTCCTGGGCGGCCTTCCGGAATGATCCGGAGTGGAAAAAAGTGGCCGAAGAGACTCAGCGAAACGGCAAAATCGTGGACAAGGTTGAGTCTGTCTACATGAAGCTGACTGATTACTCACCCCAGCCAACTCCCTGAGCAATCCGGGAAAGCAGCACTGGCGACTGTCACCTGCAGTGGCAGTCGCCCGATGACCACGCGGTTTCCGGCAACAGGCACAGGAGCAGGCGATGACGGCAGTCTTTCAGTGGTTGATGCTGGCACAGGCAGCAGCGGAACCCATGAGCTTCAGCAGTGTGCTGATGATCTCGCTGGCCACAATTTTCGGCCTGATTCTGCTCGTTTTCGTGCTGATGTTCGCCACCGTTGCACAGCTCTGGTTTCGTGCGTGGATGTCCGGCGCTTCGATCGGACCCGTGCACCTTGTGGTCATGAAACTGAAGCGGATCAATCCCGAAGTGATTGTGGACTGCCGCATCAACGCAGTGCAGGCCGGTCTGGCGGGTGAAATGTCGACGATGGCCATGGAATCGCACATGCTGGCTGGAGGTCGTGTGCCACTGGTGGTGCGAGCCATGATTGCCGCGCATCGCGCACAGATTGAACTGGACTGGAACACTGCTGCAGCCATCGATCTGGCCGGGCGGAATGTCCTCGAAGCGGTGCAGACCAGTGTGCGGACCAAGGTAATTGACTGCCCCGATCCGGCTCGCAGCGCCCGCCCGACTCTGGACGGCATTGCCAAAGACGGAATTCAGTTGAAAGCCAAAGCTCGTGTGACTGTCCGCACCAATATTTCACAACTGATCGGCGGCGCCACAGAAGAGACCGTGATCGCCCGTGTCGGCGAAGGCATTGTTTCAGCAATTGGGTCCTGCGAAACGCATAAGGAAGTCCTTGCCAATCCCATGTTGATTGCCAAAGCGGTACTGGCCAAGGGGCTGGATTCGCAGACCGCCTACGAAATTGTTTCGATCGACATCGCCGACATCGACGTCGGTGACAACGTCGGAGCCAGGCTGCAGGCGGACCAGGCCGAGGCCGACATGCGCATCGCCCGGGCGCACGCTGAAGAACGCCGCGCCGCCGCTGTGGCTCATGAACAGGAAATGCGAGCTCTGACGCAGGAAAACCAGGCGCAGGTGGTCCTGTCAGAAGCCGAAGTGCCGCGCGCCATGGCAGGAGCCTACCGTCGCGGAACGCTGCGAAAAGCGGAAGATGAGTCGCGTTGAGTCCGCAAGGTCAGGGTCACAATCCGCGACTGTCAATCCTGCCGCCAGTGCACAGACAGCGTAGCCTGGGCTTTAGCCCGGCCAATCCCTGAAAAACACCGCGTTTCTGAACAATTTGAAGTCGGTTTGACGCCTCACTCCGACTTTTGTCCATCACAAACTTGCCTCGGCGACCACACGCGGCTCAGCCCACTGACCACCGACCACCGACCACCGCCCACCGACCACTGCCCACTGACCACTGCCCACTGACCACTGAAAACTGAAAACTGAAAACTGAAAACTGAAAACTGAAAACTCACTCCGCCTGCGACACCTGAGCGTCCGCCTTGGTGCTGCCGTCCTGCTGGCGAATGGTCTGGAGGAGTGTCTGGCGAGTTTCCGTTGCGGTTTTCAATCCGCGTCGCAGTGCATCCACGTCGTTCTGGATGCTGTTTCGCTCTTCTTCCAGATCTTTAATGGCCGTCACCAGCCCCACGCGGTACTCGGGATGATCCGCCACGTCGGCACCGTTCGGATCACCGGACAGTTCGCGTTTGCGAGTATCCAGGGCGGCCTGGGCTTTGGTGTTCAGGTCTGTCTGGTTCTGCATGTGCACGCCTGTCAGGTAGTTCTGTTCGAACAACCGGATGATCGATTGGTTCAGATTGGCAAAGGCGTTGCGCTGAGCGGGTGGCACTTGAGCATGCAGGCGAACGCCGTTACCGAAGTTCCAGGAGAGAGTCTCCTGGTCCATCAGCGTCCATGTCGGCTCAAGCACGCAGGATGCGTTCTGCAGGCCGTCCAGACGGGCTTTGAATTCACCAATGTAGCGAGTGGTATTGGCATCGACGATGGCGAACACGTGCACGATCGGTTCGACGTCGCCATCGCCGCCGGGCAGAGTGACCGGCACAAGGCCATTGTCACGTCCCAGACCAGTCACGGACAGGCGACCACCGGCCACCGTCTGAATGTTGCCGATGTTGCCACCTGGCGGAAACACCCATTCACGACCCCAGCCCATTTTGACTGACGTCAGGGCTGACCTCGCAGCCACATTTTCGACCCGCGCCGTTTCGAAGGCTTCCTGAGCCTTGCGGCTTTCTGCCTGGGCCTTCAGCATCGCCGCTTCGATATCGAACCGTCGCTTCAGCACGCGACCGCCGAAATAGAATTCCGTACCCAGCCCTGCAAGGACAAGGAAAAACAGGGTGCCTCGAAGATATGCATTCATCGAATGGCTCCGGAATCAGCCGCAGAGCGGTTGTCCGCCGAACTTGCAGGATGACAGAAAAACCTGAGAGTACTGTTGGCAGAACACCCTGCCAGCGGGTGCACCAGACAGCCACCGAAACCAGCGGTACCGCACATCGACGTGCGAAACCTGATCCGGCAGTCCACAGGGTGCACCGTATCCAGTCAGATCGGCGCCAAATCGGCAGAACTTGGGAGTCCTGAGACGTGGCCAACCTGATCCGGAAGAATCCTTCTCTGCACGCCGTTGCATCGGAATTATCATGCTAAACCGCAAGGTTATGAACTGCAACTGCGAAAAATAAAATGTCGGGGAAGTTTGGGGGGATTGATGGGATTCTGCCGCTGAATTTGCGGTTAGGGTGTGGGAGGATCCGGCTTTCCCGCTCGCGGGCGGGCAGGCGCCGGGGTTTGAGACCCACGGGCTGCCCGCCTAGAATCCGGGCAGGGCAGACGCCTTGCGGCTGTTTCGCACAGGTCTGATTCGCAGCCGCAGAAAATCGGGGAAAGTGAATAGAACATGAGCAGAATCTGGAATTTTTCAGCGGGACCGGCGGTTTTACCGGAAAGTGTGCTTCAGGAAGCTCGGGAAAACCTGCTGTCGCTGGGGAACACCGGTATCGGCATCTGCGAACATTCTCATCGTGGCAAGCCGTTCATGGCCGTGGCTGCCGAAGCCGAAGCCCTGTGTCGTGAGCTGGCCGGGATTCCGGATGACTATGCCGTGCTGTTTCTGCAGGGCGGGGCATCGCTGCAGTTCTCGATGCTGCCCCAGAATTTCCTGACTTCGGACCGGACTGCCGACTATCTGATCACGGGCATGTGGTCCGAAAAAGCCCTCAAGGAGGCCAAAGCGTTCGGTCGCACTCACGAAGCCTGCAGCAGCAAGGACCGGAATTTCTGTTACATTCCGGATACATCCAGCTACAGCGATGCCCCGGTCTACGTCCACTTCACCTCAAATAACACCATTTTTGGCACACAGTTTCGCTCCGAGCCCACAGCCATCCCGGCTGGGGCGTTTCTGGCCTGTGATGCCAGCAGCGACATTTTCAGTCGACCGATCGATGTGCGGAAATACGGCATGATCTACGCCGGGGCTCAGAAGAATCTGGGGCCCAGCGGGGTTACTCTGGTGATCATCCGCAAAGATCTGGTGGCCGCAGCCAGTAAGACTCCGGCGACCATGCTGCAGTACCGGACGCATGCGGACAACGAATCCATGTACAACACGCCCCCCACCTTTGGCATCTATCTGATGATGCTGGTCTTCCGCTGGATCAAACAGCAGGGCGGGCTGGCGGCCATGCAGCAGCGGAATCAGGCAAAGGCTCAGATGCTGTATGATTATCTCGACGGCAGTGCTCTGTTTCGCCCGACGGCCCGCCCGGACAGTCGTTCGCTGATGAATGTCACATTTGTCACCGGCAGCGAAGAACGCGATAATGCGTTTGTCAAAAAAGCGGAAGCATCCGGATTCAGCGGTCTCAAAGGCCATCGCAGTGTGGGCGGCATGCGTGCCAGCATCTACAATGCGTTTCCTCCGGAAGGCGTGACGGCACTGGTTCAGTTTCTGAAGGATTTTGAGGCGGCGGGCTGATGAGTGCATCGAAGGACGCAGGACCTGACCGATCGACGGCAGACATCGCCCTCGTCTGTACTCACAAGGGTGAGCTGCGTCCGTTTCTGAAACGGCTGGATCGTCAGCGCAGCTACACGGAGGGATCACTGACAGTTCGTGGCGGTTTTCTGCGTGAGACCATTCGGATTGTGGTTGCCGAAGTGGGCCCCGGTTTCGCCAGACATCGCGCCGCCGCTCACTGGCTCGTCGAAACTCACAAACCCGCATGGATGCTGGCCGTGGGCTTCAGCAGTTCGCTGACACCTGAGGTTCATCCCGGAGATCTGGTCCTCGCCAGCGAAATCGTGGATACTCACGGCAACACCATGCCGGTCAAATGCACGCTGAAACCTGGCGGGCGAATTCATGTCGGACGACTGGTCGTCGCTGACAGCCAGCCGGATGATGCGGCAGGAAAAACAGCTCTGGCACATTCGTCCCAGGCCCTGGCTGTGGACACCTGTTGCCTTGCACCAGCCCAGATCTGTTACGAACGCAACGTGCGGTTCCTGGCCATCCGCAGTATCATCGATGGTCCGGAAGAATCCGTGCCGTCGGCATCCGCCGGGATGGTCTTTCGAGCTGACAGTCGATCTGCAGGGGCGGCCCTGGGCGGACTGCTGGGGCGATTTTCCAAAGCGTCAGAACTGAATCAGTGGCGACAGCGGGGCGTGGCGGCGGCTGAGCATTCGGATCGCTTTCTGGCGGGTGTGGTGGAACAGATTGCGGAGCTGCTGGAACGGCAGCGATTGGACCGCAGTTGAACAAACTGGTGATTTCCAGGGAACTGGTTTCCTGAAGGGCCCGGTCTGATGAAAGTCCTGCTTGCCAACCCTCGCGGCTTCTGTGCCGGTGTCAACATGGCCATCGAATGCCTTGAAGAAGCCATTCGCCGTGTCGGCCCCAACATCTACGTATACCACGAGATTGTCCATAACAAACATGTGGTCGATCGATTCACGAAGCTGGGAGTCAGGTTTGTCGATTCCCCGGATGAGGTTCCCCCGGGGTCCATCCTGCTGTTCAGTGCCCACGGGGTCAGTCCCGAAATTCGCAGGCTGGCTCGTGAACGCAGCCTGCAGACCGTTGATGCCACCTGCCCGCTGGTGACCAAAGTGCACCTGGAAGCCATCCGTTATGCCAACGACGGCTACAACATCATCCTGATCGGACATGACGGTCACGACGAGGTGATCGGGACCATGGGGGAAGCTCCTGAGAGCATTACTCTGGTGGAAACGCCTGAGGAGGTGGACAATCTGCCGTTCAGCCCCGCTGATCGACTGGCTTACCTGACTCAGACCACGCTCAGTGTGGACGAGGCTGGTGCGGTCATTGATGCACTCAAACGACGATTCCCGCACATCGAACACCCCAAAAAGGAAGACATCTGCTACGCCACGACAAATCGTCAGGAAGCGGTCAAGACGCTGATTGGCCGAGCCGACCTGTTGCTGGTTCTGGGCAGTCAGAACAGCTCAAACAGTCGTCGACTGATGGAAATCGGGCTGAATTGTGGCATCGGAGCCCATTTGATTGACGGTGTTGGGGAGATTCAGGACCAGTGGTTTTCCGGAGTGGAAACGGTCGTCGTCACAGCCGGCGCCAGTGCTCCGGAGATCGTTGTGCAGGAGTGCATTCAGTTGCTTCAGCAGAAGTACGGTGCGGAGGTGCAGGAGGTCACCCTGCGTGAGGAGCACGTGCATTTTGCATTGCCCAAAGAGCTGCTGCAGTTGGGAAACTGACGCTGCGGATTGCGACCTGGCCCGAATTTCCCCGAACCTGCCGCATTTTCCCCCTGTCAGGACACTGCGAAACTTTGCGGAATTTTCTGACCCAGTCCATTTCTCCAGCGGGAATCGCACCTGCAAACGTGTCGGAAGCTTGAACAATGCCGTATTTCAGGCTACATTGACATGAGTCCATGGTGGCTATAGCTCAGTTGGTTAGAGCGCCAGATTGTGGTTCTGGAAGTCGCCGGTTCGAACCCGGTTAGCCACCCATCCTAAGCCTCATTCGCTTTCTCAGCGGATGAGGCTTCTTCGTTGAACGGCCCCGGTTTTGGGGGCTCTCCGACAGATGCCGTCCGCGGCAACTGAGGGATCAGGGAACCCTCGTACCGAAGGTCGGCCGACTCCTTCGCGAACCGGGCTATCCCCGATACCAGCCTGAGTGCCATGGAACGGTTCGATCCGAAGTCTGTCCCGACCGGCGTCCTGCCACAGGTCACTTGCATCCGGTAAGGCTCGTCATGGGACAGCGGACAGCAGCAGACTGTAGCTGCTCCGAACCCCCAGCACTGACTGAACCGTCGCAAGGTCGGACTCCAGCCCCTGCTGATCCGAAATGGCCACAACGAAATTCTGCGAATCGCCGACGCGCGACACGCGAATGCAGTAGTTGCCCGACTTCAACTGAGGGGAGGTCAGGCGTGCGGAATTGCCTGAGCTACCGAACACATCAATGGTGACTCTGCCGGCAGATTCCATCGCGAATCGATACCAGTCAATTGATTCAGCGTGCAGACTGCCGGCAATTCTCAAGCCTCCTGCAGCCACCTCCGACGACTGGGCAGGCTGCGCGGCAGCAGATGGAACTGTCACCGTTCCGACGTTCGCTCCTGACGTTCGCCGATTGTTGGGTTCTGCGTCGAAGTACCCGGCAGGGGTCAACTGGGTTTCAAGTCGATAACTCGATTGAGCTCGCCCGTAACTGAAAACCCTGATGAAGTACTCGCCGGCTGCCAGATTCTGCAGACTGATTTGCTCGCCGGTCACCCCACCGCTCGATGACGACCTCACGACTTTGCCGTTGCTGTTCAGAATTTCCAGATCCAGATCTTCCGCAAGTCCGCTGAGCCCCACCGTCATCGCACTGCCAGCTCCGGCATTCACCTGATACCAGTCCTGACGATCCGCACCGAACAGGCTGCCTGTCAGCGATACACTCTCACCCGGAGGCAGATTGTCCAGCAATTCAGCCTGGCCAGCATCATCATTGATCTGTGAATCCCGACCCACTGCCGGCACGCTTCTGAGGATCGCCAGACTGTACAGGGAACCCTGACGCCTGAACCGGTGCACCCTGACGTAATAGGTGCCCGGCAGTAATTGCTCCAGTCGAATCTGCTCGCCTGCAGTCCCACCCTGGTCGGAAACCGCCAGTGTTCGCCCCTGTTCGTCCTGAATCTCAAGATCCAGATCCTGCGTGTGTTCGGTCAAACTGACTGTCACAGTGCCACCTGCCGGCATGGATACCTGGTACCAATCCTGCTGATCAGACTTGAAAAGCCCGCCGTGCAGCACAGTCGGCACGTCCGTGGAAATTTCACCTGCGCTCACGGCAAGTAAACGACTGTCATTCGGCTCACTGTCACCTGTCCGTACTGCAGTTCCGGAAGCCGTGCTTTTAGTGCCGCTGAATGTGGCCGTGTACACACTGCGAGTTTTCGGAGATTCAGAATAGATACGGATGAAATACGTCCCTGCAGCAAGATTCCGCAACTGGATCCGCTCTGGCGTTGTACCCGTATTGACACCTGTTCCCAGAACTTGCCCCCGCGTATCGCGTACCTGCACATTCAAATCGTCGCGCAGCCCCTTCAGTTCGACAGTGCCACTGCTGATGGGTTCAGTCAGATCAAGCCGGAAAACATCCTGAGTGTCCAGCGGACCTCTGCAGACTCCCTGGAACCGGCTTGTCAACTCTCTGTTTGTACTGACGACAGACACAAGATCCGCCGCTGCCAGCGAATCATTCGGCTCGGTCTCAAATCCCCCGGGCGTAACGAACGTCATCAACTGCCGTGACTCAAGGCAGTCTGCGTTACGGCCAAAGTCACCTCTGCGATTGCGACGACGTGGCCGTTCAAACGTACGGCCAATTCCCGCACAGATCAATTCAAAAAGTGTCATCACTGCCTCGCTGTCTTAACAAAGAACAGACCCGATCCACGGAACTCACCGACATTTGCTTCCGCTACGCTCGGCAGCTCGCGACGTGACACACTGATACGCCGCATTCGGAACGGTCACGTGGACGCCCCATAAAAAAAGATCAACGCGAAATCCTGTGCGCAGCCACGATTGCCCTGCGGAGGGGGTGACCCCTTCGGGAGGGCGAAGCTCCTGCTGAGCCGAATCCCTGTCAGTCCGCTGGATCGTCCGGCTCGGCAGGAGCCTCGCCCTCCCAGGGTTTACCGGCTCGCCTCTGGATGACTCTGTACGTGGTGTCTTTCGTGGTCAAAATACTTCTTTACACCGCGCACTTCATTGTGCGTTGAACCAAAAAAAATCACCCGCATTTCTGCGGGTGACCTCGACGATCGATTCTGCAGCCAGACGTTCCTGCCTGCTACTGCATCTGGTTCAGGAATTGAAATCGTACATCGCTGTTGTAATGCTGATTGTATGAGTTCCACAGGTGCTGGTTGACAGAAGTCCCCGCAGCCCCTGCTGGAATCGTCGGGGACGTCGGCTGCCACGATGAAGCCGCAGATGACGCCGCCGAAAATCCCTGTCCCAGACCACTGACCACCGCTGCCAGTGTCTGCAACCGCCTGATCCGCTGATCCGCCGCCTGCTGCACAGTGATCCCCTTACGGTCTGCCTCCCGAACGTCCTTCTCATAAGTCCGCTCCACACGCCTCGTCTGCAGCCGATTCAATGGCCTGTTGGCAGGATTGTACACATGCTGCAGATGCCGTGGCACAACTGAGGATGTGGCTGACGAGTTACCACTCGAGCGACTGGCTGCTGCTCGTCGACCAAACAACTGGGCATCAGCGGTGCTGCACACACAAACGGTCAGAATCAGAGCAGCAGCCTGAGCTGTTACGTTTCGAAACATGGTCAGTTCTCCTTCATTACAGAAATTCAGCGAAAGGTGTTATTCAGCACACAGGAAATTCAATCTCACACCGCTGCAGGCGTTGCCGACAGAGTGTACGGCGACGCCAGACCACTCGATGTCCGGAAAACTCGCAGGTAGTATGTCCCAGCCGAAAGTGAAGTCAGCGACAGACGTCGAACGCCGGAGCGATTCGTTGTACCAAACGCTGGAGTACTGTCCTGCAGTACATTGCCCCACGCGTCACACAACTGCACGTGAGTCACAATGTCGCAGCGATTCAGAACACCCCGCCCATTTCTCCAGTTGCTCATCGTCAGCTCCACGGACAGCGACGACGAATCACTGAGATTCAATACAAACCAGTCATCGCTTTCTGACGATGACAGACTGCCGGTCACACTGGTCGCTGCACCCGTTCGCATCGTCCCGAATGCTGACGCCGACCAGCGCGAATCATTCGGCTCAGAATCGGATCCCACAATCACCGGTGGTGCCACCGGACCGGAAGCGGTAAACAGGGTAGACAATCGGTAGCTGGACGACGAACTGCCAAAACCGTAAACGCGGACATAATAGTCACCCGCAGACAATCCATTCAGTACCACCCCATCATCTGCGCTGCTGAACCTGTATGAGCCACCAAGAATCAGGCCATTCCTGTCCCGCACCTGCAGATCAAGGTCGGTCGACAATCCGGAAAGGTCAACCCGCAGGGAACCACCAGAGCTCAGGGTGACTCGATACCAGTCCTCCTGATCACTGCCCGCCACGCTTCCATAGACCACGTTCGCCACACCTGAAGTCAGCACCCCTGCGCTGCCGGCTGCCTGCAGACTGCTGTTCGGCTCCACATCCCCACTCAATACAGGTGGTGTCACCGGTGGAGTTACCGGTGGAGTTACCGGTGGTGTCACCGGCGGAGTCACCGGCGGAGTCACCGGCGGAGTCACCGGCGGAGTCACCGGCGGTGTCACCGGTGGTGTCACCGGAACATCAGCTGACTGAGGCGTTGCACGCAGGGTATAGGGAGATGTCATCCCGGTACGAGTCCTGAACACTCGCAGATAGTAGGTGCCGGCCGCGAGGAAATTGATGTCGAAACGTCGCCCTCCGGTCCGATGAGTCGTACCAAACGCCGGGGTACTGTCTCGCAGTACAATGCCGCTGGCATCACACAGCTGCACGTTCGTCACGATGTCGCAGCGATTCAGGACACCACGTCCATCCCGCCAGTTGTCCATCATCAGCTCCACTGACATCGACGACGCTTCTGTCAGAGACAGCTCAAACCAGTCATTGCTGTCAGTTGTCGTCAGACTTCCGGTCACACTGGTTGCTGAACCCGCCAGCATCGTCCCGAACTGTGACGCCGCCAGTCGGGAATTGTTGGGTTCCGTATCTGATCCGATGATCACCGGAGGCAAAGTCACTTCCTGTACAGCGGCCGAAATCCGATAGGCCCTGTTGGTCGTACTGATGCTCACGTTCTGCAGATCCACCCCACTGGAATTGACCAGTGTGACCTTCAGCTCACCCGCAGTCGACTGCACTCGCAGGTAATAGGTGCCTGCCGCCAGATTACTGATGGACCGTGTTGCCGGAAGAGCCGTCGTTCCTGACAACTCCAGTGAACCGCTCCACCTGCTCGTTGTCTGGAACCGATACCAGTCCACATCGCCGGACGGCAGCGTTCCATCGATGACGATGCTGGCTCCGGACGTCGCCGTTCCCAGATCTGCTGCTGACCACTGACTGTTGTTCGGCTCAATATCAAATGTGCTGGAGGAACCTCCGGTCGTTGCCAGAGTCGACAGGCGATAAGCGGATGCGGCCCCGTCAAAACGCTTGATGCGTACGAAGTAGTCGCCGGCAGACAGCTCGCTCAGCTGGATCTGCTCATTATCGCTGCCACCGAAAGCGGACGTCCCCAGAACAAAACCGCTGCTGTCCTCAACCGAAATGTCGAGGTCGCCGGACAGACCCGTCAGATCGATCTGCAGCGAACCGCTCGCTCCCACCGGAACACGGTACCAGTCCTCCTGATCACTGCCTGTCAGGCTGCCGTTGACCACGGTCGCCACACCCGGAGTCATGGTACCCACACTGCCGGCCATCAGACGGCTGCCATTGGGCTCAACGTCTCCGGTGAGCGATGGGGGAGCTGGGGGATATTCAGAATCCTCGGAAATCGTTCCGCTGAAGACAGCAGTATACTGGCTGCGGGCTGTTGTAGTGCCTTTGTAGATGCGAATGTAGTAGGTACCAGCCGGCAATGACGGCAGCGAGACCAGCTCAGAGGCCATGCCCGTTCGCAAACCCGATGCCAGAACTCGACCACTGGAATTCTGAAACTGAATATTCAGATTGCTGGTCATTCCGTTCATCACGAGGCGACCGTTCGTCACATCATCTTCCAGCTCCAGCATGAAAAAGTCCTGCGTATCGGCCCCTCCGATGAAGCCCCCCATGCGACTGTACACATCATCCGTCGCAGTACCACTGACATCCAGCTCGTTCGCCTCCAGTCGTGAATTGTTGCCCTCAGACTCAAGGAATCCGCTGATCACCGCCGTCATCAACTGCCGCGACTCCAGTCCATCACCAGACCGGTAAAGCCGCTTCGCCGAAGAACGTCGGCGCGGACCGCCACACAGACTCCTGAACGCCTGACAGAGTTCGCTGATCGACTTCATCTGAATGCTCCTGTAACTTACTCAATGACCTCCGGCCAGCCCCTTCGCTGCCGTCTCCCACATCCCCTTAGTCCACTGCACTCCTCATGTGACAGCGAATTTCAAAGTTTTCTGAAAAGCGTCTCAATACCCGGCAATCCCACCTGTGCTGAACGTGAAAGAACATCTGAAAGTCACCTGGTACATCCCATCGCATCGTCGTACAGGCTGCTGTACAGCGATTCCCACTAGTGACATTGCTCCCTGCCTGCAGGCATGCAGATGCAACACCCAATTCAATACGGCATACTTCGCACTGACATCCAGACTGAGGCAAACGCTGCGGAGACGGAGATGAGCACAACCGCTGAGGATGATTTCAGCAATCATTCAGCAGACGACATACACCTCACACCTGCTCCCGTGGGGTCCCACCGGCTCGCCCATTCAATATCACCGCAGAACCTCGGAATCCCCGTTCCCGGAACACCAGCCGCACTGAATTACTCCCAACCAGAACACTGGCCGGAAATCCCCGGATATGTCATTCACGAGCATCTTGGTGAAGGCGGATTCGGCCGTGTCTACCGGGCCCACTCAATACGCCTCGATGCAACCGTGGCAGTCAAGGTCCTGCGGCACGTCGCTGACGCCTCAGACGACGTCACATCCCGTTTCACGCAGGAGGTCTCCGCCGCTGCTCGAAACCGTCACCCGAACGTCGTACAGGTGCTCGACTCAGACACAATCTACTCTGCCGGAGTCCCGGATTTCTGCTATCTGGTTACCGAGTATCTGCCAGGTGGGACACTGCAGGACGGGCTGCAACGGCACCCCGGAAAGTCGGCTGACTGCGAAAATCTGCGCGACGGTGTCCGCATGCTTCGGGAAATCTGCAGCAGAAACACCCCAGACCATGGCAGAACAGCCATCCCGGCGCGTTTTCAAAAGGGCTGATGCACCCGAAATGGACAGACTCCTCGGCAACTGTCCACAACTCCGACAGGATCTGACGGAATTCCTCAATCCCTGAGTGCTGTCACTCCCCATCAAATTTTTTTATTTTTTTGTCACAGCATTCCGGTCCTGTCATAGCAGAGCCAGCGGAGGCTCTGCCGACCACAAAGGCCACGACCCGCCGCCCCCTTAACCCGGCTCACCTGAACACCAGACACAGCAGGCTTCCAGATGGCAAATCAGGATCCTTCAAATTTCTCAGACAGCGACGATTCCGCCGACAAATTCGCATCGTCGTCCAGTCCACCCCCGGCTCCCCATGGTCGCAGACAACCGGTCACTGATGACAGTCGGCCACATGCCGCCGATCTGTCCCGGTCAGCCCCACCCGCATGGCCCGAATCACCCCCCGTGGACGACCCCGAAAATCCCCTCTCGTGGCCCGAAATTGAAGGTTACGTCATCCTTCAGTACCTCGGTGGAGGCGGATTCGGCAGCGTGTATCGCGCTCACTCCGCCAGACTCGACGCCACTGTCGCCCTCAAAGTCCTGAAACCCGACGTCCTGCAGAAACCCGATGTCGTCAGACGCTTCGCTCAGGAAGTCCGCACCGCCGCCAGAAATCGACACCTCCACGTTGTGCAGGTCCTCGATACAGGCATCGTGAACAGCGGCCACGGACTCCCATCTCACTACCTCGTGACTGAATACCTCTCCGGAGGTAACTTCCAGGATTGGCTGCGAGCCCACCCACGCACAAAAGCTACGGATCCCAGCCTGCGAGTCTCCGTGGAAAAACTGGTGCAGATCTGCAAAGGGCTGGAATACCTGCACCAGTCAGGCATCCTGCACCGGGATATCAAGCCTGAAAATATCCTGCTGGACGAACAGGGCAACCCCAAACTGGGTGACTTCGGACTTGCCGGCGTTTTCAATGAAGCACTCGCCAGTGATCGCAGCGGAAACATCTCCGTTCCCTCACTCGACCTGTCAGGTGACACCGGAATCTCCAGACTGACCGTCACCGGAGAAGTTTTCGGCACCCTCGCCTATATGGCCCCCGAACTGCTCCTCGGCGTTCAGAATGCCACACCCGCGTCAGATCAGTATTCCATCGGCGTCATGCTCTACATGATCCTCTGTGACCTCAGGCCCTTCCAGAAACATCCGCGCGATGCTGCCGAAAGAGATCGCATCAGGGACCTGGTCATCAGCCTGCGAAAACGTGAATTGCCGGCCCCTGTCGAACCACCCAGCTCACGCGGACCACTGCACGTACGCGGTCTGGAATTCATCTGCCTCAAATGCCTCCGACCAGACCCCGCGATCCGCTATCGATCCATCGGCGATCTCCGCAGCGATCTCGAAAAATGGCTCGATGGCCAGGCTGTCGGTGAAGGCTGGGCTACCAGAGTCTGGAACGAACAGATCTACCTGCCCGTTAAAGCCAGACCCTTCCGCACCCTGCTGATGGTGTCCTCAGTACTGGCCTTCGGACTGCTGCTGCTGTTCAATCGGCAGCTGCAGGAAAAAAACTCGCAGCTGGAGTCAGAACAGCAGAAAGTCACACAACTGAATGAGCAGTTGAGTGTTTCAAATACGGACCTGACGAACGCCAACTCAGACCTAGCAGCCAGCCGCAAAACACTGCAGGAACGCCTTGTCAATACCTTAATCAGCGCCGGACAGACAGCCGCTGATGCCGGTGAAAATGGCCAAGCCGCCCTCGCATGGGCCAACGCATGGCAGGCAATCGAAAATGACCCCGACAAAATTCCCGCACCCAGTGAACTGCAAACCCACAGAGTCCGCGTCCAGACCGCATTTAATCGCTCTCCAGCCCTCCTCAGATTCCTCCCGGGAACTCGCGAAACCCAATCTGTACTGGCCGCTCAAACTTCCACAAATGGACAACTCACGGCCGTGCTCTTCAATGGTACAGCACGATTCTTCGATCCCCGATCAGGGGCCATCCTCGCCAACGCCGGCCCGGCAAACGTGGCCGGCAGAATCGCTGCCTTCACGATGGATCCCGCCGGAAAACGCTTCGCTTCACTCGCCGTACCCCGAGGCTTCGGACTCACTCTGGAAGTCTTTAACACCTCGGACGGCAGCAGAATCGCCAGCAGAAAACTGCCAATGGCTGCTGAACAGTCAGGACTGCCCATCGCACTCCAGATCTCACCCGATGCTCAGGTCCTCGCTCTCGGTTACAAAACAGGACTCCTGGAGCTGCTCCGCACCGACACGCTTGAAGAAATCCACGCCGTGGAAGCACCAACCGGCATCACTGCGCTCAGATTCTCACACGACGGTGCAACACTGTTCGCCACCGCCACCAACCCGGACACAAAGTCCTCCGACGCCACTGCATGGCAGACGACAGAGCTCAGGACACTCTGGACGGCTCCTGTGCCCAACCCTGATCTGTACTCGATCCTGCGAGTCAGCCCGGATGCGCAGGCACTGCTGCTTGCTTCTGCCACAGGTTCCCACGTTGTACTCGATACCACGTCCGGAACTGTCATCGGCACACCACGCAGTTCCGTATTGAAAGAAGCTGCGATCGATGAGTTCGGCAGACAACTGGCAGCCGCAGAATTCGCACCGGATGGCTCGTACTTCGTCACCGCCGCCGGCAGTCTTCCAGTGCAATGCTGGAAAACAAAAACCGGATTCCCGGAAGGTGCCGGCATCCGTGTGACAGGGCAGGTCACTGCCATCAGCTTCCGACCCGACGGAAATCTCCTCGCAGTCTCCGACTCCACAGGACTGTGCAGCCTCTGGAACACCCCCGCCGGCAGCAATGCTGCCCTGAATATCCGACTTCCGAACGCCGCCACGACGCTGCACTTCATACCACAGTCCGAAGAACTGTTCGTCGCAGATTCTGCCGGAAACGCCACGATCTGGAAGCTGCCCCCGCCGCATGCCTTCACGCCACTTGCCAGCGACGCTGTCTGCACCAGACTCAGTGCCAGCCAGAAATGGCTGGCCGTCACGCAACCGGATCACTCAGTCCGGATCGCCAACACTGCACAGGAGACAGCGTCCGAGTTTCGGTTCACACCTGCAGAACCTGTTCATCTGCTTGAGTTTTCGCCGCAGGACAATCGCCTTGCACTGGCGGGGTATACTCCGCAGCAGGGGGGCAGCATCGTATTGGTTGATCTCCAAAGTCAAAAACCAACCGGTGATGTGCTCCACTTCGACGGCTGGCCCATGCAGGCAAGTTTCAGTCCCGATGGGCAATGGCTGGCCATCCATGTGCTGCGGCCTCAGGGGAATCAATTGCAACTGCTGAACACCACTGCACAACAACTCCACCTCATCGACCTCGATCGACCCGATGTGGTCCTTTGGCAGACAAACGGCACACCGCAACTGTATGCCGGTTGCAGAAATGGAAAACTCTATCAGATCAATCTGCCGGACCTGCAGCCGCAGGCGCTCACCGTCACCAATGATCGGCAGACTTTCGCCAGCATGACGCTCAACAGTAATGGCACGATCCTCGCGCTCAACAACCGTGACGATGTCAGTCTCTGGGACACTCGCACATGGCAGCTGGTGGGAAAGAGAATCAACTACCCGGCCGACGTCGAAGGTATCGCCTTCACGCAACACAGACCAGGGCTCATCCCCGATTCCCTGATTCTTGCCGTCTGGCTGGCAGATGGAACTGTCGATGTCCTGCAGCCGCAATCTGGACAGCCACAGCAGCCGTGGCAGGTCATCTCCTCCATCCGCGCCAGCACCACTCATCTTGTTGACTGCGCATTCAGCCCCGATAACGCACTCCTCGCAACCATCGACGAATCCGCCAAAGTCAGACTCTGGGATCCACGCTCCGGCCTC
>CAITYU010000174.1 GCA_903896675.1 uncultured Planctomycetaceae bacterium
CGTCGATCACCATTGGCGGATTGGAGCGGTTTCAATTTGCAGGCCGAAAAGTCTGAATTCCCTGGGATGCAGCGGCGGAAAGGCATCGCAGACAACCAATTTTATGGGTAACGACAAGGCCAGTTACCCACTCCATGCTTCAGAAACATCGGGTTTTCAGCAGCTGAACCGGTGGTGTATGCCCCGAGGCGACAGCTCGCACGATTGCTGGGATAAGCGTCAGGGAACACTGACGAGTGCGTCATGATACGGATGCCCAAATCAGGGCGTGGCAGCACGGTCGAGCCCCAGCGACTTCAGTTCAGGAGTCTTCTCCGCCGCCCTGATTTTCGCGATCGTGTCGCGGACGGCCTGGGCCTTCTGACGACTCAGATTCCTCGGAAAGTCCGGCTCACCCTGATCAAAGTCCGCTGCCGTTTTCTCCAACTGCGGAATCATGGTCCCGGCCGCAGCACCGTAGTCTGCCAGTACCTGCAGGATCTCATTGGTGCGATGCTCACTGGCCCACGGGTTCTGCGTACGCAGGTAGTCGGCTGCCGCCTGCATTCCTTCGGTAATATGGTGCGTGGCCAGCACTTTCAGTCCGTTCAGTCGCACACCGTCAGCAAACATCTCTCCGCTGGGGGCGGGCGTCTGGATGGCTTCATAGACCACCGGCAGCAGAGGTCGGATCTGCTCATAGGTCAGCCTGCGGTAGATCTCGCTGATTTCTCCTCGAGCACGCCCATCCTGGTTCTGCAGTCCGCGTCGGATTGCAGTCCGCAGACGGTCCTCGTCGATGTCCTGCAGTGACTCCAGTCGAGGCAGCAGATTGCTGAAGACCGCCATCGCGACAAACCGCTGCTCCATCCCACGCGGATCATCCGCCGCCGGATCGCGACCTATCTGGTCCAGCAGTTCGGGCAACGCCACGGCAGCCGGCCTGCCAATGGCCGCGAGGGCCGAGGCAGCCCGGATGCGCAGCCAGAGGTCTTCATGCTGCATTAAACGGCGTAACCGGGGCACCGCCGGCGCTGCGTCGCCACGCAATTGCTCGAGCGCATGGCAGGCACCGATGCACGCATCCAGACGATCCGAATCCAGCAGCGAGATCACCTGTGAAAGCGGCGGTTGCCTGCGCCACGAGATCGCCATCGCCGCTCGCTCACGCACAATCGGCGACCACGAACCGAGCCGCTGCAGCAGCTCGTCATCCGTCATCCGCTCGTAATAGCTCTTCCGATCCTTGTTGTTCCAGCCACGACCATCTGCCACAATTTCCTGCGCCGCGTCCGCTGACAGTGCCTGCACCACTGCCGGGGTCCTGCCCGTCAGCCGGGTTCTTCTTAAAGGCAGAGAGTATCCCAGCAGATAGGCACCGGTCGCGTCCCAGCCATGGTAACTGTCGTGATCCGGTTCCGGCGGGCCCTGATGCGTGAACGTACCGTCATGGCGGCGTGCCAGATCATGGTACCAGCCGCCGAATTCCCGCATCCATGCTCCTGTGGCCTGCGGGCCCGCGTGGGCAATGGCCGGCAGTGACCACAGCAGATTGAAGTAGTTACCCGTGTGGCCACAGTCCCGCTCACTGCCGTGCGACGCCAGTGCCATGCGGGTGAAATAGTCGGCACTGCGAGTTTCGCCAAGGGCATTGAACAGCACTGCAGCCATCCCGCACTTGCCGTTGTCTTCATGAGTTTCGGTCCACGCCGCATGATCGCCATAGGGCACCGCACCCTTGCCGGTGTAAAAACGCAGCAGTCGGGAGCTGAGCTCGATCGCCCGGGAAACCTCGGGATCGGTGACACCAGCTTCGCGGGCCAGCACCATGCCAATCGTCAGCGGCAGTCCCGGAGAATTCATCATCCCGTATCCCCGCAGACGTCCATCGGGGGACGCGAAGGTGTGACCCCACGAGCCAACGGCACTTTGGCCCGTGGCTGAGTCCAGTGCGAGTCGACGGAGTCCGGCTGACACGGACTGATCTTCCGTTGCCAGTACATACTCAGACAGAAAGATCATGACATAGCCATAGTACCACGTTCGAAAGTCGTCGGTTTCGAAGTCTGCGGCCCACCGCGCCTCACGACGCACCAGTTCCAGATGGGCAGGATCACCGCCCGCCAGCAGCGCCAGAGCATTCAGGGAACGAGGAATCGCATCTGTCTGCTGACCATATTCGGGCCGGCCCGCCCGTTCAGCAAGCGCCTGCAGGCCCCGACGCAGAATCCAGTGAGACTTCGCGCAATCATACGGCGCGGTGTGGCTGAAGGAACCGGATACTGGCAGAGCCAGCGCCACATCGGCAATCTGACCGCTGCGCCAGCGAGTCAGGACCAGCCGGCCGTCCGCGGCTTCAGCGGAAGTGACAGCCAGCCCGAACTCCGTGCGCGGGTCATATTGAAATCGCTTTCCCCCGACACCCAGAATGACGTCACCGACGGAAAGTATTCCCGCAGCCGGCGAACCCGGGTCAATCGCTGTCACGGCAATCTGACGTGCATCGGTGGTCACCAGCCGATCACAGAACATCCAGCCACGCATCCCGGTGGGCCCCAGATTCCAGTCATGCTTCTGCCGCGATGGAATGGTGCCACCATTGGTCAGATCGGGAATCTGCAGACCTTTCTCATCAGCCCCGGTGTGATCAGCGCAAAAGGCACAGAGCCAGACAATCGCGCTCAACGTCAGAAACGAAAATTTGCTCATGAAGATCTTTCGAACAACGTTGCCCATGGGCAGCAGAGAACCCGAGGAACGAGGGCAGGGCGGAAGCAATTGCAGTTCGGGCCTGAGGGTCGTAATGCTGTAATAGCACCTAAACTAGCCGATGCCTACTCGCAGGGCAATCTGCACTGGTCACTGGATGCCTCTCGCAGAACAATTCTGGGTGATGCAATCGCTGGTTCAAATGTGGTGCCATGTGGACGGACTGTTCAGACGCTCGTCGGACATGCTGCGTTCCACAGGTGCCGAACCGGAATTCAATTCGTACGAACGGTGTCGACCACGCCCTGCTGAAACGAGAAATCTGCCCACAGCAGTCAGACCGGTCAGTTGGCAGCGAGACGAGGTCAGTCCCAGTCGAACAGTTCGCTGAACCACGATTCCCGCTTACGTGGACGATTGTCGTAGCGATCACCATGTGACGGATTCGATTGATTCCACGAATCCGAGTCGTCTCTGGTTGTGCCGTCCTGCCCGCGGAACTGCGTGTCGCGCGACTCAACGCTGCGATAGGCAAGTTCAGATCGCTCAAGAATTTTATCAAGCTCGCCGCGATCCAGCCAGATTCCCCGACATTGTGGACAGTAATCCACCTCGATACCCTGACGGTCGGTCATTTTGAGCTCTAATTTGCACAGAGGACAAAGCATGACACACTCCCTGCGTTTCTACGGTTGCTATTCTGTCTGTTATTGACTGTGGTGGCAGAACGGAAAACCGCAAAAAGCCGCGTTGTTATATCGGTTTTTTCGAGGCGTTAGTCTGCCGGCAGCCCGGGTGGACGCAACATCGCGGGGGCTGCGATCAGGGTTGTGCGCCAGGCCGTTCCGCCGGCACGGGGCTGAAGCCGGTATCCAGCAGAATCGTCGATTCGGCAGCCCCTGCCTCGCCAATCTTCTCTGTCGTCACCGCAATCTTTGCCCGAACAACCCAGCGCTGCGGAGCATGACATTGATTCCAGTGGAACACGAGGCAGGTCAGATAGTGTGTCGGCAGGTCTGGAAAAGCCGCCGACGCGGTCTGCAGAAAGTAGCGACTGCGGTACGACTGATGGAACTGCTGCAGTCGCAGACGCTGAATTGTCGTGACCTCAGAATTGACGAGGTCAACAGTTGAGTTGTCCTGCAGCGTGGCCTCTGTGACGAACTGAAACTTTTCTCGGGGCAGGTTTGAGTACATCGACCAGATCACATTCCATCCCAGCAACGACATGCAACGCTCCTGAGTCGGCAGCAGACTTTTGCCAAAACTGGCGGCCTGGAACCAGATCATGGCCGTCGCCAGTGTGGTTAACAGTGCATTCCGAACGACGCTGCCATGTTGTCTGGATGGAGTGCCACGAACCGTTCGTCTTTCGCTTGTCTCCGGAACACCGTCCGGAGGGATTGGCCAGATCAGTGAGGACAGAAATGGAATTGTGGCGGTCGCTGCAATCAGCGGAAAAATGTGCAGCCAGATGGTCATGGCCAGCCCCGCTTGAAACGCCCAGAAGGCGGGCACAGTGACCAGACGGAATATGCGAGTGCGATATGGGATGAACAGAAACAGCGGAGCAATGATTTCAAACCACACGACTGCAGGCGTCAGAAGTTGCAGGACAGCCGGATACTGCCGCAGGAATTGTCCGGCGGGCAGAATCCACTGCGTTTGTCCGAGTGCATATTTGATCGCAGTGCCATCCCGCCACGCCGGATCAGTTTTGAACCAGCCAGCGGTGAAGTAGACCGCCGCGAACTGCAGCAGCAGTGCTGCCGTCGCGGGAGACAGCACAATCAGACGACCGGCATTGCGGGACCTGCGGGCGTCAAGGGAATAGCGGGCCCCGATGGGCAGAAACAGACTCCAGAACAACAAAGATCTCAACAGGTCGTCACCGGCATCCAGCACGAATTCATTTCTGGCGTGCAGCGAGATTGTCAGGATCCAGCAGACGATAGTGGCCATGCGAGTGTGATAGCCCACGAGGAGCAGCAGGCTGCTGAGTCCTGCGATCAGGAAATGCGTGAGTTGAAATGCAACAGAGCCGTCCAGCATCTGGAGGGACATGTAGCAGGCCGGAACGGGGACAAAGTCGCGGGGCAGCAGGCCTTCGTCAGTGTAGCACTCCACGATGAACGGAGATCTCAGCAGCAGGTCGGTGAGCAGCAGCAGTGCCAACGCAATTCGCAGCATCGCCAGACATCGTGCATCGATGCTGAACAGATCCCGCAGAATACGATTGAAACACCTGAGCATGGGCGGTTGAGGCAGTATTCGGTGAGGCAACCTCTGACAGCCTGAGCCATGTCTGGTGGATTGCCGTGTAAGTCCGGGGTTCGGCAAGTGTTGGATCAGAACACTAAACCTGCTGGTTTGA
>CAITYU010000175.1 GCA_903896675.1 uncultured Planctomycetaceae bacterium
GTGCTGGTCAATTCGAATCCGGCCACCATCATGACGGATCCGCAGACCGCAGATCGCACGTATATCGAACCGATCACGTGGCAGTATGTGGAAGAGATCATCCGGGTCGAGCGACCTGACGCATTGCTGCCGACGCTGGGCGGGCAGACTGGCCTGAATACGGCGATGGATCTGGTGCGGCATGGCGTACTGGAAAAGTACGGCGTGGAGATGATCGGGGCGAAGGAGGATGTGATTCGGCGAGCGGAAGAGCGTGAGGCCTTCAAGCAGACCATGCTGCAGATCGGTCTGGATGTGCCTCGCAGTTTCACGGTGCACAACATCGAGCAGGCCCGCGAGGCCGTGCAGCAGATTGGTCTGCCGATTATTATTCGCGCCAGCTTTACTCTGGGCGGAACCGGTGGCGGGATTGCCTACAACATTGAAGAGTTTGAGGACAAGGTACGCCGCGGGCTGGCACTGTCGCCTATCAGTGAAGTTCTGCTGGAAGAGTCCATTCTCGGCTGGAAAGAGTACGAGATGGAGGTGATGCGCGACAACGCGGACAATGTCGTGATCATCTGTGCCATTGAGAATTTCGATCCGATGGGAGTGCATACGGGGGATTCCATCACCGTTGCTCCCGCGCAGACTCTTTCTGATCGTGAGTATCAGCGGATGCGTGATGCTACGATCGCCGTGATGCGTGCGATCGGCGTCGAGACGGGTGGTTCCAACGTGCAGTTCGCCATCAATCCGGACAATGGCCGGATGGTCGTGATCGAAATGAATCCTCGTGTCAGCCGCTCTTCTGCGCTGGCGTCCAAGGCCACGGGCTTTCCGATCGCCAAGATTGCGGCCAAACTGGCCGTTGGTTATCGCCTCGATGAGATCTCCAACGACATCACTCGCGAAACACTGGCCTGCTTTGAACCGACAATCGACTACGTCGTCACCAAGATTCCTCGCTGGACATTCGAGAAGTTTCCGGAAGCTGATCCGACTCTGACTGTGCAGATGAAGTCTGTCGGTGAGACGATGGCGATTGGCCGAACATTCCGTGAGTCGCTGCAGAAGGCACTGCGGGGGCTGGAGATCGGGCACTTCGGACTGGGTGGTGGTAAAAAGGATCTCTGGGGGACGGCCCAGCAACCGGCGGCTGATGATATTCTCAGTAAACTCGCGATTCCGAACGCCGAGCGAATCTTCTATCTGCGGTACGCTCTGAAGAATGGGATGTCCGTCGAGCAGATTCACGAGGTTACGGACATTGATCCGTGGTTCCTGCGAAGTATTGAGCAGATTGTCCTGCTGGAGAATGAGCTGCGGGGCTATCAGAGGCTGGAGGATGTGCCGGAGGAGCTGTTGCGTCGGGCCAAGCGAAATGGCTTTTCCGATGAGCAACTGGCAGGCTGGTGGAGCTGTGGGCAACTGGATGTGCGTGAGCGACGACGCCAGCTGGGCATCGTGGCAACCTTCAAGCAGGTGGATACCTGTGCGGCCGAGTTTGAAGCGTTTACGCCCTACTACTACTCCACGTACGAGCAGGAAGACGAGACTCCGGCAAAACGCGAAGGCGTGCGACGGGTGATGATTCTGGGTGGAGGCCCCAATCGGATTGGTCAGGGCATCGAATTTGATTACTGCTGTTGTCAGGCTGCTTTTGCTCTGCGTGACCTCGGCATTGAAAGCATCATGGTCAACTCCAATCCAGAGACCGTGTCAACAGATTACGACACTTCTGATCATCTGTTTTTCGAACCGTTGACGACTGAAGATGTGCTGAACATCTGGGATCGTATGAGCCCGGATGGGGCGATTGTGCAGTTCGGCGGACAGACCCCCCTCAATCTGGCTCGGGGACTGGAAGCTGCCGGAGTGAAAATCATCGGTACCAGTCCGGACATGATTGATGCCGCCGAGGATCGCAAAAGGTTCCAGGCAATTCTGGACACACTGCAGCTGCATCAACCTCCGAATGGCACGGCCATCAGTACCGAGGGTGCCTGCACAATTGCCAACCGAATTGGTTATCCGGTGCTGGTGCGTCCAAGTTATGTGCTGGGCGGTCGCGGGATGGAGATCTGTTATGACCAGCAGAGCCTTGAGCGTTACATGGGGGCTGCAGTCGAAGCATCGGCCGAGAAGCCGGTGCTGATTGACAAGTTCCTCGAGGATGCGATTGAAGTTGACGTCGATGCAATTTCAGATGGCGAAACCACAGTGATCGGCGGGGTAATGGAGCATATTGAGGAGGCCGGCGTGCACTCCGGCGACTCAGCCTGTGCCCTGCCACCTTATTCGCTGCCCGGACATGTTGTCGATGAAATTCGCCTCGCAACTCACAAGCTGGCTGCTGCACTGCAGGTTCGCGGGCTGATGAACATTCAGTTTGCGGTAAAGGTGGAAGGTGATCAGTACACGGTTTACATTCTGGAGGTCAATCCACGGGCCAGTCGAACGTCACCGTTCGTGTCCAAGGCCATCGGGCATTCGCTGGCAAGAATCGCCGCCAAGGTGATGGTGGGTATTTCGCTGAAGGAACAGGGATTCACGAAGGAAGTCGTGCCATCGTACACGTCCGTCAAGGAAAGTGTCTTTCCGTTCAGCCGGTTCATGGGTGTGGACATTGTGCTGGGGCCTGAGATGCGGTCGACAGGCGAAGTCATGGGGATCGACTCGGATTTCCCGCTGGCGTTTGCCAAATCCCAACTGGCCGCCGGGACTCGACTGCCCATGCAGGGACGAATCTTCGTCAGCATTGCTGCCGGTCGCAAGGAACGAATGATTGAGCCGGTTCGCAAGCTGCAGCAGATGGGTTACCGGATTGTCAGCACCAGTGGCACGGCAAAGGTCTTTCAGGAGGCCGGGATTACGGTGGAGGTGGTGAAGAAGCTGCACGAGGGGCGACCGAACCTGCTGGACCAGATGGCGAACGGTGAGATTCAGATGATTCTGAACACACCCAGCGGTAAAGGAGCTCGCACCGACGAAGGACGGATCCGTGCCGCATCGGTCACATATGGTGTACCCTGCGTCACGACACTGCCGGGATGCCTGGCAGTTGTGCAGTCACTTGAGGCTTTGCGTGAGCATCCGAATCCGCGAGTTAAGGCGATTCAGGACTGGATCGCGTGACTCCGGCGAGGTGATCCGGCAGGTCGGTGACAAAACGCAGACGAGGCTGGTGTCCACACAGGGCACCAGCCTCGAGCTGTTTTGCCTCAGGAGTGAATGGCTCGTTTGTCAACGGCCATGGCGGCTTCCTTGACGGCTTCTGAGAGTGTGGGGTGAGCATGGCAGCAGCGGGCGATGTCTTCACTGCTGGCTCCGAACTGCATGGCAACCGCCGCCTCGTGAATCAGCTCACCGGCATGCGTGCCGATAATGTGCACGCCCAGCACGCGATCGGTGGCTTCATCGGCCAGCACCTTGACGAATCCGTCTGTGTGCCCAGCGGCACGAGCTCGCCCATTGGCAGCAAACGCAAACTTACCGGCTCGATACCTGATCCCCGCCGCCTGCAGCGCATCCTCATTGGCTCCGGCTGAGGCAATTTCCGGTTCCGTATACACAACCGCCGGAATGATGGCGTAATTGATATGCCCATGCCCGGTTGCCATTTTTTCGATGCAGGCGATGCCTTCTTCCTCAGCCTTGTGGGCCAGCATGGCACCGCCAATGACGTCGCCGATGGCGAACACACCGGAGGCCGTGGTCTGGTAGGACGAGTTTACCTGGATGAAACCGCGACGGTCAGTCGCTACTCCGGCCACCTCAAGTCCCAGATTGTCTGTACAGGGCTTGCGGCCAACAGCCACCAGCACTCGATCGCACGTCAGTGGTTCAGCTCCATCGATGGAGACTGTGCACTGAGTTCCAGCGACAGAAACGCCGGTCACCTTCGTGCCGAGGCGGAATACAACACCCTGCTTTTCGAAGATTTTGCGAGCTTCTGCAGCGACCTGTTCATCAATTCCCGGCATGATTCGCGGCAGATATTCCAGCACCGTGACTTTTGCACCCAGCCTGCGCCAGACGGTGCCCAGTTCCAGACCAATCACTCCGCCTCCGATCACCACCAGGTGCTGCGGTACTTCCGGCCAGGCCAGTGCTTCCGTGCTGGTGCCAATGCGATCACCGTCGGGTTGAATGCCGGGCAGCGACGAGGGGACGCTGCCGGTGGCAATCAGAATGCGTTTGCCGCTGATCCGGGTTGTTCCCGAATCTGACCGGATCTCAATATTGCCACCGCCCAGCAACTGACCGTGTCCGGAAAAACGCTCGACTCGGTTCTTTTTGAGCAGTCCCTGGATGCCGGCGTCCAGCGTTGAAACCACTCCGTCCTTGTGCTTCATCATCTGTGCGAGATCAAGTTCAAGTCCGGTAACCTTCAGTCCGCGTTCTGCAAAATGTTTTGCAGACTTTTCATACAGCTCACTGGACTCCAGCAGGGCCTTGCTGGGAATGCAACCCACACGCAGGCAGGTTCCGCCAAGCTTTGATTCGCGCTCGATTACAGCCGTTTTCATGCCCAGTTGAGCAGCACGAATGGCGGCCACATAGCCACCGGGACCGGCACCTACCACGATCAGGTCAAATGCGTCGGACATGGATGAACCAGTACAGCAGAGATTCCGGGAGACTTAAAAGCAGAACCGCCCGCAGGCTGATTTGCCGGGGCGGCTGCGGTTCTTCAGACAGTTGCCTGCCACTTCAGACTTCAAGGATCAGTCGCGTGGGATCCTCGATCAGATCCTTAACCAGCTTCAGGAAGGAAACTGCTTCACGACCGTCGACAATGCGATGATCGTAAGTCAGCGCGATGTACATCATGGGGCGGATGACCACCTGGCCATTGACGGCCACCGGTCGATCAAAAATTCCGTGCATTCCAAGTACGCCGCTTTGCGGCGGATTGACAATAGGAGTCGACAGCAGGGAGCCGTATACACCACCATTGGTGATGGTGAATGTGCCGCCTTCCAGTTCCTCCAGTGCAATCTGATTGTTCTTGGCGCGGTTGGCGAAATTCACAATCGCCAGCTCGATATCCGCAAAACTCATGTTTTCAGCGTTTCGCAGTACCGGCACTACCAGGCCTTTGCCTCCGCCAATCGCCACTCCAACATCGCAGTAATTGAAGTAGGTAAGGCTCTTGCCGTTCATCTGAGCATTCAATTGGGGGTACTGCTGAAGTCCCGCAACCACTGCCCGCACAAAGAACGACATGAAGCCCAGCTTGACATTGTGCTTCTTTTCGAAGGAGTCCTTGTAGACTTCCCGCAGTTTCTTGACAGCCGACATATCAACTTCGTTGAAGGTTGTCAGCAGTGCGGCTGTGTGCTGAGCCTCGACCAGCCTGCGTGCGATGGTCTGGCGGATGGGGCTGAGCGGTACCGAGCGAGTTTCGCGTGACCCGCCGACACTGACCGGGCCGGCATTGACCGTGCGAATCACATCTTCCTTCAGGACACGACCACCGGGACCCGAACCAGCCACACTGCCGGCCGGCAGCTTGTTCTCGGCCATCAGCCGTTCGGCTGCCGGCATCACATGGCCGGGTGACTTTGGCGCAACGGCAGCCGCCGCCGGGGCGGAAGGGGCCGCAGCCTGAGCGGCAGCAGGCGCCGGAGCCGGCTTCGCCGGGGCAGCCGCCGGCGCTTCTGCAGGTTGCAGGAAGCCAATCACTTCCTCCACCTGAGCAGACTCGCCAGCCTTCTTCAGAATCCGCGTCAGAATGCCTCCGCGCGGAGCCGGAACGTCAAATGTTGCTTTGTCTGATTCCAAGGCAACAAGATTTCGATCCGCGGCCACGTACTGGCCTTCCTGAATATACCACTCGCCGATCATCACCTCAGAGATTGACTCACCGGGTTTCGGCACCTTGATTTCGATTTCCGGAGTGCTCATTCGAGTTCAAACGCCTGTTTAAGAATGTTCTGCTGTTCAATCCTGTGACTGGTTGCGGAACCCGTTGCCGGGCTGGCCGCTTCTGGTCGGGAAATACCGCGGAAAGGGAATTTGTCCAGCAATCGCTCGCCAAACCGCATCCTGAGGAATCCCCAGGCACCCTGATTGCGAGGCTCTTCCTGGACCCAGAAGAACGACGCCGATGCAGGATATTTTGAAAGCTCCCGCTCCAGCTCCGCTGCCGGTAACGGATACAACTGCTCAAGTCGGATGATCGCCACATCGTCCCGCTTCTGCTGATCCCGCTGCGCTGCAAGTTCAAAATACAGCTTGCCGGAACAGATCAGAACGCGGGTTGTCTTTTCAGGTACGGCGACCGCATCGCCAAGGACTTCGTGGAACTGACCGCCGGTCAGTTCGCTGATCGGAGATGAGGCGTCCTTTGATCTGAGCAGACTCTTTGGAGTCATTACGATCAAAGGCTTCTTCCACCAGCGAATTGCCTGACGACGCAGCAGGTGGAAATACTGAGCGGCCGTGCTGGGGCAGGCCACCTGAATGTTGTCGTCCGCACCCATCGCGAGGAAACGTTCCAGCCTCGCGCTGGAATGCTCGGGCCCAGCACCCTCCATGCCGTGTGGCAACAGCATCACCAGTCCACTGAGCCGCTTCCACTTGTCCTCTGCACTGGCGATGAACTGGTCGATGATCACCTGAGCCACGTTGACGAAGTCACCAAACTGCGCTTCCCACAGCACCAGCCCGTCCGGGCAGTCAAGGCTGTAGCCATATTCAAATCCCAGCACACCCACTTCAGACAGCGGGCTGTTGTAGATATCAACAAGCTCAGGCTTCGCCGCCACATCGCGTAAACCAATCCATGATCTGCCGGACTTCACATCGTAAAGCCCCGCATGGCGATGGCTGAAGGTTCCGCGTCGAACGTCCTGCCCGCTGAATCGCAGCCGAGTTCCCTCGGCAACCAGTGTTCCCAGGGCAGCCAGCTCGGCACCACCCCAGTCAAACATCGCTTCACCGGCACCCATCTCTCGCCGCGCTTTCAGCACCGCCTCGACCTTGGGATGCGGAGTAAAGTCGACCGGCGGAGTCGTCAGCGTCGTCATGACGCTGCGCAGAGTCTCTGCGGAGACCGCTGTCGGCGGCGAATCGGCATTGCGAACCGAGCTGCCAAAATACCCCTTCCAGATCCCGCCACCCGTGTCTTCCAGATACTTGAAGCCTTCTTTGCGAGCTTCCTCGAGCTCGGCCTCCAGCACGCGACCACGACGGGCCACAATTTCCAGACCCTCTTCCCGAGTCACCTCGCGGAGACTGACCAGCGATTCAAGGAAACTGCTGAAGACAGTCTGCCGCGCTCGAATCACCTGATACATCGTGGGCTGCGTAAATGCCGGCTCGTCGCTTTCGTTGTGACCTCGACGCCGGAAACAGTACATGTCGATGACCACGTCCCGCTGGAATCGCTGACGGAAGTCCATCGCCAGCTGGACCACCTGAGCAACAGCCTCGGGGTCTTCACCATTCACATGGAAGATCGGAATCTGCAGCATCCGCGCCACATCCGTGGCATAGGTGCAGGAACGAGCTTCAGAGGCTGATGTGGTAAAACCAATCTGATTATTCACAATGACATGCAGAGTTCCACCCGTCTGATAACCGGGCAGCTCGCTGAGATTCAGTGTTTCCTGAACTACGCCCTCGCCCGCAAATGCAGCGTCTCCGTGAATCTGAATACAGAAACTCTTCCTGCGGTCAAAATCCTGATTCCGATCCTGTTTCGCCCGCAGACGACCCAGCGCCACCGGGTTCACGAACTCCAGATGACTGGGGTTGAAGCACAGCGTCAGATGCACACTCTGACCGGACGTTGTCATGCGGTCACTGCTGTAACCCAGATGGTACTTGACGTCCCCGCGACCCATCTTCAACTGTGGGTCAACATCATCAAATTCACGGAAAATCTTCGATGGACTTTTGCCCATGATGTTGGCCAGCACGTTCAGACGGCCACGATGAGCCATCCCCAGAACACACAGGTCAATCCCCTGACTGCCAGCACGCTCAATTGCCATGTCCAGCAGCGGAATCAGACTTTCAGCACCCTCCAGCGAAAAGCTCTTCGCACCCACATACTTCTTCTGCACAAACTCTTCAAAGACCACGGCATCGCTGAGCCGTTCCAGAATCCGCAGCTGCTCGGCGCGAGACAGTTTCAGACGATTGGCAGTACGCTCCATCCGATCCTGCAGCCACTGACGAACATGCAGACTGTCAATGTGCATGTACTGCACGCCAATCGAACGACAATAAGTCGTCTGCATCCACGTGACCATCTGACGCAGCGTGCGGACATCCGGTCCACCCGACCACTGCGTGGAAAAACGACGGTCCATGTGCTCTTCAGTGAATCCGTAAAATGCCGGATCCAGCTCCGCAGGTCGCGGACGCTCTGCGTTCAAGGGGTCAATCTTTGCGATGATGTGACCACGCACTCGATAGCTGCGGATCAACTGCTCAAGACGCTCCTGCAGTATCGCAGCGTCTGAAGCACCCGGGTCAACACGACCGGAAGAACGCCGGAAAATGCTCTCAGCCTGAAACGGTACCTCCATGGCCTCCGCTGTCAGACCCGAATCCACAACCTTCAATTCATCAAAATAGTCCCGCCAGTCAGGCGATACCGAATTCCGGTCCGCCAGATAACTGGCCAGCTGCAACTCGGCAAATTCAAGGTTGGAAGCGGCAACTTCAATCGGACCACGGCCCGCACGCACCGCACCTGCTGAGGTGACGGGATGGGACTGGTCCGAGTCCAGGAAGGAAGGAGCTGATGTGGGGATGGAAGAAGTATTCGACATACAGGTTTCGTTCGGAACGTGGGTAGTGTCCAGCACGAAGGTCCAATGGTGGCAAACACAGACAGAAGTCTTCTGAACCCCCGAAATCCCCACCAGCCCGCGCAAATAAATTGCACGCTGCAGGGCGACCGGGGCCCGAATTTCAGAACGAGTCTGCTACCATTCCTCGTTGCGCAATCTCTGCATCATAGACGGACTATGATCGTTGTGAAACAAATTCGATGAATCTTCAGCCTGATTCCCTTGCAGAATCAGTTTCCCAAACCTCTGTCTGAAAGCCACTCAACTCCGTGTCACAGCCAGCCATCATCGGAATCCTTACCGTTTCAGACCGCGCCAGTCGAGGAGACTACGAGGATCGCGGAGGTCCGGCAATCCACGCTTACCTTACTGAACTTATGAGCAGTCCCTGGCGACCAGAGGTACGGATCGTCTCTGATGATCGGCATCTGATTGCCGCAGAACTGAGGAAGTTGGCGGACGAAACGCAGTGTTGCCTGATTGTGACCACCGGTGGGACCGGTCCGGCAGTTCGAGACGTGACGCCTGAAGCGACCGGCGACGTATGCGAGAAGATTCTGCCGGGCTTCGGCGAATTGATGCGCAAAGTTTCGCTCGAAAAGGTGCCCACAGCCATTCTGAGTCGCCAGACGGCGGGAATCCGAGGTAAGTCTCTGATTATCAACCTGCCCGGCCAGCCGCGGGCGATTCGCGAATGTCTGTCCGCTGTGATGCCGGCTGTGCCCTACTGTATCGAACTGATCGGGGGACCACGTCTCGAGACCGTGCCTGCTGTCTGTCAAAGCTATCGGCCCCCGGGCGCATGAAAAGACCCTGCGAAAGCTGCAGCCTTCGCAGGGTCCCATTCCGTTGTTCGAGTCCGGCACGGGAAGTTACTTACTGGGAGTTGCTGGATCGCCTTCGGCGATGATGGCTCCACCAATGCCCCCAATAGCACCACCGATCAGCAGTGGTCCCAGCAATCCGCCACCACCAGTTCCGCCTCCGGCCGCTCCGCCAGCACCCGCTACGCCTGGTGCGGCTGCCGGAGCCGCTGCTGCGGCGGCGGCTGCAGGCCCCATTGGTTCTGCCAATCCCGCGATGGCAGGGTCAAAAAACTCACCGAAATTCTCGGAATTGATGTTGGCTGCTCCCACCGGCGCTATCGCAATTTCCGTGGTCAGCATCAGTCGCACCGGGACGAAGCCGTTGCCGGCATTCATGGCCGCTGCCTTGAACGGCAGAACCTCGACGCCAATCGCAAACACACCGTCTCGTCCAACACCCACGAGGGCATGAATTCCCGGCTGCAGACCAGGCACAGAGAAGGCACCGTTGGGTGCCACTCGAGCCGAGCCGATCTCGACGCCGTCTCGCAGGAAATACACACGCATCGAAAGCACTTCACGCAACCGACCGGTGCGTTCATCCAGCAGATTGACCTGCCCATACACTTTGCCGTCCGCAGCAATCTGCACACTGTCGTGTCCGATACTGGTGGCAATCGGCCCTTCCCCATACGGAAACTTCGTATCTTCGGCTGTCACCGGGCCGTTGAAACGCAGATCGCGAGTTCCAATGCCACCACGGATCAGCTGCTGGGCCAGAGGCGAATCCACAACCTGAACGACAGCCGATTCGACATCAATTTCACGGTCCGCAGGAAACTCCGGCGATGCCGGAACCATTCGCACTCCGTAAACCACGATGCCAGCAGGTCCTGAAGCAAAAATTCCGCCCACGTCGGCTTGCTGCGGCAGCCCGGTGACTGTGAACAGTCCTGTGTCGTCAGTGGTCGTTTCAGCTGCCATGCCACCATCAGTCAGCAGTCGGACGCTCATCCCGCGGGCCGGCAGAAGCCCCTCGGACGTGATCGAGTACATCCGCCCCGTGAACGCACCATTGGCATCCAGAATGATGTCGTGTGAACGGTTCTTGAGGATTTCTTCCGGTGGCAGCAGCTTGACACCCGACGGAGGCTGCAGACGGCGAGGAATTGCACGGACAGGCCTGGGGCGCCCAAGCCGGGCAGAAAATCCAGGGTCCGCAAAGCTGCCGGCCTCATCAGGCTGCGCAGCCGCCGCAGATTCGTTTGTTTTTCCGTTTGCTGCCGCGAGGCGAGGTCCTGCTGGTTCGTCAGCAAAGACCGTTGAACAGGCGATTGCTAAACCGGCAAGTCCCGACACACAGGCGGGTCCAATTGGCCAGCGGATAGTCATTTTTCAGTTCCAGTCGCGAAAAGTGAAGTTGCAGGGGACTCCCGACAGCTCCATCCATGTGTCCAGCGAACCAGATAGTCCGCCGGTTCAATCTCATTTTTGGCAGGAATTGCCGTTTAGATCAATACGAACTCTGTTAAGCGGTTGAAACTGCCTGCTTTGCGCAGTGTTCTTGTTCAGCCTGCACAGCCTGTTCTTCGCATTTTGCCTGTGGCGACATGAAGTACAGGGTGCAAAAACTCAACGCTATGAGTTTCGTCGACAATACAAAGCCTCAACCACATTCGTTGAGCGTCGGTTGTACTGTCACAAAACTCTGTTCAACCGCCTGAACATGCACTGTGGCACTCGTATGGCCCACCGGCAGCTTTTACTTGGGGCGATCGACTGGAATTTCCGCGGAAAAGCCCGGTTGGCGCAAGATTTCCGACTATGCGGTTTGTCCGGCTGGAAAACAAAAAACCCCGGCTGTTCAAGCCGGGGTTGTCGCACTTGCAGAGACTTCAGTACAGGGCTTCAGCCATCCGGAGTGGCTGGGTCACCTTCAAGGATCAGCCCACCCGCAAGACCACCGATGGCAGCACCACCCAGCAGCAGGCCCAACCCGCCACCGCCACCACCACCACCGCCTCCTGGAGCAGTGCCGGCCGAACCTGCCGCAGCACCCGGAGCTGCCGGGGCTGTGTTCGTGGGAGCCGTATCGCCCGCTGCCTGACCACTGCCCATGAAGGATGTCAGGTTTTCTGAGTTCAGGTGCGCCGGACCAATGGAACCCACCGATAGTCCTGGATCCAGCATCAGTCGGACCGGCACAAAACTGCCGTCCGGATTGACCGCCGCAGCTCGGAATGGCACAACCTCAATCCCGATTCCGAAGACACCATCGCGACCCACACCCACCAGTCCGTAAATCCCGGGCTTCAGGTCGGGTACCGAAAATGATCCGTTTGGAGCAACCCGCGCGGAGCCCATTTTCACGCCATCCTGCAGGAAATGCACCCGCAATGACAGCACTTCACGGAACCGGCCTGTTCGTTCATCATGCAGGTTCACCTGCCCGTAAACCTTGCCGTCGGCCGACAGTTGCACAGTATCATAAATCAGGCTGGTCGAGGCCTGACCCACACCGACTGGAAATGCCTCGTCTTCCGGAGTCACACTGGTGTTGAACCGCAGGTCGCGAGTCCCGATATCACTCTTGAACAGCTTGCGCATCTGCTCGGCGTTAGCCGCCGGTACTACGGCGGATTCCACGTCCAGTTCCCGATCAGCAGGATTCTCTGGCGATTCCGCAACAAATCGGACGCCATAGGCCACGACGCCCGCAGGGCCCGATGCGAAGATGCCACCCACGTCCGCAGTCAGTCCGGTGATCGAAAACAGGCCCGTCGCATCCGTGGTGGTCTCGGCAGACTTGCCACCACCCGTCAGCACTCGCACCCGCATGTCGGCCGCCGGCGTCAAGCCCTCCGTCGTAATCGAATACAGCCGGCCGGTCATACCACCGTCCTTGTCCAGGACCACATTATGAGTGCGATCTTTCAGGATCTCTTCCGGGGCCAGCCGACGAACACGAGACGGTGGCTGTACCGGTTGCAGAACCGGACGCACCAGCCGCGGGCGGCCGAGTCGAGCAGTGGCCGCGGGGGCTGAACCAGCAGCGTCCGCCAGGGCCACCGCAGGTGCCTGCTGCACAGGCTGGTCCCCAGCCGTCGCCCAACCCTGCAACAGGGAGACCAGGCCAAGACAGGAGAAGAATCGCAGGTGTCGTGGTGATGATTTCAGCATGTTTTCTGTTCTGAGCAGAGCAGGATGTTGAGGAGCCTGAGCCCGATTGGTGGGTTCAGGAGGGTCGCTGTGTTCGTGGGGCTTTGGGTAAGCCTGCGGTCTCATTCTTGGCAAGCAAATAGGGGGAATTCAACAACCAAATCTGTAAAGTTATGTAAACAGGGCAGTTTTTTCAGTATTTGCAGAATGTTCATGTTGCCTGTTGTGTTTTTACTGTTCTTGTGTTCATGTTTTTTGGGTTGGAGTGGGTTCTGGTCACTCGTGCAGCATTCCATTGGCTGAAAAGTCTGGAATTCCGGGCTGCGTGGTGGTTGCAGGCGACAGTTGCCTTGAGCGTTGATTACTGTTTGCCTCGTCTTTGAATTGTCTCGGCAGTGTTAGTGGGATGTTTCGCGAATGAAACTGACGACGTGGAACGTGAATGGCCTCCGGGCGGCGTTGCGGAAGGGTTTTTTGGGATATCTTGAGCAGATAGATCCGGATGTGCTGCTTTTGCAGGAAGTGCGGGCTTTTCCGGATCAGTTGCCTGCCGAGATTTCCAGTCCAACCGGATGGCACGTGGTCTGGAATCCGGCGGTTCGACCGGGCTATTCGGGGACCGCGATCTGGTCGAAGCAGCCGTTTGAGGTGCGCGGTACCAGCCTGTCTGCGCGGTGGCCAGATGACGAGGGGCGACTGATTGAGGCGACGGTAGCGGGTCTGGAGGTCGTTTGTGTGTATCTGCCTTCGGGGTCTTCCAGTCCTGAGCGTCAGCAGGTGAAGGATGTGTGGCTGAAGCGATTTCGCCGCTGGTCGGATCGGCGTCGGTCCGGAGCGCCGCTGGTGTTTGGCGGTGATATCAATGTGGCACATACTGAGAAGGACATTTTCCACGCGAAGTCGAATGAGCAGACGTCGGGATTTCTACCGCATGAGCGCGAGTGGTTTGGGAAGCTGCTGAAATCGGGCTGGCACGATCTGGTGCGTGAGCATCATGGGGACTGTCACGGTCCGTATTCGTGGTGGTCGAATCGCGGACGGGCGCGCGAACTGGATCGTGGCTGGCGAATCGACTATCTGCTGTGCAACGCGGCGGCGCGCCCGCATTTTCGGGCGGCCACAATTCATCGCGAGGCGGCACTGGATGTCAGCGATCATGCTCCTGTGACGGTGGAGCTGGACTGGCCGTGCCGTGCTGCGGCTCCGGCCTCGGCAGCGGGAGTCTGAACGATGACGGACGCAACCTGCCTGCCGTCGGCCGAGGTGCTGATTGACCGACTGCCGATGGACGGAGCCTTCAACATGGCTCTGGATGAAGCACTGCTGGAACTGGCGGCCGAGCGCGAATATTCGGTCGTGCGAATTTATCGGTGGTCTGAGCCGACGGTGTCCCTCGGCTGTTTTCAGGCCCGCACCAGTCCCGTGCCACACCGTTTCCAGTCACTCCCCACGGTCCGTCGGTTGTCCGGCGGCGGTGCGATCCTGCACGATCAGGAACTGACCTATTCCGTTGTTCTGCCGGCCCGGCATGCAGCCCGCCACAATCCTTCCGGCCTGTACGCCGCCATTCACAGGGCTTTGATTGTGCTGCTGGGTGACTGCGGCGCTGCCGCTGCCCTGCGGGCTGATCATGACCTTCGGCAGGCTGCGCTCAGGGAAGCAGCCAGCGCCGCTCCCCCGGAGCCTGCCACCGAACCGTTTCTGTGTTTTCTGCGCGGTGATCCGAATGATGTGGTGCACGTCAGTGGCACAAAAATCATCGGCAGTGCTCAGCGTCGTCGACGCGGGGTGATTCTGCAGCACGGCAGCATTCTGCTGAGGACATCCGCACTGGCCACTGATCTGCCCGGCATTCAGGATCTTGTACCGAATTTTCTGCTGGCGGAGTTTACGGACCGACTGCCGGTCGCTGTCGCTGCAGCGGTGGCTGACCAATGGACTGTCCGTGAGGCGAATTCGACCGAACTGCAGCGGGCTGAGGACATCCGTGTTCGTTCTGCGTGAGCCGAACAGACGGGGCAGCGAGGGCAGTTGCCATCACCGTCCGCCCATCACACCAGCAGTTCGTTGACCACCCTCGATTCCTCAACTCCGGTCAGCTTTGTGTCCAGCCCCTGAAACCTGTAGGTGAAGCGGGTGTGATCAATGCCCAGTTGATGCAGCAGCGTGGCATGCACGTCATGCACCGAAACCCGATTTTCGACGGCATGATAACCGAAGTCATCGGTAGCTCCGTAACTGAAGCCCGGTTTGAAGCCCCCGCCAGCAAACCACATGGTGAATCCGGCAAGGTGATGATCACGACCATTGCCCTGGGCCATGGGAGTTCGCCCGAATTCAGATCCGAATACGATGATGGTATCGTCCAGCATGCTGCGCTGCTTCAGATCCGTGATCAGCGCGGCCATTCCCTGGTCCACTTCTGCCGCCGTGCCCGCTGAATGCTCCTTCACTGCTCCGTGGTGGTCCCAATCCCGGTGATACAACTGAATGAAGCGGACACCGCGTTCCGCCAGCCTGCGTGCAAGCAGGCAGTTGGAGGCGAAGGATCCGTCGCCGCCTTTGGTGCCGTACAGATCAAAGACATGCTGCGGTTCGGCACTGACGTCCATCAGTTCAGGGACACTGGTCTGCATGCGAAACGCCAGCTCGTACTGCGACACTCGAGTGGCAATCTCGGGGTCATCCAGACGGCGATTGGTGATGCCGTTCAGTTTCTGCACGGCGTCCACAACATCCCGCTGCTGAGTCTGACTGACTCCTGCCGGATTCTTCACATACAATACCGGGTCACCGGTGCCACGGAGTTCCACACCCTGAAACTGTCCGGGCAGAAATCCGGAATGCCACTGTCGAGCAGCAATGGGCTGACGCTGACCGTAGCGTCCGGTCGAGACCATTACCACGAATCCCGGCAGGCTCTGAGTTTCTGCTCCCAGCCCGTACAACAGCCACGACCCCATAGCCGGGCGACCGGCATTCATGGTACCGGTGTTCATGAAGGTGTGTGCCGGGTCATGATTGATGGCGTCCGTGTGCAGCGATCTGACAATGCACATGTCATCCGCGCAGTATTTACCCAGCCGCGGCCAGATTTCAGCCAGTGACTGCCCCGACTGCCCCCACGGACGAAACGGATGCTGCGGTGCAAAGCAGGTCAGTCGCTGCCCCTGCAACTGAGCAATCTGCTGGCCCTTCGTAATGGACTCCGGCATCGGTGTTCCATGCAGTTCGGCCAGTTTCGGTTTGTTGTCAAAGGTATCGATATGGGTCATTCCGCCGGCCATATACAGCCAGATGATCCGTTTGGCTCGTGGTGCTCTCGGCAGTGGATTCAGCATCCCGTTCCAGCGCTGCACCTGAGCGTCCGTGCGTTCCCCGGCCCGCACGTCCGCAGTCTGCAGCAGATCTGACAGTGCCATCGATCCAAGACTGACTCCACCCGACTGCAGAAAACTGCGGCGGCAGACCTGATGAGGAAACAGTGACATTGTTGTGCCTGTCTGAACAGAATTGAGTGAGTATTCGGTCTGATCCGGAAAGACGTGGAATCAGTTGCGAGTTATGACTTCATGAAGATTCAGGATGACGCGGGCCACACTGGTCCACGCTGCCAACTGCGTCCGATCCGCATCACCGGCCACCGGCAACGCGCCGGTCTTCAGTACCGCATCCACAGCCGCCGGATCCCTCGCGTAGTCCGCAAGATGCTTCTGCAGCAACTGCAGCAGAACCTCCGCTTCATCACCTGCAGCATCCCTGGAAACCGCGTGGCGAAAGGCGAAGCCGATCCGTTCTGCGTCCGTACTGCCACCATTTCGCAGAATCCGTTCGGCAAAGGCACGAGCAGCCTCCACGTACGTCGGGTCATTCAGCAGCACCAGTGACTGCAGCGGAGTGTTGGAGCGGTTGCGATCCGCCGTACATTCCTCCCGACTGGGCGCATCAAAAGCCAGCAGACTGGGATGCAGGTACTGCCGCTGCCAGTGCGTGTACAGGCCGCGACGATACAACTCAGCTCCCGCTCCATTCTGCCATTCACGAGTCGGGAAGTTCAGGTAGGCCCAGTAACCGGCCGGCTGATACGGACGCACGCTGCGACCACCCACGGATTTCACCAGCAGTCCACTGATTTCCAGTGCATTGTCACGCACGAATTCCGCGTCCAGCCGAAATCGCCCCTGTCGCGCCAGCCAGCGGTTGCCCGGATCCATGTCCCGCAGCCCGGACTCTGCCCTCGAACTGCGCTGATAGGCCTTTGTCAGCACGATGGAACGAATCAGCTGCTTCAGATTCCAGCCCCCCGCCTGAAACTCGGCAGCCAGAAAGTCCAGCAGTTGCGGGTGACTGGGCCATTCTCCCTGGGCCCCCAGATCATCCAGACGCCGCGACAGCCCGGCCCCGAACAGCACCTTCCACAGTCGATTGACTGTGGTACGAGCTGTCAGTGGGTTGTCCGCCGCCACAATCCACCTTGCCAGATCCAGCCGCGTCAGCCGCTGGTCCGCCGCGGGTTCCTTCGCAAACACCGCCGGCAGGGCCGGAGTCACAACCTCACCACTTTCATCCATCCAGTTGCCGCGCGGCAGAATCCGCACCATTCGCGGTGCCACGGATTCCGTAATCAGGGTGGAGGGCAGGGCAGCTTCAATTCCCGCACGCTCCTTTTCCGCCGCCAGCAACTGCTCGCGGACCGCCTGCAGTTCTGGTGCCCGCAACCGATACCACGCAGCAAGGTCCCGCAACTGCTGTTCCGAACGCTCAGCGGCCGGTATCGCCACGATCAGCGCAATCTCGGCCGGGATGGCCTCCGAGGCTTTCAGTGGCCGCTGAGCCGTCGATGCAAATACACGGAAACAGCCGATGTTGTGGCCGGGATTGTCGAGGTTCTGATCCAGTACCAGCGACAGTACTGCACCTTCGGGCAGAGTCAGATCGGCAGCCGTTTCGAACACAGCCGTCTGCGATTTCCCGACCTGCTCCATCACCGCCCAACCCCACGTCCGACCCTTTGCATCCGCATCAATCGCGGCCGCGACCGCCCAGCGACCATAAGGATTGCCACCCGCCGCACCAGTCTGCTCATACGTCGCTGTGGCATTCTGCAGTGCGACAGACTGCTCGCCCGCTGCCGTTCGCACCTTCGCCGTCAGCTCAGACAGCACAAAGTTGCCGTTGCTGGCTCGCCCGGGACCCTTCTGCGGCAGGGAATCATCCGGCAGGACCTCAATACGCAGAGCCGTCACACCGGCCGGCAGCCCGGAAAACTGCAGCGTGTAGGTTTCCGTCGCCGGATTCGGGCCGGTTGCCAGAATCGCTCCGTCAGCCCGCGTCTTCAGTTGAGTGCCCGATAATGCCTGCATCGAATCAGGTGTCAGCGGAGTCCACGGGTGCTGACCCTGTTCCCACGCCTGCTGGGCTGCAGCCAGTTCCGGAGTCGGTGTGTCAAGCACCTGCTTCAGTTGCGCAATCCGCACCGACAAAGCGTCCAGTTGAGCCGACTGTTCGGCTGTCGGCACCTTGACAAACGGTCCCCAGTTGCCATCCGAATTCGCTCCGCTGTACAGCCCGCGTTCACGAATATCCGCAAAAAAAGCTTCGAAACGGTAGAAGTCCTTCGTCGTGAAGGGGTCGAATTTGTGATCGTGACACTCGGCACATCCCAGCGTAATTCCCAGCCACGTTCCCGATGCATTCCGCACACGCTCGGCAATGTACTTCGCCAGATACTCGCGATCCTGCACACCACCCTCGGCACTCATCATTCCCAGACGGTTGTAACCCGAAGCAATCTTCTGCTCGAGAGTCGCCCCGGGCAGCAGATCGCCCGCCAACTGCTCAACCGTAAACTGATCAAACGGCTTGTTGGCATTGAACGACTGAATCACGTACTGCCGGAACGGTGACACACTGACTTCCTGATCACCGTGATACCCCACACTGTCGGCATAACGCACCAGATCCAGCCACCATACCGCCATTCGCTCGCCAAAATGCTGCGATTCCAGCAACCGATCCACCAGCTTCCGGACAGCATCCGGTGACTGGTCTGCCACAAACGCCGCCGTCTCTGCCGGAGTCGGTGGCAGTCCCAGCAGATCAAAACTGAGACGCCGAATCAGCGTCACCCGATCCGCCTGCTGCACGCCCGGCAGTCCGGCTGACTGCAGCCCGGCGTCGATGTAGTCATCAATCTTCGCCGCCACTGCCGTCGGGGAATGATCCGTTCCACCCGCTGCTGCCGCCTGCAGTGGCAGAAAAGCCCAGTGACCCTCGTAACGACCACCCTGCTGGATCCACCGCCGCAATAACTGAATCTGATCAGCCGTCAGCACTTTCCCGGTGGCAGGCGGCGGCATGTGAGTCTCAGGATCTGACGTCAGAATTCGCTGCAGCAACGGACTGTCATCCGGCTTGCCCGGCAGCACCGGCCCCGCACCACCTGCTGTCCCCAGTAACCCGGCTTCCGTGTCCAGCCGCAGATCCGCCTGACGTTTGTTCTTGTCCGGACCATGACAGTAAAAACAATTGTCCGACAGAATCGGTCGGATGTCACGGTTGAATTCCACGACCTCAGGCAGGTCCCCGGCAGCAGCAGGGTTGGCAGCCGACATCAGAATGCAGGTCCAGAGCACGGCCGAAAGCCGCACACAGATCCGGAAGTTCATGGGGCACTCCGGCACAGGGCTTCAGAGAAAATCAGGAAGGAATCAGGCAGGGTGACAGAAGACAGCAGACCGCCCGATCCACTCGGCACGTCACCAGCTTCCGCCAGCCGCTATTCTCAGTTGCCGGTCGGCCGTTGTCCAGTCAGGACAGCCGCCAGACTCGCCGCATCGCCCATTCAAATGCCAGCAGCAGTGTTGCTGCGTACATCAGCCATTGCCGATCCCACAGCGTTCGCAGCTGTTCATCCACAATCACCGGCTGACTCTGATCCTTCAGCAGCGACGGCAATGTGGCGATTTCAGCAAACGGCAGGTAGCGGCCCTCCGTTTCCCGGGTCAGAGCAGCCAGCGCGGCAGGGTCCTGCACCGGCAACAGGGACTCCAGCCCCGGCAATACCACCTCCAGCACTCCCTGCAGCACATCCGAAGATTCCGGCACTGGAACCGAAATTCGATACTGTCCCGGGCGATCCGGTCGGAATCCGGCTGAGTACTGACCACCGCCCCGACTGTCCGCTGTCAGCCGATCCGGTGTCGGCACCGTCTGCCCGTCCGGTCCCGTGATCGTGATGGCTGCATCCGGCACCACCAGTGGCTGCAGCTGGGCGTTCAGCAGAGCAGCCCGGATCGTCACCAACTGCCCGGGATTCGCTTCAGTCCGATCCAGCAGCAGCAGTCCACGCGCTCGCCCACGACTGCGTCGCCCCTGGCCGGCTTCACGAATCAGGCTGGTCCAGAATCGCTGATGCCCCTGCGGCGAAATCTCACGCAGTCTCCACGTTTCCGCAGATCCCAGAAACACAGACCTGCCGGCACCATAAAACTGACTGACCAGAAACGGAGGGACTCCCAGTTCCGTACGCGCCCGCGGGTTGTCGTACTGCAGCAGCACCACAGCTCCGTCACGCAGTCCGCGCACCGGGTACGATCTGTAAACCCCGCGGAAGTTCTTCCACAGATCAATGTTCGCATTGCCACTGTCGTCAGCAATCTTCAGAAACTCGGCCACCTGCCCTTCCGCTGTCGGCAGGACCGGCCACGCCTCCTCCGCTCGCACAGACTGCTGGGCAGCAGGCGGCTGTCGAGACAGCAGCACGGGATACAACACGCTGATATCACGAGCGGCATCCGAGTTTTCCGCCAGCTTCGGAGTAAATATCTCGCCGGCCACTATCACCAGACCGCCGGCATGTTCCGCAACCCAGCGATTCAGAAACCGCTGCTGCTCGGCCGTCAGACGACTCCAGTCCGGATCAAAAGCCACCACCACGTCATACTCAAACAGTTCCGCTTCGGTCTGCGGAAACTTCGTCAGCAGCCGACGCGATTCCTGCGAAACCATCCCCACATTGTCCTCCTGCACACTCTGCAGCCAGACATCAGACTCCACTCCGCTGTGCCGGTACAGCGTATTGCGCACAAACTGGTAATCACGCATCGGACCACTGGAAATCACCAGCACACGCATCTTCTGATCCGTCACTTCCACCGTGCGACGCCGCTCGTTGTCTTCCAGAGTCATCTCCACAATGCCACCAGCAGATTCCACTCGAGCCACAAAGTCATACCGGCCGGGCACCGCCAGCGTCTGAGTGAATCGAGCCGTCACGGGCAGCGATTCGGCAGAAAAATCGACGGTTTGTTCCGCAATCTGGCGACGGTCACTGCCATCGCCCCCAGCCGTCTGCTGGAACAGTCGCACCAGCGCTGACTGGCCACCAGCCGCCGCGCCCTGCAGCGACACACTGATGTCAAAGGGATCACCCTGATGCACGTCCATCGGAGACTGCATGCCCGCAACCCACAGATTCAGCTGCGGTTTCAGACTGCCGACTCCCGCTGCGATCAGCCGAGTCTCCGTGCGTTCTGCACGCAGTCGGGCCGCTTCCTGATCCAACCCGGCGTTGCCCCGCCCGTCCGTCACGACGACAAGCCCCGCCAGCGTGCGCCCGGACAACTGGCCGGTTAACTGATAAACGGCTTCTCCCAGCCGAGTCTCAGCACCCTGCGGTTCCAGCAGTCGCTGCCATTGCTGCAGAGCGGCAGCAGTCTCCGGGGCTCCCGCTGCCAACTGCTGCTCATCCTGCAGTGACACTCGAGTCCCCGCCGGCGCTGCACCAGCAGCCGCAGGTTCTGCTTTCGCACCGGACTCGTCCACGAAACGCACTTCGCCGTCACTGACCACAGCCCACGGCCCACGCAGCGTTTCATCGAAAGTATAAACTGAAACCACATGGGTCCGACTGAGCTCTGAAAGTACACCGGAACCGATCAACTGCTGCTGCACCAGTTCAGCTCGACTGACAGGGACCTCGCCCGCGCTGTTTCCAGAGCTGTCCGTGGCCGGCCATTTCATCGACAGCGAGGTGTCAATCAGCAAACCCACGCGGGACTTTTCCGTCCGACTGAGCTGCGTGCGACTCTGCGGATTCAGCAGAATGAACAACACACAGCACAGCACCAGCAGCCGCGGAATCAGCAGCACCGCACGCGATACAGGTCGCAGAAAACGGGAATCTCTCAGCGATGTGCGAATCGTCAGGTAAAACAGCACTGCCAGTCCGGCCAGCAACAGCAGCATGCCCGGTGCTGATTCCGGCAGATCCAGCTCCGTCGTCTGAAATGTCTGGCTTTCCACAGCCAGCGTGTCGGCTGCAGCCCGGCCGGATGCACTGGTCTGATCAGATGCGGCCACAGGCGGTGTCGCCACCGCCTGATTCGAAGATGCTGACTGGCTCGGTTCAGCATGCCAGCCCGCGAATGCAGCAGTCATCGGGCAGCCTCCGGATGATAACTCAGCCGCAGCGAAATCAGTTGCTCACTCACCAGCACCGCAGCCAGCAGTCCCAGCAGCACCCACCGCAGCTCGCGGCCAGCCCCCGAACCACCCAAAGCCGCTGCGTCGTCCCCCGAAATCACACGCACATGACCGCGATCAGATCCCGTCGTCAGCGGAGCCGGATCTGCCAGAGCCAAGGCGCTTTCCACCGCCGGGACATTCAGCACCACCGACAGATCGCCAACCGCGCCATCAGGCCGAAATCGGCGAATACGGTACATCCCCGGACGGCTTGCCTGAGCGACCGTAAGCTGCAGCTCACCCGCCGCCGCTGCCGTCGTCGCTGCTGACGCCGGCTGAATCGCCCGCAATCGCAGAAATGTCTCCGCCACCGGCTCCTCACCAGGTCCCGCCTCCGGCAGATACACCTCCACGGCATCAGTCCACTCGTCCGACAACCAGCGCAAACTGAATGACTCAGCCAGCTCACGCAGTTCAATATCCGGGACCGGACGCTGCAGATACTGATGCATCAGCAGATGCATGACAACATAACCGGGTGCAGCCGGAGCAGCCGGCCAGTTGCTCCAGCGTCGCCCCGCACCTGTCAGAAATGTCAGGATCCGTCCCCGACCCAGAGAATGCTCAAAGGCCACCGGATCGCCGTTCCGCAGCCGCATCAGTGTCCGCACCCCGTCTGCTCGCTCCGCATCGTCCGGTTTCCAGTCCGACGTCGGTTGAAACCAGCGCGAAATCTGGACGGTTTCCGGAAACGGACTGTCCGGAGCGTTGTATACAGAAAAAATCGGGTGCACTTCAAAGACAGGAGTCAGAAAAGGCGGTTGTTCCGGAGCCAGCAGCTCGGTGGTCGGCGAAGCTGCCGTCTGCAGCACCCCCAGAGGAATCGGAAACAGCTTGCTGCCGGGCTTGCGCAACGCGTCCGAGTACCACTGGATGCCGGCCTGTTCCCCGGGAAACCAGACAATCCCACCACCACGTCGCACGAAATCCGCCAGCACCAGCACCAGATCCGCCGGCAGCTCACGCACATTCAGCAGATATACGCAGTCGCTGGTCTGCAGCTCCGCCGCAGTCAGTGTCTGTGATGTTCGAATGGCTGTGCTGAGACCTGTCAGGGCCGGATCCGCGGACAATGCCGCAGAGACAAAGCCGGCGTCCTCCTGAGCCCCCTCGTCGTCAACGATCAGCACCGTCCGGCGTTCGGCCACATCCACCACCAGCAGTCGACGATTGTCTTCAGCCAGTGGATCCGTCTCCAGACGCACTTCCACCACGTGCCGCCCCTCGGACTCAAAACTGAGATCATGCGGGATCACAACTTCATTGTTCGGTTCGATATCCGGAATCAGTATGCGTCCCGGCTGCGACGCTCCGTCCACCAGCACAGTGGCACGCAGGCCGGCAGCCCGTGCACTGCCGTGATTGCGAATGACCACCGACATCCGCCAGGGGACACCGCGCGCCGCTCCCAGGGTCTCTGCTGACAATTCCCGAATCGCCACGTTATTTCGAGCATCCCGGCCGATACGAACAATATCCACGCCGGCTTTGATCGTTCCCAAAGCCTCGAGTGCGGTCAGCACCTCCGGGCGGTTGTTCCAGTCGACCGCTCGAAAATCCGTCAGCACGTGCACCTGCGGAGACACACTGCCATCGGCGGCCAGAATGTCTCGTGCGGCCTGCAGCGATTCGGCCAGCAGCGCCGGCCGATACGAACAGGGCTGGTTCCGCAGACGCGGCATGAATTCCTGCACAAAGGCTCCGTCCAGGACCCGGTCAGCCACCAGCGGTCGCTGCGGATCGGAAAGCCCCAGAATGGTGACACGCGCCGCACCACCCTGCCGACTGCCCTCCACCAGCATGGTTTCCAGAGTGACCAGTGCCGACTGAAACAGCGACTGATCACCCTCCTGATCCCGCATCGACAGCGAATCATCCAGCAGCACAATGTGATGCGCACTGGCCCCGCGCAGCATCAGCATGCGACCGGGATCCAGCAGCAGTCGGGCAATCAGCAGCACAAACAACAGTACCGCCAGGATTCGCAGCAGCAGTTGCAGCAGCTGTTCCAGGATCAGACGCCGGCGGTTCAGCTCTTCGCTGGCCAGCAGAAACTCCATCGCTGCAAATCGCACTGTGCGATAACGCAGGCGACTGAGAATATGGATCAGAATCGGCAGCAGCACCAGCGCAGCACCCGGCAGAAAAAAGGCCGGATTAAGAAAAAACTGCGAAAGTGCGGACATGAATCAGAACAGTCTGTACTGAAAAGTCTTCTGACGTCGGCGAGTCTGACGGTCAGAATAGCAGAGTTTCTGCGGGATCCCACTGTGCAGCAGCAGATTCCGGCCGACAGGCTCGCTGGTTCCGAATCCGGTGGCCTGTTAACCTGCCACGCTCGTTTTCACCTCCTGCTCAGCATTCACCCAACATTTCACCACCGCCTATGACCGTCTCCGCGTGGCCCATTGATCAGATTCGCCGTCAGTTCCCCGGACTTTCCCGCACCCTGAACGGGCGCACCGTCGCATTTTTTGATGGTCCTGCCGGCAGTCAGACGCCGGACTGCGTTGTGGATGCCGTCTGTCACTGGCTGCGACACACCAACTGCAATCGTGGTGCGGCGTTTGCCGCCGGGCGCGAATCCGATGCGGTCATGCAGGCCGCACACGAGGCCGCAGCCGATTTCCTGAACGCCGATGATCCGGACTGCATCGTGTTCGGACCGAACATGACCTCACTTGCCATGCTGCTCAGCCGGGCCCTTGCCGAACGCTGGCAGCCCGGTGACGAAATTCTGGTGACCCGCCTTGACCACGATGCCAATGTATCACCCTGGGTGCACGCCGCAAAAGCCGCCGGCGCCACCGTTCGGCATGTCGAGCTGCAGCCCACCGACTGGACTCTGAATCTGGACGACTTTCAAGCGAAACTGTCGTCCAGAACCCGTTTTTTGGCCGTTGGCATGGCTTCCAACGCCACCGGCACCATCAATCCGGTGCAGCAGATGATTCGTGCGGCCCGCGCCGTTGGAGCCCTGACATTTGTGGATGCAGTACACTACGCCCCACATGGCCGGATTTCGGTGCCGGAGCTGGACTGTGACTTTCTGGCCTGTTCCGCTTACAAGTTCTTCGGACCTCACGAAGGAATCCTGTGGGGACGACGGGAACTGCTGCAACAGCTGCGACCCTGGAAACTGCGTCCCGCACCCGATACGTTGCCAGGCATGTGGATGACCGGCACCGGGGCGCTGGAAGCGATTGCCGGCACCGCCGCTGCCATCAATTACCTCGCGTCACTGGCCGATCTGCTGCCCGCAACGACAACCGGACTGAACCGCCGCCAGAAACTGGATCTGGTGTTTGCCGCCATCACCGAATACGAACGAACGCTCAGCCTGGAAATGCTGGCCGGACTGCAGTCTGTTCCCGGCATCAGAATTCATGGCATTACCGATCCACAGCGGGTGGCGGGGCGAGTTCCCACGTTTTCGTGGACTTTTCCGGACTGCACACCGCGAGCTGTAGCCGAGTGGCTGGCCGCACGCGGACTGTGCGTCTGGAATGGCAATGCCTACGCACTGCCATTCACGGAGACTGCGGGACTGGAGCCCGGTGGTACCGTCCGCGCCGGAGCACTGCACTACAATACGACGGACGAGATTCAGCGGCTGGCTGAGGCACTGCGGCAGTTCCGCTGCTGAAGTCCTCGCCCGAAAAGTGAAATCCGGTTCAACACGAGGGGCTTTGGATTACGAAAGGCACCACTTGCAGAGGCATCCGAAGACGCACCGTTGGCGGAAGCCAACGGGTGTTGTCCTGAATGGGGGGCACCGAACTGATGCTCGGTAGTTCCCCTTGGGAGGGCGAGGCTCCTGCCGAGCCGTGGGATCCGATATTGGGAGGGCGAGGCTCCTGCCGAGCCGCGGGATCCGATTTTGGGAGGGCGAGGCTCCTGCCGAGCCGGATTCAGCAGCCTGACGAACTATTCGGCTCAGCACCAGCTGCGCCCTCCCGAAGGAAGAAACCCTGAGGCCGGAAACCCTGTTTTCGGTGTCGTCCCGGTTCTGCGTGGACTACTCTTTGTCAACATCTGTGGCGATGCAATCTGCAGCCGCGCACAGGATTTCGCGTTGATCTTTTTTTTCGGATTCTGGTTATGACTTCGGCTGCTGCTGAGAATTTCCACAGTCGTCAGATGCCGCACAAGCCGCGGATCGTGGCTGTGATGCCCGCCTACAACGCCGAAACCACACTGGAACGCACGCTGCGTGATATTCCAGCCGGGACGGTCGATGAAATCATTCTGGTGGACGACTGCAGTCGCGATCGGACCGTGGAAGTAGCCACCAGGCTGGGACTGACCGTGATTCAGCATCAGAAAAATACGGGCTACGGTGGCAACCAGAAAACCTGTTACACCGAAGCGTTGCGACGCGGAGCCGATATCGTGGTCATGATCCATCCGGACTATCAGTATGACAGTCGAGTCATCCCGGTGGCGGCCGAGCTGATTCGTCTGGGCAACGTGGACTTTGTGATGGGTTCACGGATTCGCACGCGAGCCGAAGCGCTGGAAGGCGGGATGCCGGTCTGGAAGTACATCGCCAATCGCTGTCTGACGATCTTTGAAAACGTGATCCTGGGACAGAATCTGGGGGACTTCCACAGTGGTTTTCGTGCGTATCGGCGGGAGGTCCTGGAAACGGTACCGTGGAGTCTGAATTCGGACGACTTCGTCTTTGACACCCAGTTTCTGGCGCAGGCGGTATTCTTTGGCTTTCGCCTTGGCGACATACCAGTACCTGTCCGTTATTTTGCGGAAGCCAGCAGTATCAACTTTCGCCGCAGTACTCGCTATGGACTGCTGACACTGTGGGTGATGCTGCAGTTCTGTCTGAACAAACTGGGGCTGCTGAAATCGGCAATTTTCCAGCGCCGCACGGGATAACAGGTCGCAGGCCAGCGGTGCCCATGATCACCGTCAGCAAAGTGTTAAGCCGCAAAAATGGCGAGGCAGCCATGCACTGTCTGATTTTGGCGGCAACGAACGTGCGGCCCCCAGACGCCCGAGCGGAGCTTTTCACGCACACTTTTTACCCATAGATTCGGGTGAAGAACCCCAATTGCAGAAGCATCCGCAGGCGTGCCGTTGGCGGAAGCCAACGGATGTTGTCCTGAAGGGGGACACCAAATTAGTGCTCGGTGGTTCCCCCTGGGAGGGCGACGCAACCAAACCTGGGAGGGCGAGGCTCCCGCCGAGCCGCGGGATTCAACCGCCTGACGAGCAGTTCGGCTCAGCAGGAGCTTCGCCTTCCCGAAGTGAGGCAACACAGCTCAGATCCCTACGTCCATCCGCGCCTGATGCAAAAGTTCCACAGTGCAATGTTCTGCTGCCCAGCGGTTGATGTATGACCAATCCAAAGCGTGGGCCTGGATGGCAATCACAACGCGGACATCCGCCAGATTGTTGTCACGCTGCCAGCGCAACTTCTGAAGCACCACGTCTTCCGCTGTGGGAATCACCACTTCGGCCTGCAACTCTGCGAGATACAGTCGCCGCCGACGGGCAAAAC
>CAITYU010000176.1 GCA_903896675.1 uncultured Planctomycetaceae bacterium
CGCTGCAGCCAGCTCAGCAGTGCCGTCTGCCGAGGCTCCTCCCAGTCCGGCACATGGTCCAGAAACAAACCGTGCAGACCGTGCATCGCAGTCGAATACGGCGGAAAAACCTCCTCCGACATGTGCTTCACTGTCGTCGGTATCCGCTCCAGACTGCCCGCACGATCCAGCAGCACCACCGGTAACCGTCGCTGCTCCTCCGCCTGCAGCAGATTCTCCTCCTCCAGCAGCCGCGGCTGATCCAGCACATCAAACGGAATCACTCCCGCTGAAGTCCGCAACTCCAGCTGCCACGTCGCATTCGGATCCGAAATCCACGGATAAAACTGCACCCATCGCCGAGCTGATGGACCCAGAAACACCGGCTGCTCATACACCGCACCCGAACGACGCAGGACACCACTGAGCATCTGCAGGCTCAGAACTCCCTCCACCGCATCCGCTGACAGATTGTCCAGCAGCAGTGACACCGGCTGAAATTCCCCCGCTGCCACTCGACCGTCAAAACCCCACGCCGTCTCCGCTATCCGCACCCGCCCCGCCTGCAAACTCTGCCCACACACCACACCCTGACACCAGATGCACGCCAGCAGCACCCACCACGTACAGCCAACGCTGACAACTCCCCGACTCCGCCCACGCACACTCACAGGAACAGCCCCCCCTGTCAGGTTCAAACTGGCACCATCACACCCAACTCGTCCTCACGCCCGAACAGTCGCCCCGCTCGACGCAGCACAAACCACCGACAGCCTCGCATCAACAGCCATTGCCAGCACGCCACCACACAACTCAACAGACACGGAACCAGCATCGGCCAGTCACTAAAACCCACCCCCACTGGCATCGGACCCGCAAACAGAACAGACTGGTTCGGACTCAGCATCCGCAGAAAATACTCATGCGCCTGCAACGCCCCGTCAATCCGAAACAGCTGCCGAACTCCGTTCGACAGCTGATACTCCAACAGCATCTGCTCCGTCACCTCAATACGCAGATTCCAGGAATTCCAGCGATCCAGGCGCGACTCACCAACCACGAACACCGACAACCACACACACACCAGCGCCACAGTGACCGCTGTGAATACAGATCGCGCCTGACTCCGCGCCCCCCCGCCCGTCAGCAACGCCAGCCACGCCAGCAAATGCAGCAGCGACCACGTCGAAAACACCACCAGCACCACATACAGAAACAGCCAGATCCACGGCCCCGGATTCAATACCGTCACACCACCACCCGACTGCACCGCCATCATCACATTCGACAGATTCACTGTCAGAATCGGCGTCGCCACAACCATCATCAGACGCCGCATCCCCGCAACCTTCTGCAGCAGAATCTCACGGCCCGACATCGGAGTCGACAACAGAGCATCAAGTGTCTCACGAGCCCGCTCTGAACTGATCAGTGTCGCTGCCTTCACCGAAACAATCATCAGCGCCAGCAGCCACGCCACGACCCACAATGCCCCCAGACCTCCCTGATTGCGCTCCGCCGCACCAAATATCACCGCCACCAGACACACAAACAGCGTCGGAAACTCCAGCGCAACAAGCATCCGGATCAGGTATCGAGCTCGACCAAGCGACTTCTTCTCCCGCTCACGCCACGCCACCGGATCAAAATCGGGCCACGACTCACGATCCGCGATCACCTGCACTCCGCCGGCACGGTCATTCAGACTCTGAAAAAATGAGTCCAGTCGGCGAAACACACGCAGCAGCAGCGATGACTGACTCACAAACGCTCGACGATACAGCAACACACGAGTCATCGTCAGGCAGAATACCACCGTCAACATCGTCGGCAGAGTCGCACAAAACACCACCCATATCGGTCGCTCAACAAAACCACTCATCCACTGCACAAGCAGCCCGTTACCGCCAAAACCCGGCACAGAAATGTACCGCATGAACTGCCAGATCACCCACGGAGTCGGAAACCAGTGCGGGGACAGACGCGTCAGCGTGAATAACACCGCCGACAGTACATACGACGCCACAAATGCACCCACCGTCGTCGTATACCACGCACTGCACATCAAACCAATCGACCCATACAGCAGACACTCCCAGAACACCAGCCACAGCGTCGACCACAGCAACCGCTGATCCACTCCACCCAGCGAATACACAAATGCCAGAATCGGAAAACTCAGCAGCAGAAAGGTCAGCATCGGCATCAGCCGACTGCCCAGCTTCTCCAGCACGATCGTCAGTGGTGACAGCCGAGTCACAAACAGCGTCCCCAGAGTGTTCCGCTCCTTCTCTGTCGTGATTGACCCACACACCAGCGACGGCATCAGCAACTGCACCGCCATGAACAACGGCGGAACAAGCCGCGGAAACAATAACGACCCCGCACCCATCAGGCTCATCACCGGCAATCGTCTGCCCAGCCCCCCGGTCACCTGCAACTGAGCCAGCAGCAGGTCCTTGTACGAGTCACTCACGAGATACAGAACCCAGCCCAGCAACACCAATGCACCAAGACTTCTCACCACATAGGTACGCCGCCGAGCACTCAGCTCGATCAGCTCCCGACGCAGCAGCGGCAGCTCAGGAATCAGTCTCGGAATCCTCACGCTGTCTTCCCCTCTGTCAGCTTCATGAACGCGGTTTCCATATCCATCGCCTCAGGCTGAAGCATCGTCAGCCGAGCCCCCGCAGCCACCAGACCCGCATGCAGATCCGCAATCGCCAACTCCTCCTCACGAAGTCGCAAAGCCCAGCGATCAACCTGCTGCTCCACAGACTCCACACCCGGAATCGCCTTCACTCGCTCCAGCAGCTCCGGACCCGCATTGTCCGCCCGAATGTGCACCACCCGCATCAACTGCAATTGACGATAGATCTCATTCAGGGAACCCTCAGCCACCATCCGACCCAGCTCGATGATGCCAATCCGAGTACACAACTGAGCCAGCTCGCTCAGTATGTGACTGCTGATCAGTATCGTCTTGCCCATCTCACGCAGCGCCTTCAACAACTCACGCATCTCAATCCGAGCCCGCGGATCCAGACCACTCGATGGCTCATCCAGCAACAGCACCTTCGGATCATGCAGCAACACCCGCGCCAAAGCCAGACGCTGCTTCATACCACGCGACAGACCGTCCACAGGCGAATGCGCCTTGTGAGTCATATCCGTCAGCGTCAGCACGTCGTCAATCACGCCCCTCCGCTTCGCCGTCGGAATCCGATACGCCGCAGCAAAAAAGTGCAGATACTCAAGACTCGTCAGATCCTCATACACCCCGAAAAAGTCAGGCACAAATCCCATCACGTCACGCACCTTCTGCGGCTGACGCAGTACGTCCAGTCCACAGACATACGCCTGACCCTGAAACTTCGGCTGCAGCGTCGCCAGTACTCGGAATGTCGACGATTTGCCCGCACCGTTCGGACCGATAAACCCAAACACCTCCCCCTCAGGAATCTCCAGCGAAATTCCCTTCACCGCCTCAAACTTCCCATAGCTCACTCGCAGATGACGCAGACTGATGGCCGATACACTCTGCACACCACTCACCCCTGCCGACTCGTTCTGCATAACTGCCCCCGACCGGAAAATCCCACCGCAGTCACTCACCGCACTCACTCAGCCAGACCCGGACACTCTCACTGCACCACACCAGGCACTCGATACAACCGCCGAAACACCTCAATCCGCTCGCCTCGACGACGCACCACCACCAGCACATACTCCTCAGGATTGTCCGCTGAAGACATCACCAGATCCTCCAGCGCATCCGACCCCTGAGGCGATAACTGACTCACCAGACTGAACACACCATCGCCAGCCTGCTGCTGACCACTCAAGCTGCTCATCACCTCGCTGGACCACGAAGACTCCTGCCCCCCGGCCCCCTCCCAGTACCGCCCACTCGCCACCATACCCGGAACACCCTGACCGTCCTGCTTCAACACCGGCAAAAAAACCGCCTGATGCACCACCATCGCCTCATACACACCACCCGATTGCTGCGACAGCATCTGCAGACTGGCCATCAGCCGCGCACGCCCCTCTTCCGTAGTCACCAGCGACAGGTCCTCCCAGTCAATCGCCGGTAACTCCACACCTTCAGGCTCCAGTGTCAACGTCCGAAAACTCACCGGTGACCACTGCTGCACATTCTGACGCAGCACAAAATTCTGCGGAAATACGCCCTCGTACGCCGGTGGTTCGTCCGACGGCAGCGGACTGCTGCCATACACCCCCTCGTTCAGGTACTGATCCCGCGTCTGCACTGCCAACGCACGACGCTGAGGCAGCGTCACTTCCCGTCCACCACCATAAAACAGGGTCTCCAGAGTCGTCTGGCGAACCACATCGCCACCTGCATCAATATCCGTAATCACCAGCACTCCGCCCGTGTCATCGCTGCTCATGTAGGCATGAGCCACAGCGATCGTCAGAAACGTAAAAAACGCCGTCACCACCGGAAACAACAGCCACGTATACTTCCGCAGACGCAGCCAACCCAGCACAAAATAATCCACCGGACCCACCACCAGCACATATCCCAGCAGAATCAGGCCAATCACCGAAACCGGCACCATTCTCACGTCTGCCGGTAACAGCGCAGCCTCCGCTGCACCCAGCAATGGGGCCTGCTGGATCCGCAGATTCTGCTGACGAGACCGCCACTGTTGTCGCCAGACCGCCAGTTGCTGCGCCGGAACATAAAAACGCCCCGACCCGTCCACTGATGGCTCCAGTCTCACATACCCGCCATACTCCGTCTGAAACCACGATTCAGACGAATAAATGCCGGACTCGTCACGCTGGGCGTTACGTATGTACCTCCGCGCCAACTCCAGATCACCGGGAGGCCCCGAAGTCGTACCGTGATACACATCACTCTGCTCACGCACCTTCCACAGAAAACACACCAGCCGACGCCACTGCGATGACCGCTGCACCACGCCCGTCAAATCCTCCAGCACCGGCAGCAGTACCGCACGACCCAGTCCCGCTCGACTCAACACAGCCTCCCCCGCCCGATCCGCAACCACCAGCAGTCGGCCATCATCATCCAGCGTCAAATCACTCTCCGCACCCAGCCCATCAGCCAGCAGCCGACGCAGAAAACCCAGTTGCTGCGGCTGCAAACGCTCAGACGCCTCGATCGCCACACTGCCACCCGCTCGCACCCACACCTCAACCGCCCGCTGCTGCGCCTCTGACAACGATCCCACCGCCCCGTCACTCAGCAGCAGCACGTCAAACGCACAATATCCCAATGGATCCTCAGACAGCGTCCTCACATCCCACTCAGCCGCATAGTGGACGATCCCCGGTGTCTGCAGGACCTCAACTCCGGATCCCGCACCCCGCAGATCAACAACCTCCCCCTCCAGCTGCTCCCCCGAAACCGACTGCAATCCACTCATCACCTCCAACAGCAGCAAACGCTCCTGCAACAGCTTTCTGTTGCCCGCCGCCGGACGATTGCGAGGATCCTCACTGGCACTGCACATCACAAAAGCACGCTCAAGCGAACTGGTCATCAGCAGGTCAAAAGGCTCAGCAGGACCCTTCCGCCCGGGTGCCGATGTCAGCTCGATCCGCTCGTCCTTCGTCACAAACCACGCGCGCACAGCCCAGTTGCGAGTATCCGAAGTCTGCAGCGGTGGCAACAACAGGCTGAATTCATAATCCTGACCCGCCAGCACAATCCCGTCCCGACGCAGCGTCGCCAGTCGGTCCGAATCCGATGTCAACTCCAGAGCATCATAAATCTGCAGCTCCAGATACCCCTCCAGAAACTGCGGATCATTGTACTCAAGACGCACATTCACATGGATCGGCGACGCTGTACGACCACGGATACTTCCCAGCTCCAGCTTCATCCCCACACGCGGCTGCCCGCAGACCACCCCGCCGGAGACCCACAGACACAGGATCGCCAGCAGCATCAGCCGAACACTGCAAAGAACGCCCCGTCTCATTCCACGCTCCCCCGAGCACGCTGAAAATACCACCACTCAAACAGCATCAGACCAAATGCCACCAATGCCAGCAGCCACCAGTACGGACGGTCCGCCTCCAGACGGTCCGCTGCACCCGTCGACACCTTCGCCTCGGCAAACTTCAACTCCTCAACCGCCACCAGTGAACTCTCTGACAGACTCAGCAACCCCGTTCCCACAACCGCCACCGTGTCCCCACCCTCCAGCACGTCATACCGACCAACCTCCGCCGCCGGAATCCCCGTCAGCATCCCCGTCGCCGTCGTACGACCCGCTATCAGCTCGCCACCCGGAGCCTTCACGGTGTACTCCCGGTCCGCCTCCAGCAGAATCCCCGGCAATACACCCGTCGGAGCCGCTGAAACCTCAGACAACGCCGACTGCTTCATCGAAGACTCCACCGCATTCGCAGCCAGAATCGGAAAACCCACCCGAAATGGCAACGTCGAACGATCCGTGTGAAACGTCAACCACCAGCCCGTCCGCAACCCCTCACGCTTCTGCAAAACCAGCGGACCGGCACTACCGTCAACCAGCACCTCATACCCACGCTCCTCCAGCTCCTTCACACCCACACCCGCGGCATACGTCGGCTGCTCGCCGATCTGCACGTCCGCCAACTGCACATGCCGCAGCAACGGCGCCGTACGGTCCCAGTCCACCACCACACTCGCCGACTCCTCCAGCCCCACCAGCCCCCGCACATCCTCCGGGATCACTCCCACATGCAGGACCACCGGTGCACCATTGTCGCCCGCAACACTCGCTCCCGCTGCATCACCGTCCGTCACCACCATGTCATATTCACTGCCCGCCGGCTCGCCCCCGGTACTCAACTCCACCTCCACATTCGGCAGCACACTGATCGCTCGAGCCCACCCGGGCAGACCCGCCGCTACCCACACCCGCAGCGCCCGAGTCGCCGGCAAGGACAGCCAGCACACATTGTCCGTCTCCAGAGAATCAAATCCCGCCGGCACCAGCCGAGCCTCCAGCAGCACCGGACCCGTCGCACGCACCGGAATCATCAACCGCTCCGACTCCTCACGGCCAACCTCCAGCTGCTCCGTGTGAGTCTGCTGGCCGTTCTCAAATATCTGCAGCTCCGCACCCCGCAGCTCGTCCGCAGAACCCGAAACCCGCACAAAAACCTCCCACTCCTCAGCACCACTCCGCCGCGCACTCAGCTCCGTAATCCCCAGATTCGCATCGCCCGAATCCACTCGCTTCACGTCCAGCGAAAACGGCAATTCAAAATCCACCCGATCCGGCAGGTTCCCGTCCGTCAGCACCGTCACCCGCTCGATCGGAAATGACCCGGTATAGGCCGCCGCCATCCGCAGCACGTCGTCCAGCTGCGCCGGCAGATCCGTCGGCTGCACTCGCTCCAAAGCCCGCAGCAGCTCGCGACGATCATCCGTAAACTCCGTCAAACGTCGACCCGTCGCCGCGAATGTAAACAGCGCCAGCTTCTGCCCACCACGCAGATTCTCAATCTGCTCCCGCACCTGCTCCCGCACAATCTCCAGACGACTCTTACCCGTCGCCTCCTCAATCGCCCCCATACTGGCCGAACAGTCGATCAACAGCGGAGTATACTCGGCCACCTCCGCCGTGGATGGCACAAATGGCTGCATCAGAGCCAACACCAGCAGACACAACAGCAACGCCTGCAACAGCAGCAGCAGATTCCGACGAAATCGCTGAAATGGCGAATTCACCCGCTGATCATTCAGCACACTCGCCCATAACACCAGCGATGGCACATCCACTCGCGGACGACGCAGCTTCAGAAAATACAGAATTACCAGCGGAATCAGCGCCAGAAAAAACCACGCACCGTACAGATTGACGAAGCTCAGAAACCTCATCGCTGCACCCAACCCTGACGACACATCCGATCAAACAGGAACGCCGCAAATGACTCACCCGAACTCACCGACACAAATCGCCCCTGACGACTGCGACACAGGTTGTCCAGAGACTCCGACAGCGCCAGACGCTGATCATGATACACATGCAGCAGCTCACTGGCGTTCGTAATGTCCAGCGTCTCTCCCGTCTCACTGTCCACAAACCGCAGATCACCCTGCACGTCCGGATGAATCTCCGCCTCACTCAGAATCTGCAGCCCCCACACCTCAAGACCCGCACTGAACAGCAGGTTCAGCGGGCGAGCCAGACTGCCGAAGGTCAGGAAATCACTCAATACCACCGCAATCCCCCGACCTCGATGAAACTTCAGCATCTGCTCAATCGCCTGCTCCACCGGCACACTGCCACCTCCAACCACTCCCTCCAGAAAATGCAGCAACCCACGCATCCGATTGCGACCAGTCCCCGGCGGCAGCATCCAGCGACTGTCCGATGAACCCTGCACTGCATATGCACTCACCCGCTCACCACCCAGCAAACCCATGATCCCAAATGCCGCCGCCGCCTGCTTCGCACGCTCCAGCTTCCCGCCACTCAGCATCGATGCCGATGCATCCACCAGCAGCACCACATGCAGCTCCTCCTCATGCTGAAACTGCTTGATGTAAGGCCGCTGCAGTCGCGCAAAAATGTTCCAGTCCACATACCGCAGATCGTCCCCCGCCGCATAGTCCCGGAAATCCGCGAAATCCGTGCTGCTGCCACCCTTGCCCGACAAATGCTCGCCCCGCGCTCGATTCGTCAGACGACGCTGCGGCCGCAGTCGCATCCGCTCAATCTGATGCAGAACCGCATTGTCAAACAACGCTGTGAATGCCGACCGAGTACCCTCAAGCACGGCCTCAGCCCTCCGTCGGAAGCTTCGCAATCACTTCGTCAATCAACTCCCGCAGAGAAACATTCTCCGCCTGACCGTCATAGTTCAATAACGCACGATGCTGCAGCACCTCCGCCGCAAAATACCGCACATCCTGAAACGACACATGCGCCCGACCCTGACTCAATGCCCTCACTCGAGCCGAACGGATCAGGGCCTGAGCCGCTCGAGGACTGGCTCCAAATCGCAGAAATCGCTTCACACGCTCCGTCGCAAATGCGGAATCCGGATGAGTCGCCAGAACCAGACGACACGCATAATCCCGCATCGGATCACTCACCACCACACGCTCCAGCACCGATCGCAGATGCAGTATTCGAGCACCATCCAGAACCGGGACAGCCTCGTAACGCTGCTTCAGAATCGTCCGAGTCACCACCTCGTTCAACTCGTCCCGATTCAGAAACGGCACAACCACCTTGAACATAAAACGATCCAGCTGCGCCTCCGGCAATGGAAATGTGCCCTCCTGCTCAATCGGATTCTGAGTCGCCAGGACAAAAAACGGCTGCTCCAGACGATACGTCGTGCCACCCGTCGTCACCGTCCCCTCCTGCATCGTTTCCAGCAACGCAGACTGCGTCTTCGGAGTCGCTCGGTTGATTTCATCCGCCAGCAGCAACTGCGTGAATATCGGACCCTCACGAAACTCAAATCGATACTTCCCCATGTCGTCCGTCGTCATGATGTTCGTGCCAATCACGTCCGCCGGCATCAGGTCCGGTGTGAACTGAATGCGACGAAACTGCAGCTTCAACACCCCCGCCAATGCCTTCACCAGCTCCGTCTTGCCCAGTCCCGGTACACCCTCCAGCAGTACGTTCCCGCCACACAGCATCGCCGTCAGCACCGACTCCACCACACGCTGCTGACCCACAATCACTCGCCCCACAGCCTCCCGTACACGCTCGTACTCCACACGAAACGCATCCGCCTCAGACTGCAACTCCGCCAACACAACGTCCGCACTCATCACCCTGTCCCCCTCAGACCAGAACTTAAAACCTGCCACACACCCAACCGCTCACTCACTCCTTACCCCGTTCCTGATCCCGCCGCCGCTTCAGAGCCAGCAGACGAGATGTCGTGCCGTCCTCACCACCCGCTGCCCCGCCACTGCCCCCATCTGCACCACTGCCACTGCCCTCCACCGAACTTCCTGAACCACCCACTCCCGATCCAGCAGCCCCAGCGCCGCCCACCACACCACCGCCACCAGCCTTAACCACTCCACCCGGTCGCACCGCCACTCCACCTCGCACCACCAGCGGACGACCCTCCGCCGACTCACCCTCCGCCGCTCCCCGGTTACCCCGGGCCGTACGCACCTGTGTCGTTCGCTCCAGCAGAGTCCCCAGCGTCGCTGTCGACTCGCGACGATCACGACGCCACAGTCGCTTCAACCAGCCCGCATCCAACTGCACCCGACGCACCGCCACATCCAGCGGTAACAAACAGGCCGCCAGTATCAGATACCACTCAAATATCGGACGACTGCTGCGTTTCTGCGGCCGCTCCCCATACAAAGCTCGAGCCGCCTCGACAGGGTCGCCGTCAATCTCCAGCTCGGCACCACCCGTCGACTCCGCCAACTCACGCAATACCGCAGGATTCGCCCGAAATCGCAGATACTCAGGCGAATACGACACAATAAAACCGGCATACGACGTCTCACGACGCGATCCGTCCGATGCACCCACCAAAACCTGATAACGCCCCTCACCCTTCAATGGCATCGAGGTCTGATAACGACGCGGAGCAGTCTGACGGACCGGCTGCGACTGCTCAAATCCATTCGGACCCGTCACCGACACATTCACATCCAGTAACGTCTCCTCCGGATGAAAATCCTCCACCACCACCACACCCTCGTTGCCATTCACATAGGTGTACACCCGCAGCGACTGCTCACGCTTCGTGCGGCTGATGCGAGTCATCGTCTGGGACAACAACTGCTGAAACTGCTCCCACTTCACCCAGTCACGTCCCCACCGGTCCGTAAAGTCCGATGTCCACGCCGCCGTCACCCCCAGACCATAACGCCACACCGCCAGAATCGGATCCAAATCCTCCTCACCCGCAGCCTTCTCACTCTCCGTCTGAGGTGCCGACAGGACCACGACCGCACGAGGATCCTCCTTGCGCGAAGCCAGCACATACCCATGCAGCTCAGGCGAATCCACTATGTCACGCAGAATCGGATCCACCCCCGTGACCACTGGCACGAAATCCCGAGTCTGTATCTGGGTGCGCCGCAGTGTCTTCGCCTCCTTCACAAAGATGGACGGCAACTCGTTCGGATCACTCGGAAAATAAAACCGCCCGCCAGTCGCACCCGCGATGTCCTGCAGCGTCGATGCATCACCATTGTGCGGAAAGACCGCCACCGTCGAAACCGACACCTGATTGTCGATGAACTGCGAAACAAGCTCCGGCGTCGGAGCCTGAGCATCACCGTCCGAGATGATGATCATATGACGCGATGCCGCATCCGACTTCAACAGCGATGCCAGACCCAGCTGCATCGTCGTGCCAAACGTCCCCATGTCACCAATCGAGGCATTGTTGATCTGAGTCGCCAGGGATTCATACTCGCTGGCAGGAGTCAGATCGAAGATCCACTCGTCACCGTTCATCGTCTGAGCCAGCACACCAACTTCGTCCTGCGAATTCAACACCTGTATCGCTCGCTTCGTGATCCGCTTCGCCCACGTGTTCCCCTGAGGAAACTCGCAGGTGTGCAGAATGATCGCCAAAGCCCCCTTCGGCAGCACCTTCTTGTTGGTGATCTCCATGGAAATCGGCAGCGCATCCTCCACCAGTGAACCCTGCCAGCCACCCGGACCAAAACTGTTCGGCCCGCCAACCATCAGAAACCCGATCCCAAGGTTCCTGATCGCATCATGCATCGCCTGTATCTGACTCCCCAGGAAAGCGTCCGCCGGAACGTCCGCAAAAATCACCGCATCGTAAGGCATCAGACTCAGAGGATCCTGGGGAAACTCAAGCGATGTCATCACATCCAGTTGCCGCTCACCAACTCGCAATGCCTGCTCAAGAAATCGAATCTCCTCCGGACGCCCAGCCACATCACGCACCAGCAGCACACGGCCCGGACCATCCAGATACAGATAATTCCGCACCTCGTTGTTCTCCTGACGATTGTCGGCGTCCGGAGCCACCTCGATGCGAGCCGAATATTCGTAATAGCCCGGCTCATCCACCCGGATCGGCACGGTATAACGAGTCTTCCCGGCAGGGAACTCAATCTCCCGACGCGAGATCTCCCGACCCGCCTCAGATAACACCAGCGTCCCCCGCGAAGCCTTCAGTGAATTCAACACCACCGAAGCTTCGTACGTCTCACCCTGACGCACAAAACGCGGCAGATCCAGCCGCTCCAGCAAAACCTCAGACTCATACACATAATTCATCGGAACAACCGAAACGGAAACCCCGCGCGCCTGCAGGTCGTCCACCACATCCTTCAACTGACCCACCGTCTCCGTGCCGTCACTCACCAGCACAATCCGCCCCACATTCTCCTCAGGCAGCATCGCCGCACTCAATGCCAGTGACTGCTCCAGATTCGTCGCGTCCTGACCCACCTGCGAATTCACAAATCGCTCAAAGGGAAAAACCACCCGCGGAGGATACTCGACGGCAGGTGTCCTGCCGAAAACCACCAGACCCGCCTCGTCCGTCCCCGGCTTCTCTGCCGCCGTCGCCGCCACAAAGTTCAATGCCTCTGAACGCCACGGACTCACCGAATCCGATACGTCCACATTGTAGATCACCGACACCGTGTCACTCGTGCGAACCGCTCGCGGCTCCGCCAGCACGAAAATCAACAGCCCACACAGCACCAGCCGAATCAACCCCGCCCACACTCCACGACGCTGAGGCAGTCCCGCATGACCAGCCGCCTGCATCCACCAGATCCACGGTACAAATAACAACAGCAGAAATGCCCACGGTCGCGAAAACTCAAGCTCACGCACCAGCTCCGCCTGCGGATAAGCCACACCCCAGCGATACAGAAATCCCAGATCCAGCCAGCCCCGCTCTGTCCACCTTAACGGACTGCCACCACTGATCACCACCGTCGGCAGGACAGACAGATAACACAGCAGAAACAACAGCGAAAAAATCAGCAAAGACAACGTCGATGTCCAGACCACCGGACGATGCGGCAGAGGAAAAATGCGGCGAATCAATTTACCCAGCAGACTCAAGGCGTCAGCTCCACTAAGCGATGGTTCCCGGTGTCAGCCACGAGTATACGTCCGTCGGTCAGGACTGTCAGGTCCCAGGGTTGGTAGAATTGATGGGAATTCCGACCAGGTGACCCATAACGCCCCAGCAAACGGCCCTCCAGAGTCATCACTGTCAGTCGCGCCGCACGGTTCTCAATCACATACACCCGACCATCCGCCATCACCCGCAAATCATAGGGATACGCCAGAGCCTCAAATTCGTCCGACAACTTCAGAATTCGACGAAATTCACCCGACTCACTGAAAACCTGAATCCGATCGTTGAACGCATCCACCACAAACACCTCCCCACCACGCAGCGCCAAACCACTCGGTCGCTGAAATTCACCACGACCCGCACCATGCTTTCCAAACTGCAGCAGATAACGCCCACGGCCGTCAAACTTCTGCACCCGCTGATGGTCCCCATACTCCCCCACGTACAAATTCCCCGCAGCATCCTCCAGCACCGCCACCGGAAACACAAACTGACCCGGCTCACGACCCTCACTGCCAAACGTAAAATCCACCGCACCATCCGGATGAAATATCACCACCCGGTGATAATGAGTATCCGCGACAGCCACACGACCGTCCCGCAGCTTCCAGATCCCCTCCGGATTCCCAATCCGGTTATCCGGCATTTTCCACTGACGCTGCAGCACACCCGTCCTGTCATACACCAGTACACGCCCCGCATCGTCCAGCACATACACGTCATCACGCTCGTCCGAATACAAACCCCGCGGCGCAGGCAAAAAACGATCGGCCGCCGGAATCCGCCACGTCCGCTCACCCGCAATCGGCAGCAATACCTCCACACCCCCACTACGCCCCCCCTCACTGCCTCCACAACCCGACACACACAAAACCAACAGACAGATCCGCAGTCCGCTCGTCAGCCAACACGAGCTCATAGTTCGGCCCCCTCAGGCAGAAAGACCTCCACGCACACCCAGCCACCCACGCCAACTCGAACCGCCCCACCGGCGTCCCCACCATCCACAACATACAGCAATCGACACTCAACCCCACCCGCACCAACCACCACCGTTTCCGCCAGACCGCCAGCAATCCGCAAACTCAGTACCCGCACCACACCCCCACGAACCCACCGCCCGCCCGCCACTGCTCCCAACTCAGTACCCACACCACACTCAACCCCACGCAACCGCAACCGCTCAGGTCGCACACACACTCCACCCCGACGACCAACTTCCCCCAGCAACTCAGCCCCCAACCCCAATCCCCCCACCAACGCACCGTCCAGCCAGTTCATCGGACCCAGAAACTCACCCAGCTGCCGGTCCGGTGCCCTCTCGTACAGATCCCGCACACCCGATTCATGCCACACCCGCCCCTCCCGCAGACACACCACTCGCTCCGCATGCCGCAACACCACACCCGGCTCATGACTCGCAAACACCAGCGATGTCCCACTCGCACGCAACCGACTGCACAACTCCTCCCAGTAACCCGGCTTACGCACCGGATCCACATGCGCTAAAGGCTCGTCCATCAACAGCACCCCCGCTCCCGCCGATACTGCACGCACCACCGCCAGACGCGAACGCTCACCCTGCGACAAATCCCCGGGACACGCATCACGCCGCTCCCAAAGATCAAAGGCACGCAGAATTTCGTCTGCGCTTCCGGCAGAAACCAGCTCCACATGCCCACGCACCGTGACATGCGACCATAAACCACCCGACTGCGGCACCCAGTAACAGGGCAGGGCACCACCCACACCCAAATCCCCCCGCTCAACACTCCCGCTCGTCGGCTGCTCAAACCCCGCCAATACGCTCAATAACGAACTCTTGCCGGCTCCCGAATACCCCAGAATCGCCGTCACACCCGCACCAAGACGCAGGCTCACGCCCCGCAGACGAATCCCCAACTCCACATCCCGCAGTTCAAACAACACACCAAAGCCCCCCCCCCACACCGCCACCGCCACCGACCGCGACCCCGACCCCGACTACCGGACACTCAAACGATCCAGCACCAGCAGACGATACTGCAACTGCTGCGGCCGCAGCAAAGGCCGCAATCCCTCGTCATACAACCGCACCCGCCAGCCACAAGCAGTCGCTGCAGACGCGAAAACATCCGCATGCTGCCGCCCCGCATCTCCAATCCACACCACACCACCCGCCAGCAGCAACTGCTGTAAAGCATGCAGCAGCGGCTCATGACCCGCCCGGTCATACAACACATCACTCGCAAAAATAAAATCAAAACCCGGCACAACAGGCACGTCGTCCCAGCCAAACACCAGCCCGCCTGCACCCGCGAAACCGTTCCGCTCCGCATTCCTCAAGGCCGCCGCGACCGCCGCTGCAGACTGATCGGAAAACGTCACCGATAACCCCGCCGCTAATCCCGCCAAACCCGCTAATCCCACTCCACAACCCAGCTCCAGACTCCGCTCCGCACGCGGGGCCGCCCGCAGCAACAGACGAGCCGTCACAGGAGCCGCAGCCCATAATAAACCCCAGTACGGGTCCCAGCCGGATGCACCCGACCGCTCGCCGACCACCGCCTCCTCCAGCAACACCTCAGGCTCCGGAAGCTCCAGCTCAAAAAAACGATCACAAACCTCCACTCGCTTCAGTGGCACCCCATCACCCCCCCGCATCCCCCCCCACACAATCCGCAACCACACGACCGCCGATCAGAACTGAGCCAGAAACCGCAGATCGTTCTCGTAAAACCGACGGATGTCGTCCACACCAAAATGCTTCATACAAAAACGCTCAATCCCCAGACCAAATGCAAAACCCGAATACTGCTCCGGATCATATCCCACCGCCGCAAACACCGCCGGATCCACCATCCCCGCTCCACCAATCTCCATCCACGAATTCCCCCACTTCATATCCACTTCCACAGATGGCTCGGTAAACGGGAAAAACGAAGGACGAAAACGGATCTCCACTTCCGGCCCGAGAAAACTGCGAGCAAACTGGCTGAGCACCGTCTTCAGTTGCGCCATCGTCACATGCCGGTCCACCAGCAAACCCTCCATCTGGTGAAACATGCACGAATGAGTCGCATCAATCGTGTCCGGACGATACACACGCCCCAGCGACACGATTCGCACCGGCGGCTGCACCGTCTCCATCGTCCGAATCTGCACCGTCGATGTCTGGCTGCGCAACAGCAGCGGACGACCCGCAGACGCCTCCGCACACGCCAGATAAAAATTGTCCAGCGGATCCCGCGCCGGATGATCCTCCGGAATGTTCAACGCCTCAAAGTTATGACGCTCATCCTCCAGCTCCGGACCATCCACCACCGTAAAACCAAAACGCCCCATCAGCTCCCGAAACTCATTCATCACCTGAGTAATGGGGTGCAGCTTCCCCAGACGCGGCCTGTCACCCGGTAATGTCACGTCAAAATCAGAAACCGCTCTCGCCGCAGCCTGCTGCTGCAGTGACTCCTGACGCGACTCCAGTGCCGCAGCCACCGCCGTTCGCACCTCGTTGAAACGACGCCCCACCGCCGGCTTCTGCTCCGCAGACGCCGCACCCACCAGCTTCTGCAGCTCCCGAATCCGACCGTTCTTCTGACCCATGTACTCCACACGCACACGCTCCAGATCGGCCGACTCCAGCACCGCACCAATCGCCGCCAATGCACCCGATTCAAACTCGTCAAATGCAGCCAGAATGTCCATTACCGCCGCCTCCGCAACCCCAACCAACCACCGACAAATAAAAAAAACGAGCCAGCCTGCGGGCTGACTCGTCTGGTTTCCGTTCAGCCAGTTGCCCGACTAAACCTGTCCACATATCGCAGACTCAGGTCGCAGACTTCGCCGCCTTCGCCGCTGCCACAACCTCAGCAAATACCTCCGGATTACGCACGGCCAGTTCCGCCAGTTGCTTGCGGTTCAAACCAATCTTCGCCAATGCCAATCCATGCATGAAGTACGAGTAGCTGATGCCCTGAGCACGCACGGCAGCCGTGATTCGAGTAATCCAGAGGGCGCGAAACTCACGCTTACGCATCCGACGGTCACGAGTCGCATAGGCGCGGGAACGCACCAGCGTCTCCTTCACCGTTCGCAACAACTTGCTGCGACCACCGAAATTACCACGCGCTTCCTTGAACAAACGCTTCTTCGCGCGATGACGCGCCTTACCGTAACGAACTCGCATCGAACCAGGTCTTTCAATTCATCAGGATCGGAAATTTTTCATGAACCAGCAGCAGACTACGCTGCCACCAGTCCCCGGTCGCAAATCCACGACCAGCGCAGCATCCCCATGCTGCCCCCTGAAATTCTGACACACGCCCCGGACAGACAGCCAACCACAAAAGTCGGTCGCCCACCAGATCAATACTCGCATCGAAAGTGCAGAGGACACCGATGCGCAACAGCGTTCACGTCAGACACCACAACTCACAAAATCATCTTCACGTCACACACACCCACACATCACATGCAGGGACGCAAAGCCTCAACAATCTTCTTCGCCTCAGCACCGTCCACCACGCCGTCCTGACGCAGACCACGCTTGCGCTTCGGACTTTTATGGCTGAGCAGATGCCCGCGATAAGCAGAACGATGCTTCGCCTTGCCCGACGCCGTTACCTTGAAACGACGCTTAATTCCCTTATGAGTCTTCTGCTTAGGCATTTCACTCTCCGCCACTGACTGACAGCAGCACGCTGATAAAACTCAACAAAAAATCATTCCACCTGACACCACTGCCAAACAAACACCAAACGATAGTGTTCTTTTGTGCAGGATCGTGGGAATCAGAGCCCACTAGTATAGAACGGGTGGGCGCTGGTTGTAAAGCACTGAACCCCCAAGCCGCCCGGAAATTCCCAGAGGCTCCCCCGAAGACCAGTGCACCACCCACAAAAAACCTCGTGAATCGACCGTCTATCGGCCACACTCCACCCCGGCAGACAACTTTTCAAACGGAAACAGCCCCGGAAACTGTCCGAGGCTGCTCCGAAAAATCGAAAACTCTGAATTCAGACACTGATCGCCTGACCATCTCCCACGCCCGACAAAGCCGTCACCAACTGCTCCGTCAACTCCTCCTGCCCCGACTCTCCACTGTCCCAGCCACCCGCCAGCACCGCCGCCGGACGCACCCCAGACAACACCTCCAGCAGGTCCGCAGCACTCGCCGTCAACACAGGTGATGCATCCGCCGGTAAGCCACGCTCCACCGACAACACACCCGCACCCGACAGTCGCACCGTCGCCTGACACCCACCCGGCCCCGTCAGATTCAAGCCCACCGACGCAGTCTCGGCACCGCCAGCGGTTACTCGACTTCCCAACAACTCCTGCAACCAGCAGTCCACCGCCTGCACATCAGGCTTCCGCTTGCCCCAGCGATCCTCGTTCCCGTAATCAATGAATCGATGAATCACCGTGCGATCCAGATCCGGACAGACAATGTCACCCGCAAACCGCTTCGTATTCGTCATGTCAAAACAATTGTCAGTACTCTCGTACGCCGCATACGTCTCAGCGTTGTCCTGAAACAATCGCTCAAACATCTTCTGATCCTCACTCAGATTCACATCTTCAGTACCCGGCTCAGAATCGCCCTCGTACACAACCCCCGTCGAATTGAAATACTCGCTGCACAAATCAATCACCTGACGCGATGTGATCGGATTGTCAGGAGCCAGATGATAGGTCAGTCCGCGAGCCTCCGGAGTCTCGTACAGGCGGCACATCACCGCGGATACCCAGTCCACCGGGATCAGATTGCGAGGCTCCCGGCCAGTGAACCGCACGCGAATCGGAGTCCTCCGGCGACCGTCCTCGCCCACCGGCAACGACGGGATCAACATCGCCATCAGCCGCAGATACACAAATAAACCATGATACGTGTTCGTATAGCCAGTGCGGGAATCCCCCACAATCACCGCGGGACGATACACCGTGATGTGCTCTGCAAAATCCGCAGCACGCACCAGCTTCTCAGCCTCAAACTTGCTCTCCTCATAGTCGTTCCGGAACGACTGGCCAGCCTCCAGACTGCCCTCCAGCACACGACCCGACTGCATCCCCGCGACATATGCCGTCGAAACGTAGTGGATGTCCCGAATCCCCAGTTCGCGACACAACTGCAGCATGTGGCGAGTCCCGTCGAGATTCGTTCGCCACGGCTCACCCGCACGATCCTTCCCGAAAAACTCGAGAATCGCAGCACTGTGAATGATGCTGTTGCAGTGCTTTCGCAGCCACTCACGGTCACCATCACTCAAACCAAATCCGGGCTTCGAAATGTCCCCGTTCAGGACGACAGGGCGAGGAAAAGCGCGCTGATGCTCCTTCTCCCAGTACTGCAGCACCTGCTCAATCCTGTCCCGCGCGTCGTTACGGCGAGACCCCCGGACAACAACTGCCAGCTGATGGCCATTCAGCAGCAGGTCGCGCAACAGATAACGACCAACAAGTCCAGTTGCTCCAGTGATCAACGTATACATAACACTCCCAGTCCCATCCTGAATCCCGGAATCGCAAACCGCCCCGACAGTCGCGACACAATCGCTCGCCGGCACGCACCGCGAACAGACTGCTCCCGCACCTCAGACCGATACCCGCATTCCCTGAATTCGCTCCGCGGCTTTCCCCTGCTCATGCTGCCATGAGCCCCTGAACTGGAACACTATTCTATTCAGCCGCAGAATTCGCAACGGTTTTCAGGAACCATTTCCAAATCCAGAGGGCAACAGCGAAAAGCCGCTGCCAGACGTTACGCAGGTTACAGAAACTCCATAAACCCCGCAAACACCACACTCGTCGAATCCTGATCACAGCGGAAATTCCCAACAGTCAACAGGGGAAACTTAAGCTCAGTCTCCGGGAATTCGTTCCGCACGCCCCAACTGTCCGCACCAGCCTTTTTTCAGCCACATTTTCCCTACACGTGCCCCGATCGTCACGCCCCGCGCCGGCCTTCCAAACTCCCCACACACCCCACAAATCACCGGCCGCAGGATTTTCCAGCATAAAAAATCCTCGCATCGCCCCCCAGCCTGCGCATACTGTCTCCCATTCGCCTCCTCCGGGGCAGATCCAACGCACCAACACAAGCCGAAATACAACGCCGGCGACGCCTGAAGGACCACCCGATGATCACTTTCTCCGGTGTGATTCCCCCCGCCGTAACCCCACTCCTCGCACTCGATCAGCTTGACACTCAGGCCGTAGATCGCATCGTACAGCACCTGATCGATGGGAAAGTCTCCGGAATCTTCACCCTCGGCACCACCGGCGAAGGCCCCTCGCTGCCGTACCGCGTGCGCTACGAAATGGTCGAACGCACCTGCGAAGCCGCCCGCGGACAGGTCCCCGTGCTCGTCGGTGTCACCGATACCTCACTCGCCGAATCACTCACGCTGGCCGAACACGCCCGGTCCAGCGGCGCTGCAGCCATTGTTGCTGCAGCGCCTTTTTACTTCGATGCCTCGCAACAGGCCCTCCAGGACTGGTTCACCAGACTGGCCGACGAATCCCCACTGCCACTGATGCTCTACAATATGCCGTCCTGCGTCGGCACTGTCCTCTCCATCGATCTCGTCGCCGCACTCGCCAATCACCCGAATGTTGCCGGCATCAAGGACAGTGGCGGCGATCTCAGGTACTTCCGACAACTGTGCGTCGAATTTCGCAAACCCGGACGCTTCTGCGTGTTCATGGGCCCCGAAGAACTCCTTGCTGATGCCGTCAACTTCGGGGCCGACGGAGGTGTCTGCGGAGGTGCCAATCTGCTGCCCCTCGTCTACACCGACCTCTACGCCGCCGCCGTCCGCAGCGACTCACTCGAAATTCCCAGACTCCACAGCATCATCCATGACCTGTTCGCGTCCGTCTACCGCGATGAAAATGGACGCATGAAACTCATCCCCGGCCTCAAACACGCCATGGCACAGGCCGGCCTCTGCTCTCCCATCACCGCACCACCCCTGCAGACACTCAGCGTCGAACACGCAACCCGCATCGAAGTTGCCTTCGAAAGACTGGCCACCGCAGGAAAACTGCCACTCCCCGCCGGTTCCCGCTGAGCCTCAGTCAAATACCCCCTGCAGATACCAGCGCCCCGTCGTTAAATCACGGTACAGCCACAACCGCCCCCCACCCCGCACCCCCACCACGTGATAGTCACGCTGACAGGAACGCTCCGTCCACCACGCTGTCTGCAATCGCTCCGCACCAGACCACCACTCCACCTCCCATCGCTGCCCCTCCGCCACCACCACCGGCACCCGACGCAACTGCTCCCGCCACAGCAGCGGTGACCGATCAACCACACCCACCTCCCCCTCCCGCAACAATCCCGCTGTCACGTCCACCGCCGGCTCCAGCAAACGCAGCGGACGCGGCAAGACACCATCACAGTCCTGCAACGCCCCCTCACGCACCACAACAGCACCACGCCCGGACTTGACCCCCGTACCCGCACACGCACCCGCACCCGCACCCGACAGCCCCGCCAGATTCCACAACGCACGCTCCGCTGCACCCGCGCCACCCGCCTGCACCGCATCCGGCAAAGGCTCCACACGCACAGAATACTCCGGACGCACATCCGCTCGCTCACCCACTCGCAACACCCGCTCACGACCCAAACGACCCGTCAATCGACTCACCAGCGCCGCTAACTGCTCCACCGGCTCACTCACATCCTGCAACTCCCCAAACAAATTCCGCTGCCGCGCAGGAGGCAACTGCGCGGCCAGTGCCCGCATCCGCAACAGCACTACCGGCTCCACCACCAGACGCAAAAATCCCTCCACACCCGCGCCCACACCCGCCGCCTCAGTTGCACCAGCCACCGCTGCACCAGCCGCCACGGAACCCACACCCGCAGCAATCCGCCGCTGCTCGTCCGACAACAAATACTCCAGCCGCAAAGAACTCACCTCACCCAGTAACCCGGCATCCTGAGTCGGACGGACCAGACCAGCACCAAACTGCAGCCACTCACCACTCCCCAGCTTCAACTCACACTCCACTCCACCACACATCTGCCGACGTCGCACCAACTCACCCGATACCAACTCCGATAACCGCCCCAAAACCCAGTGCAGATCACGCAACCCACTCGCCGGCTGCTCCTCCGACCACTCCGCCACAATCGGATTCGCCTCCGGTAGATTCACCAGAGACTCGGACAACACGCCCCGCAACTGCTGCACACGCTCCACCGCCACAGCACTCAGTCGCGCCGGCAAATCCTCCCTCGGCAAATTCAGCAGTCGCCCCAGCTGCAGCACCCCCAGATCCCGCAGAATTTCCACGTCCGACAACGGCAAACGGCCCGCCGTGATCGGCAGCACATCCAGCCACGGCCGATCTTCACCACGAGGCAATCTGCGCACCCGCCAACTCGCCGCACCAGACGCCTTCCCCGTACCCACCCCGCCAGACACCCCCAACACCCCCAGCCGCTCACTCATCCCGGACTGTCCCAGGAATCCCCGCAACTCCGCGTCCGTCGGATCCCAATGAGCCATCGCCCACGCAGTACTCACCCTCCCACCGATCCCCGCCACACCACGCAAACCAGCACCCCACAACTCACCCAGTAACTCCTCCGCTAACTCCGCCTCACCCCCAAACAAATGCTCACAGCCCGTAATGTCCAGCAATAAACTGTCAGGTAATGGCAGGGAATCCAGAGCAACCACGGGGGCAAAACGCCGAGCAATCAGCGCGAGCTCCTCCAGTTCCCGACGGTCCTCCTCCGGACGCCACTCCTCAAACTGCACCGCCAACGGCCCCGCTGCACCCCCACCAACGACAGACTTCACTCCCCGACCTGCCACCGGCCGGGCCAGACTGCGCGCCTCGGCAAGCGGCAGACCAGGACGCACTCCCAACTCCCACGCACCACGGTCCACCGCCACCACCGCCGGACCCGATCGTGACGCCGGAAATAACTCCCGCACCAAACGCCAGTCCTCCAACAACACACCACTCAAACCACCAACCACACCCGCTGCAGCACCACCGCCACCAGCACCGCCACCTGCACCGCCACCTGCACCTCGACCACTAACTGCCACTGCACCGGCCGCCACCGAAACGCCAGCGTCCGTCCAGTCCGCTCGAGTCCTCAGGGCCAGCGGCGAATCCAACTGCCCCCGAACCCGCAACCGCCGCGCAGCAGCCTGCACCGGCCAGTTCGGTAACCGCAGACACAAAATCCTCGTCACCACCGCACACACCCCGACACCAAATCAGCCACGCACATCACCTGCCCCCTCTCCCACACCATAACTCGCCCCCTGAACCCACGCCGACGCCTCCGAAATCACCTCAAAACCCACACTTCGATACAACGGCTGACCCACCTCAGTCGCCAGCAACAGAAACTCCGTCGCACCCGCTGCACGCTCCGCAGCAATCGCCGTCGATAACAAACGCCGCCCAAAACCCCTCCGCTGACTCCCCACCCCCGTCGCCATACACCAGATGACCGCCACCTCACCAATCCGACTGACCCGCAATCCACTCACCACACTCCCCTCATACCGCGCTACATACACTCGCAGTCCCGGCTGCCGCGGCACACGACTACCAAACACCCGCCCCACAGCATCCAGCGGTAAACCAAATGCCGCTGCCGTCACACCATTCGCAACAAACACCTCACCATCATTCTCCGCCAAACCGCACACACCACCCGATTCGGACTCCACCAAATCACCACCCACCAGCCTCATCAATGGGATCACACCCGCAGCCACCAAACCCACACTGCGGCAAACACCGCCCGCCCCAGACCCCGCCTCAGGCGTCAAAATCAGACAGGGAACCCGCAATGACTCACTCCGCGCAACCACCCACGCAAGATCCTCTCCACCACCCTCTGCTCCCCACAAAATCGCCATGTTCAGGTCCGCATAAGGCAGTCCCGACAGGAACAGCCCCATCCGCTGCGTCAGACGCGACTCAAACGCCACCGCCCCCATACACAAATGCACCAGCGAAAACCCCGCCAAACGCCACCTCTCAAGCACCTCATCCACCATACTCACTCCCCGCACCTGCCTCACAACCACACCCACCCCGCCCCCACACACCACAACCACCACACACTAAGCCTACCAGGAACCTCACATAACGCCAAACCACCCACACCGCTCTTCCCACACCGCTTTCCACCCCTCCAACACCACGCTACCATCACCATCACCAGCCATCAGCGACCACGTCCTCCCACTACCCACTACCCACTTCCCACTGCCCCCTGCCCCCTGCCCCCTGACCACTGA
>CAITYU010000177.1 GCA_903896675.1 uncultured Planctomycetaceae bacterium
ACACCATAAATCATCTGCCGCGTTGTGGTCTTCCCCACACTGCCCGTAATTCCAACGCATAACGCCGACGAATGATTCCGATTCCAAACAGCCAGTTGCTGCAGCCCGGCCAGTGCATCCGGCACCACAATCAGCGCTGGTGCTGCATCCGCAGATCTCAGCCTCGCGGAATCCAGCGGCACCTTGTCCGTCACGATGGCAACCGCCCCCCGCGCTGCCGCCTCCCCCGCAAACTCCACTCCATGCCGCTGGCGACCTCGCAGTGCCACAAACAGACTGCCCGGAACCACCCGGCCGGATTCCGTTACCACATGCTCAACTCGACGCTGATCCGGCTCCGCCCTGCCATGGATTGGTTGCAGGGCACCCGACGCAGGGAGTCGACCGCCCAGACACTCCGTTACATCGCTCACGGTACAGGGATACATCACAGTACTCCCGCGGCCAGCCTACGAATGCTTCGATGACAGTTCCCGCAGCAACCGAGCCGTGACGCGGCGGTCGTCAAAGGCAATCTGTCGAGATCCAATCCACTGCGTCTGCTCGTGACCACGACCCAGAATCAGCACCACATCGCCCGCCGCCGCCGAACGCAGCGCCGCCCGGATCGCCGACTCGCGATCCAGTACCCGCTGCACCTGCAGACCCGCCGGAAACCCACTGCAGATCTCGTCCACAATCACTGCGGGGGATTCACTGCGCGGATTGTCGGACGTCACAATCACCTCGTCCGCCAGAGTCGCAGCAGCGGCCATCAGCGGACGCTTCTCACGGTCCCGCTCACCGCCAGCACCAAACACCACCAGCACACGCTGCGCACACATCTCTCGCGCAGCTTCAATCACCCGCCGTATGCCGTCCGGCGTGTGCGCATAATCCACATACACACGAAACGGCTGCGACCCGGCGATCTGCTCAAATCGCCCCGGGACAAATCCCGACTGCTCCACACCCGCTCGAATCTGCTCAGCACTCAGCCCCAGCACCTCGGCCATCCCCGCTGCCAGCAGCACGTTCAGCGCATTGTGACGCCCCGGCAGCGAAGTGCTGACCGACAGCTCGCCACCCTGCAACTGCAGACGCAGTCGCTGGCCATCCGCCCCCGACGCCTCAATCCTGACCGATAATGGACACTCCGCGCCAAAGCCAAATCCCAGTACCTGCACTCCGTCCAGCCGCTGCACCGCCGCACGCAGACCGACATCATCAAATCCCACCAGCAGCGGAGCCGCGGGCTGCAGCAGGGAGGCAATCCGCAGCTTGGCATGCAGATAATTTTCAAAGGTTCCGTGATAGTCCAGATGATCATGAGTCACATTGGTGATGGCTGCTACCGCCAGCTGCAGCGAAGAACACCGCTGCTGCTCAAGGGCGTGACTGCTGATCTCCATCACACAGTCCGTCGTACCCGCCTGCCGCATCTGCCGCAGCAGACGCGCCAGCACCGGGGGATCCGGAGTCGTCAGGCCGGCCGGCCGCATCTCCTGACCATCATGATACTCAATGGTCCCGATCAGCCCCGCACGCACACCGGACTGACGCAGAATTCCCCGCAACAGCCACGCCACCGTCGACTTGCCGTTCGTGCCCGTCAGGCCAATGCAACGCAGATCCCGCTGCGGAAAACCCTCCTGCGCCAACGCCAGCCATGACCAGACCTGACGAGTCGACAGAACGATCGCCTGCGGCACCGCCAGCTCAGGCAGCGGCCGCTCCACAATCAAACCCGCCGCCCCCGACAACACCGCCGCTGCCGCCCACTGGTGACCGTCCGTCTGACAGCCACGCAGCGCCACAAAAATGTCCCCGCGACGAACTGCTCGGCTGTCACTGACAAATCGACGGCCCTCCAGGTCGCCACAGTCCAGAAATCCCACCGGACACGGACTGTCCCGAATACTGACCGGTACGCCACTCATGAATGCTCAGCCCCGGCTGCAGTTTGCCACGGAAATTCTCAGCCGCAGCCGCCACTGCCACAACTGCCGGCTGACGCTGCCCCACAGGACACCGCATGCGGCACCTTCCACAACTCCAGCAGCTTCGCAGATTCATAGTCTCCGGCCGTGATCCGGAAACCCAGATCCGCAATCATCCGGAAATCCTCCTCTGCCTTCTGACCAGGCGTCGTCAGATAGTCGCTGACAAACATCGAATTGGCAGGATACAGAGCCATCGCCTGCATCGACCGCAGATTCACCTCGCGACCACCAGCCACTCGCAATTCCGCCGACGGATTCGTCAGACGAAACATGCACAGCACCTTCAGACAATAACGCGGATCCAGCTCGTGCTGAGACTGCAGCGGAGTCCCGTCGATCGCGTGCAGAAAATTCACCGGAATCGATTCAACATTCAACTCGCCCAGCTTCAGGGCCACATCCACCACGTCACCCTGCTGCTCGCCCATCCCCACAATCATCCCGGCACACAGCTCCAGACCCGCATCCCGACAGATACTCAAAGTCTTCAGGCGGTCGGCAAAAGTGTGCGTCGTACAGATCTCAGGATGATACCGCTCGCTGGTGTTCAGATTGTGATTCACACGATCCACACCCGCAGCCTTCAGCTTCAATGCCTGCTCAGGCTCCAGCAGCCCCAGACAACAGCAGATGTGCAGACCGTACTGGTCCTTGATCTGACGCACCACGCCTGCCACATGATTGACTTCGCGGTTCGTCGGCCCACGACCACTGGCCACGATGCAGTACGTCCGCGAATTGCTCTCGGCCGCCTTGCGCGCACCGTCCAGAAGACGCTCCGCATTCAGCATCGCATAACGCTCAATCGGAGCTTCCGAAATCTTCGACTGAGAACAATACGAACAGTCCTCAGGACACAAACCGCTCTTCGCGTTCTTCAGATAATACAACTGCACCGTGTTCGCAAACCACGCACGGCGCACCGCATACGCAGCATCCAGAATTGACAGCAACTGCTCGTCCGGAGCCTGCAGAATGCTGATCGCCTCGGCGCGAGTCAACGCACCGCCCTCCAGCACGCGACGAGAAAACTCGCTCCAGTCCTGCTGCACAACTGATGCTTCGGCTAACGACATACGGTTCTCAATTACCTCTGCAACGACATTTCCAGACACACCACAGCAGGCGGCCACCCGCTGCGAACACTCCGGAACAGTCTAGACAATCTCAGGCTGAAATGCATGGCCAACAGACAATCCTCAGACAGTTCCCGAGCGGATAAACCAGCCGCAAATGGTCGGAAAACCCCGACAGAACCACCAGTCCCTGAGAAAAACAAATAAGGAAAAACAGATCCAGTAATCGATTGTGTTGCCAAATGACGGCGAATGGTCGGAAATCAGCATTTCTCCCAAGGCACCACGTTTCTACGGCAATTGCGGGCGACCTGTATTGCCTGCCGTGACTTCATCCGGGATGATCACCGGGAACAGGCTTCGGCTTCCGGTGCGCTGGCCATCAGGCAGCAAGCTGCACCATCGGGCCGGGTTGCTGACATCATTTTGAGTGCGCAGGGGATGCTGAGTGTCGCTGGAAAAGGCTAATGCCATCGTCATTCGACAAGCGGATTTCAGCGAATCCAGCCGTGTGATTACGTTTTTCAGCCGTGAATTTGGCAGGTTTTCCGCATTGGCGAAGGGCGCGAAACGGCTCAAGGGCCCCTTCGATGCTGCTCTTGACCTGCTTTCGGAAGGTCGCATAGTCTTCATTCGGCGACCGGCAGGGGTGTTGAATCTGCTGACGGAAGCTCGTTTGACAACTCGTTTTCAGCCTCAGCAGCCTGGCGTCTCCGACGGTCTGCTGCGGATGTACGCGGGGTGTTACGTGGCGGAACTGCTGAATGGTCTGACCGAAGACTTCGATGCAGCTCCGGAAATCTTCGATCTGGCCACCGCACTGCTGCAGGGATTATCAACGCCGGAATGTCATGTTTCGGCACTGATCATCCACTTTGAAATGTCTTTGCTGCAGTTGATCGGCCTGCTTCCTGACCTGTCCAACTGCAGTGTTTGCGGGGGTTCGATTGAGCCTTCAGGCAGATATGTGCACTGGGTCAGTCAGGGCGGGTTGCTGTGTCAGGATTGTCGTAAGGAGGAGTACAGTGGGACTTCGGTATCGGCGGGCGCAGTGGAGATTCTGCGACGTCTGACCGGTGGAACCACAGATCTGGCTGGTCGTGTGCGTCTGACGCCGGCTCAGGCCGAGGAATGTCATCGGCTGGCCGTTTCGGCAATTTCGCACGTGCTCGGTCGTCGACCACAGACTCTGCGTTACCTGCAGTTTTCCTCACATCACTGAAGCAGTCTTTCAGTTCAGGGCCGGGATGGCCTGATCGGACAGCGACTCATGCAACAGCAACTCCCGCTCGCAGCACGCCGCACAACGGCGTCAGTCGAATGTCTGCCGTGCAGACATCTCCGACTTCGTGCGGTCGCAGCCCTGCTGCTGGCTTCGCTTTTGACCGGCTGTGCCGGAAATCCCTTCCGAGCAGACTCACGACAGCCGGGCCTGTGGGAACGCATGCAGCGTTCAATGGGGTTGGCAAAGGAAACCCCGCTGGAAATGGGCCGCAAATTCAGCCCCCAGGAACAGCGGGAAGTGCAGCTTTGTCGGCAGGCCTATGAACGCCGGGACTACGACAAAGCCATCGAACTGTGCAAGGCAGCCGCGAAGAAATTCAAGGAGTCTTCGCTGGGTGAAGAAGCCCAGTTCTACCTCGCTGAATCCTGGTACGCCAAACAACGCTACTCCAAAGCTCAGGATGCCTACGATCAGTTGTTCGAGGACTATCCGTCAACCAAATACGTCGAACCCGTGACGCGCCGGCTGTACTCCATCGCCCAGGCATGGCTGCAGACCAGCGAACCCGGAGCGAAGGAGGGCATTCGCACTGTCAGTGCCGAAAAAGTCATTTCCTCCCAGCCGGAAAACAAGCCGGCGGACCCGACGCTGCGAGTGCGGATTCTGCCCAACTTTCATGATCGTTCACGCCCCGTCTTCGATACTCAGGGACGGGCGCTGCAGTGTCTGAAATCCATCTGGATGAATGACCCGACCGGCCCGCTCGCCGATGACTCGCTCATGCTGACCGCTGCATGGCATCAGCGACACAGCAATCACGTGGAGGCCGACCGTTACTTCGGCATTCTGCGTGACGAGTACCCTGACAGTCCGCATCTGGAGGCCGCCTTCGTCCTTGGTGCGCATGCGAGGCAGATGAGTTATCAGGGGGCGTTTTATGAGGGCGAGGATCTTGTCGGAGCACGCCGGCTCAAGGAACAGAGCCTGCAGCTGTTCCCCGCTTCACATCATCGCCAGCAACTGCGCAAGGACCTTGACGTACTCTACCGCCAGGAAGCAGAGCGACAGTGGGCGATGGTGGATTACTACCGCCGCAAACAGCGTCCCCGTGCGATTGCCATTGCCTGCGTGCGGCTGATTTCCGAATACCCCGATACCGGCTTTGCCCGTGATGCCAGAATTCTGCTGGCAGGAATCGATCGCAGTGAGCTGAAGGACCTGCCCGAAGTGCTGCAGTTCATGGATGCACTGCCACGCAACGCACCCGCTCCGGTGCCCGCTCAGAATGACGGAAACCCGGTCAAATCCGTCAGTCAGCCTCGTGAATCGGACAACGAAACTTCCGGCAAAGCAAGGCTCTGACCCGATGACTCGCACGGGACTGCTGCTGACTGCTCTCTGCTGCCTGATGCTGTCAGGCTGTGGCTACACGCTCGGAACGCCCGTCGTACCCGGTGTCCGCAGTGTGCACGTGCCTCTGTTTCGCTCTGACTCCTTTCGTCGCGATACCGATTATCTGCTCACAGAAGCCGTCCAGCGGGAAATTCGCACGCGGGGTGGCTATCGGCTGGAAGATGCGGCCACCGCCGACACCATCCTGACCGGAAAAATTGTCGAAATCCGCAAGTCGCCACTCAGCGAAACCCGCTTCGATGATCCCCGCGAATTGCAGTTGTCGCTGGGGGCTGAAGTCACGTGGATGGATCGACGCACCGGCAAGGTTCTGATCCAGCAGACCTTCCCGCTCACCAGCCAGCTGATGCCTCAGATGAGCAGCGTCTCCATGGCACCCGAAGTCGGACAGTCCTTCGCCACCGCTCAGCAGGAAGCCGCCCGACGACTGGCCTCCAGCATTGCTGACCTGATGGAAATCGCCTGGTAGGCCAGTCTGCTTGAAACTGTTCACCACTGATCTGTTCGTTCTGCCCCTGCCACCCGGACATCGTTTCCCGATGATCCGTTATCGGCTGCTGCGGGAACGACTGCAGCAGTGCGGACTGTTTCAACCCACCGACTTCGAAGTTCCCCCGTCCGCCACAGAGCAGCAGCTGCTGCTGGTACATACGCCCGACTGGGTCACGCGCGTGCTTGCCGGAAACCTGACAGGCGACGAGATCCGTCGCATCGGATTCCCGTGGAGTCTGCAGATGGTGGAACGCTGTCGACGTTCCACCGGAGCCACGATTGCGGCTTCGCGCGCCGCACTTGAGGACGGCGTCGCCGCCAACCTTGCCGGAGGCACACACCACGCCTTCGCCGATCGCGGTGCCGGGTACTGCGTGTTCAACGATGTCGCCGTCGCCGCTCGCACCATGCAGCAGGAGCTCCGCATGCGCTCGGCTCTGGTCGTGGATGGCGATGTCCATCAGGGCGACGGAACGGCTGCCATCTTCAGCGGTGATCCCACGGTCCACACCTTTTCACTGCATGCGGCGAAAGCCTTCCCGGTTCGCAGGATGCAGAGTGATCTCGATATCGAACTGCCACCCGGCACGACCGATTCGCGGTACCTTGAAGCATGGCAGCAGGGACTGTCATGGGCCGAGCAACGGACTCGACCGGATCTTGTGTACTTTGTGGCCGGAGCCGATCCGTGGGCGGGTGACACGCTTGGAGGCCTGGCAGTTTCCAAAGCAGGACTGCGTACCCGCGATGATCTGGTGGTGGAATTCTGTCGCCGCCGAGGCTGCCCGCTGGTCGTCGTTATGGCCGGCGGCTACGCCGCTGTCGTTGACGATATCGTCGATATTCAGTTCTACACCGTCACTGCGGCTCAGAAACTGACTGCAGACTGGCCAGCAGCAGGTCCAGAGTCCGCCGTACCGCCTGCCTCTGCCGCTCAATCCTCAGACTGATCGACCCCGCAACGACAACCGCCGGCAGTCGCAATTCATGACACGTTGCCCGACGGCCTCGAAACAGAATCGCGACCCACGCCGTCCCATCCAGCTCGGGTGGTGCTCCGGGGCCCAGATGTCCCGTAATCGCCACGGACAGCGTGGCATGAGGAGTCTGCCGCAGCGCGCCCTCTGCCATCCGCTCCGCCGTCTCTCGACTGACCACATTCGCTTCAGTGACCGCGCCCGGCGACAGGCCCAGCCAGCACAGTTTGCTGGCGATCTGATACACAACCAGACTGCCGCACAGATGCCGGGACATACCCGGAGTCTCTGCCAGAGTCGCAGCGATCAGTCCCGCTGTGCAGCTTTCTGCCAGCACCAGCTGCTGACCGCTTTTCTGCAACAGCCGCAGAATCTCAGAACCATCAACCGGGTCGCCCGCCCCGCTCAGTTCGTTCCGGTCCATTCGTCAGTGCCCCCCCTCGTCTGTGAAGTCTTCGTCACCCATGATGTTCGCTGAATGGCCCCCGTTCACTGCAGAAGCCGCGAAATCTGCGGAAAGACCGGCGGTTCCTGCCTGGTTTCCAGCACTGGCACAGGATTCCTGAACTGCGCACCGCGCGGCTGACCGAAATGACGTTGCTCTGAAATCTCAGGTTCCGCCATGATTGTCGGGTGCATCCTGCGGCAGTTCATCCACTGCCTCTGCATACTGAGGATACCAACATGTTCCTGATTCTGCGTCCGATCCGCCTGCTGCTGCGAGCCGCTCTCATGGACTCCACGCCCCGGCAGATGTCCATGGGCCTCGCATTCGGAGTCCTCGTGGGGCTCATTCCGAAAGGCAACCTGCTGGCCATCGGACTCGCCATGCTGCTGGCTGCCTCACGACTGAATCTTGCCGTAGCCGGACTTGGAGCCATGGCTGCGGCACTCATCGCCGTCAGTTGCGACAGCCTGTTCGACAGCATCGGCTGGTATGTGCTGTCACAGCCGTCACTGTCCGGACTCTGGATTCAACTCTACGAAACTCCATGGGTTCCATGGACGCATTTTGACAACTCCATCGTGATGGGCAGCTTCGTGACAGGGCTCGCTCTGCTGCTCCCCGTGCACTTCATGACCAAACCCCTCTTCGCAAAATACGCCTGCACGCTCGCCCAGTACGCGCGCAACACGTGGCTGGTTCGCGTCATGCTGGGGGCAGAAGCCGTCGAACGAATCAGCCTCGTCGAATAACAACCCCTGAGAAGTGAAAAGTGAGAAGTGACCCCAGACCCCTGAACACTGAAAACTGACCACTGAACACTGAAAACTGACCACTGCCCCCTGAAAACCTGTCGGGTGAATTGGCATGCGCTGGAAATGGATCGTCCCTCGATTGCTGATCGCTTTCTCCGTGTGGGCCTTTATCCACTGGGGTCTGGACCCGCTGCTGCGCTGGACCGCCGTTTCAGCGCTGCAGTCCGTGACCGGAGCCCGGGTTGATATCCGTCGTGTTGTGACCACGTTCTTCCCGCCCTCCATCGACATCCAGCAGACCGCCGTAGCCAGCGCACGACGGCGCGGTCGCAATCTGTTCGAATTTGATCGGATGAGCCTGCAGCTGGAGAATCGTTCACTGTCACAGCGTCGCTTTGTGGTCTCGGATGGACGCATCGAAAACCTGCAGTTCGACACCTGGCGCAGTGACGACGGACAACTTGAAAAACCGGCCACACCGGTGGTTGAAGAACCTTCGTGGGCCTCGGAAAAACTGAAGGAACTGGGTGATGAATGGCTGACTCAGCTCAGCGAACAGGCCCGGGCCCAACTGGATCCCAACACCCTTGAAACGTGGCGACTGGGTACCGCAGTCTACGACAAATGGGATGAGCGGTTCGAAGATCTGACGGATCGTGCGCAGGAACTGGAACCCCGCGTCCGCTCGCTCAGCGAACAGTTCAAACTGGCAAAGGAAGGCTCCACCGTCGACCAGATTGAAAAATATCTCGAGGTGGCCCGCGAAGCCGATCTTGTCCTGCAGGATGCCCGCAGACTGCAGAATGATCTCAAACAGATGGCCCCCGAAGTCCGCACAGACTTCGAATCCATCAATCAGGCCCGTCTGAATGATCAGCAGATGATTCAGCAGAAGATTGCCCTGCTGAAACCGGATGGTCGCCGCATCTCCCAGGCACTCCTCGGTCGCGATGTCTACCTGCGAGTCCAGGAGATGCTCACGTGGTTCGAGCTGTTTCGCAGTTACCAGTCTGAACTGACGCAGCAGGTGCAGCCCCCGCGCAACCCCGGCCGCACATGGCCCGTACTGCCCGTCAGCCCCGGCCCCGCATTCCATGCTCGCAAACTCAGCCTCTCAGGAAAAATGTCCATCGATCGGGACCTCGTCCCGTGGCAGGCAGTGCTCAGCGATCTCACCAGCGATCCTCGACTGCTGGGCAAACCGGCCGTACTGGAAGCCTCCGCGGCCGGAGCACGCCCCCTGCAGCTGAAATACACGGTGGATGCCACAACGGATGTACTCCGCTCCGAACTGACCGCCGAGCTCCGCGATCCGCAGGGTTTCGCTCTCTCGGCAGGACGACGTCAGAAAGCCCGCTTCTCAGCCGGACTCAGCAACCTCACATGGACTGCCCAGGTGGCACTCAGCGGTAATGACATGTCCGGCTTCATCCAGTTGATGTCGGATATCGACGGCCTCAGCTTCGAAGCCTCTGACGATGTGCGACCGGAAATTCTTGAAGCTGCCAATGAAGCCCTGCATGACATCCAGACGCTCGATGTTGTGCTCGCACTCACCGGTACACTGCAGAAACCGGATATCGTGCTCAGCACGGAACTTGGTGACCAGATCGCTTCCGGTATCCAGACGGCCGTCATGCATCAGTTGGATAAAGCCCGCACTCGACTGCTGGAGGAAGCCGACCGTCAGGCCACCGCACAGCTCGCTCGACTCAGAACCCGCTTCGGTGAAGAATACAACCGCCTCGCCAGGGAAAACGAACAGCTCATCACGCAGGTGCAGGAAGTCACGCAGCTTCTGGCCACACTGCGGTCCGGAAAAGTTGATCCGCGTGCCGTCATTCAGCAGGTCTCCAACTCAAAACTGCTGAAGGAAAAGGATCGGGAGTCGGTGCAGCGAGTCCTGAATGGAGTCAACGGGGTCATGCAGGGGCAACTGCCGCAGGAACTGCTGGGCAAACTGCCCTTCCCCAAATCCAACGATTCAGACACAGCTCCTCTGATGCTTCCCGGAATGCTGCCAGGTTCACTGCCGGGGTTGCTGCCCGGGCTGCTGCAGGGCATTCAGCAGGCCACCGCCGAAGCCGAACAGAAGACCGCTCCCGCACGCAGTATCATCAACTCCGTCATGCAGCCACCGGCAAAGGCCGCTACCGCAGAAAAAGCCCGCACGATCATCAACTCGCGGCTGCCCGGACTGCTGCCCGCTCTCACAACCAAACCCACTCCCGCAGCAGACTCCGCAGCAGACGCTTCCGGAATCTCGGCACCGGCTGCCGACGACAGTGATCAGAATCAACTGCCCCTGATCATTCCCGGATTCAAACCGCGACGCTGATATTCCGGATCAACGCGAAATCCTGTGCGCAGCGGCAGATTGCATTGCTCGGGTGTTCACCCGTCTCGGGAGGGCGAAGCTCCAGCTGAGCCGAACTCCTCGGCACGCCAATGTATCCCACGCTCAGCGGGAGCCTTCCTCGCCCCAACGGGGGGACTTTGCGATTACTGAACACTGAACACTGAACACTGAACACTGACGTCCGGCTCGGCGGGAGCCTCGCCCTCCCAGGTGGCTGACGGCTCGGCGGGAGCCTCGCCCTCCCAAGTGGCTGGCGGCTCGGCGGGAGCCTCACACTCCCGGATATTCGGGGCCCGCAAAGCAGGGACTGCAGATCGCCGGGGAAGTCACTTCGCTGGCGCTGATTTCGTCGGCGTCAGCTCACCTCGTGCCAGTGGCAACGCTCCCGCAAACAATCCCTGAATGATCCGCGTCATGTG
>CAITYU010000178.1 GCA_903896675.1 uncultured Planctomycetaceae bacterium
ATGCAGGCACTGATGTTCCGTCAATGAGCGTGGCCGTGTATTCGGTGCGTTTTACAGTCAGACTTCCGTTGATTGCGAGGAAGTTGAAGAGGTCGATTGCCGGGAGGTTATTGATTTCGAGGAGTTCTTTCGGTGGGACAGTGAAGGCGAAGGATGGGATGGCTGGGACGGCTGAAAGTGTTGGCAATCCCGGGAAGTTCTGCATAGCCGGCAGAGCGGGGAGCGCAACGTTTGGCAATGTGGCGGCGTAATCGATCCACGGCGTGGGCGTGCTGAGTGCTGGAACGTCGTAGGTGAGGTTCAGCGAGAGTGTTGGGATGGTGGCGTTAAGTTCAGGGACCTTGAGGTCAAGGAACGGTGCGAAGGTGATTTCGGGGAGTGCGGCTTTGAGCGTGAACCACTTCATGCTGCCAAGATCCGGCAGGACAGCGGAGAGCGGGTTGCGCATATTGAGCATGAGGTTGAAGTCAAGCCCAGCGACCTGGAATCCGGTGAAGTCACTGTTCGACCATGCTGGGCCATTGATGCCGATGCTTGCGTCGAGATCGATGCCCCAGAATTTGATGAATTTGGTGGGTAGATCGGGCCCGGTGTAACCTGCGATTTTGACGTCCATGTCGCCGAATTCGATACCGACTCGTCCTCGGACATTGGCAAAACCGGAGACACCGAATTCGATGAGTGCGGTGGCCCGCAGCAGGTTGCCTTTAAAGTCGAGGGTACTGGACTGTCCGCCGACGGTGTTTGCGAGTGGGGCAGCTTCAAAATCTGCGGTTGCGGTTGCGACTGTTCCGTTGAGTGTGCCTCCTGCACGATTCATGTTGAGGGTCAGGTTTGAGACGGAAGCCGTGGCGACATCGACGCCGACGAGGGAGGCACTGGTGAGGTTGGCTTTGAGAGCAGTCCATGTGCGGAGATCATTTCCGCTATTGCTGTTTTTTGGTGCGGCCAGTGTGAGCCCGAAGTTGCCGCCTGTGATACTGACCCCGGTCTGATCGGCGCTGCCGGGTGCAGCGTTGATGCCTGCAAAGCCCGTGAGGCTACTGGCGCCGATCTGTATCGCGGTGATGGGGACTGTCGATCCATCTGCAAGAGTGAGTGTTGCGTCCTTCTTCTCGATTCCGAAGTTTCCAGACAGGTACAGGACATTTTCAGCGCCGAGTGTCAGATTTCCATCGACCTTTGCGGCGTCCTTTGGAACTGCGAGTGTGCGTGTTGTGCCGCCAACGGTGATGGACTCATTGACCGCAGCCCCCGTGGTGTTCTTCTGTCCGGCGAGGGTGCCGGTGAGTGTGAGCCCGGAAACGCCGACAAGTCCAGCGGAACCAGAAGCGTCAAGGGCGTAGGTCCTGTTGGCATTGATGACAGCGAGGAGGGTGCTGTTGGTGAAAACGACTCCAGTGTCGTCATTGGCGCTGGCCGTTCCCTTCCTGTCACCCACGAACCCTGTGACACCGCTTGCGGCGATCAGGATCCGCTGGTTGGGGGAAGTTCCCGTGGCTTCGACAGCGAAGCTGCCTGAGAGGTCGGCGACCGGTGTCCCGAGGGTCACGTTGCCGGCGAGTCGCGTAAGTGGGGTGGCGTCATCGTATTTGACCCGCACGGACCCGGAGCCAACGGGAATGGTCTCATCAATTGCGGCATTGAATCTCTGCAGTTGGAGTTCCAGATTGCCGGCAAGAGTGAAGTCA
>CAITYU010000179.1 GCA_903896675.1 uncultured Planctomycetaceae bacterium
AGGGAGATATTTCCGTCGCGTCCGGCTGCTGCGGCCAGCAGGGTGAGTGCATCATCACCGGCTCCGAGGTCCACCAGCAGGTCTCGTCGTGCCTGAACGGGCTGGGACTGTGCTTCGGATGTGTTGTTGACGAGCTGGCGGAATACCGCGGGGCTGGAGAGCTGATCGGCAGCGATGGTATTGTGGGCGTGCACGAGCAGCGAGTCATCACCGGCTCCGCCACGAATACTGATATCGCGTCCGGTTACGAGGGTACTTGTGGACCAGGTGTTGACAACGGCGCGGTCGCGACCTCCGGCCATATCCAGCAGCAGGTCCTGGTTGATGCGGAGATTGGCCTGTTCGAGTCCGATGTCGATGAAGTCTGCTCCGGGACCGAGGTTGACAGCGAGGTCGCGGGAGATGGTCAGGTCGGATTTGAACTGCAGTCGCAGTGTGTCATCTCCGCCACCGAGGCTGATGGAGACGCTGCGGATGGTGGAGGTGTTTTTGAGGGGGACTGAGATTGAGTCAGAGGGTTGCTGGCCGTTGATGCGGATGAGAGTGCCGGTGGACCAGCCGCTGACGGTGATGCCCTCCATGCTGAACTGGACAGCGACAAAGTTCTTGCCTGAGTCACCAACGATGGCGAGATCGCCAGCGCGATTGATGTTCACGCTGACAATCCCGGTGGCGGTGGGCATGACGGCCGGCTGGATTTCCGGGAGTGTGTCGAGTGGGCGATCAGAGAGGATTGCAGTTGCATGGATTTCTGCAGTGATTTCCGGCTGCTGTTCGGCTGCGACGATGGCTGCGGTGAGCAGTTGGCGGGATTCGAGCGACTGGATGCTGGCGGGGCAAAAGGAATTGCGGGTGTGGCGGCGACGGTTTGATCGGTGGAACATAGAAGGCCTTTCAGTTGTCAGTCGGTGGTGGTTTGGTTGTTGTTGAGGGACGAGAGGGCTGTGAATCCGGCGTGTGTGTGCGGTTATTGAGCTGCGGGTGTGGCCATGCAGCAAAAAACTTCCCCTCGTCCGGAGCGAACGAGGGGAGTTGGCGCGGTTTTACGTGGTCGCTGCTCAGTCCGGGGTTTATTCAGCCATGATGATCTGGGCGGGCATGATGCCACCGGATTCGCCGAGCATGTCATCGAGGACGCTGATCAGCAGTTCGAGCGACTGTTGTGATGTGAGGGTCTGGGTGGTGCGTCGGACGGTGATTTTGGGCTGTGTTTTGCCCGAGTGGAGACCGTTGGTGCCGGTGCCGCCATTGACGGAGCTGGCCACTTTGACGCTGACGGATTCGCTGAGGCTGAGCTGATCATTTCCGGCTCCGAGATCCGCTTCCAGCCGGCTGACGTCGATGGCATTGAGGCTGATTTTGTCGGCCGTTGCTGAGCCGCGGATGCTGAGAATGTTGACAGCGGTGAAGTTCTGGAGTGCTGTGGATTCGGCATCGGTAACGGCGGCATTGCGACCGGAGCGGAGGTTGCTGGCGACAATAATGTCTGAGCCACCTGCGGCAGCGATGCTGAGATCGCGGCCGGATTCGACATTGAACAGCGACAGTCGATCATTGCCGGCCCCCAGATCGACATTGAAGTCGCGTGTGGCGCGAATTCGCTGGTTCCGGGTGATTTCGGAGTTGTTTTCGAGACCCTGGAAGTATTCGACGCTGTAGAGGTTGTCGAGATCCACGAAGTCACCGTCACCGACGAGCAGTGAGTCACCTCCGGCGGCAGCGCGGATTGTGATGTCACGACCGGCGACGATGCTGGCGGCGTCTGAGGTGTAGGCGTGAGCTGAGTCATTTCCGGCGCCGAGATCGACGGTGATATTCTGGTTGACTTTCAGATCAGCACTGGTGACCTGAAGCGTGAGTGAGTCTTCGCCGGCACCGAGACTGACTGCGACGTCGCGATTGACGGTCACATCAGAAAATACTCTCAGTGTGAGGTTATCGGATCCGCTGCTGAGGCTGACTGTGATGCTGCGGACGGTAGCGGGGAGGGGGATTTCGAGGACCGGCTGAGGGGTTTGTCCGGGCAGTCGGAATTGGGTGGCAGCGTTGCCATCGATGAGCAGTGTTGTGCCGCGGATTTCGACGCTGACCTGATTTGGTTTGTCATCACCGATCAGGGTGATGTCGCCGGCGCGGGAGGTGGTGATGGAAACGGTGCCACCGTCGACGACCGGGGCGTTGTAGGGCATGATCACAATCTGCGCGTCCGGATCTTTATCCAGAATTGCAGCGGCGAGGAGCTGGCGTGTTTCGAGTGACTGGATTTCCAGCGGGCAGAGGCTGGCAGGGCGACGGTTGAAGGAACGATTCCTGGAGGACATATGCAGATGCCTTGGGAAAGTGGGATTGGGACAGGAAGCCGGACTGCAGCCGGAGCGGTCGGATTCTAACATATGGGCCGGGAGCGGTCGTGGTGAATATGGTGAATTTCGACTGAAATCGAAGGTTTTCGTGTGGATTTTCGGCAACAGTCGATGGTTTTTGAAGCACTTATCAGTTGGATTTCGGATGGCGTGGCAGATTGAGTGGGGTGCAGCGGTGTCAGCGGGTTTGCAGCGGGTGGATCTGGGAGATGGTGGCTGGCTGCTGTATCAGGAGGGATTTTTGGCGCAGGAGGAGGCGGACAGCAGCATGCGGCTGTTGCAGGAGCGATGTGAGTGGGCGCAGTTGCCGGGAATTTTTGGTTATCTGCAGCCGCGGATGATAGCGTCTTACGGGGATGCGGGGGTGAGTTATCGATATTCGGGTCGGGATTATGGGGCTTTGCCGTGGCTGGAGGAGTTGCTGGTGCTGCGAGAGCGGGTGCAGACGGTGGCGGGCCGCTATAATTATTGTCTGTGCAACCGTTATCGGACGGGTCAGGACAGCATGGGCTGGCATGCGGATGACGAGCCTGAGATGGGTGAGGTGATTGGTTCGCTGTCGCTGGGAGCGGAGCGGAAGTTTCGTATCCGCCACAACGAGACTCGGCAGACCCGGACATTTGCCGTCGGTCACGGGACGTTGATCGTGATGGGTGGGACGATGCAGCGTTACTGGCAGCATTGTGTGCCGAAGACGAAGCGAGTGGTGGGTGAGCGTGTGAATCTGACGTTTCGTGAGGTGCGGAAAATCCCATGAGTGCTGGTTTGCCAGTGTGTGCGGGATGTGGAGAATGCGGGTGGTGCTGCGGGCAGTCTGGTGGCACTGCAGCGGCGACAGAGGCGGATTGGGGGCAGCAGTGATGACGTGTTGTGTCAGAGCGTGGTGGCTGGTGTCGGCACTGCTGGCAGTGTCATGGTGGATATGTGGAAATGGAGTGGCGACTGCTGCGTGGTCCGACGATCTGCTGGTGGCGGATTTTGAGGGCGAGACCTATGGAGAGTGGCTGGCGACGGGTGGAGCATTTGGGACCGGACCTGCGCGTGGTGCACTGCCCGGCCAGATGAGTGTGGAGGGGTTTGCCGGGCGTGGTCTGGTGAATTCCTTTTGCGGTGGTGATGATGCGACGGGGACACTGACGTCACCGGCGTTTCGGATTGAGCGTGGGTATCTGTCATTTCTGATTGGTGGTGGTCGGAGTGAGCGACTGTCGCTGCAACTGCTGGTGGATGGCCGTGTGGTGCGTTCGGCGACGGGTTCGAATGACGTTCCGGGTGGATCAGAGCATTTGGTGGCGGAGTCATTTGATCTGACGGAGTTTAAGGGGCGGATGGCGGTTTTGCGTGTGCTGGATGAGGCTGCGGGCAGTTGGGGTCACATCAATGTGGATCAGATTGTGCAGACGGATATTCGTCCGCGGGGCTATCTGACGGATGTGGAGCGCAGTCTGCAGGCAAGGACTCGGTATCTGCAGATTCCGGTGCGGAACGGTGCAGCGAAGCGATTGGTGACGGTGCTGGTGGATGGCGAGGTGGTGGTGCGGAATGAGATTGAGCTGGCGGACGGAGCGGCCGACTGGTGGGCTCCGCTGGATATTTCGGGCTGGCGTGACCGCACGGTAACACTGCGTGTGGACCGTCTGCATGAAGATTCTGCGGCGTTGCAGAACGTGGGTGAGAGTGATGAGTTGCGGGATGCGGCGGAGTTGTATGCGGAGCCATTGCGGGGTCAGTTTCATTTTTCGCCGCGGCGCGGCTGGAACAACGATCCGAACGGGTGTGTGTACTACAACGGTGAGTATCACCTGTTTTTCCAGCACAATCCGTATGGCTGGTCGTGGGGCAACATGCACTGGGGGCATGCGGTGAGTCGGGATCTGGTGCACTGGGAGGAACTGGGTGATGTGTTGCAGCCGGACGAGCTGGGTCCGATGTTCAGTGGCAGTGCGGTGGTGGACTGGAAGAATACGAGTGGTTTTGGCGAGGGTGGTCGTCCACCGCTGGTGCTGATTTACACAGCGGCGGGCAGTCCGACGGTGCAGTGTCTGGCATGGAGTACGGATGGTCGGAAGTTCAAGAAGTATTCGGGAAATCCTGTGCTGGGTCAGGTGACGGGAGGCAATCGTGATCCGAAGGTGTTCTGGCATGCGGGTACGCAGCAGTGGGTGATGGTGTTGTATGTGGAGCAGCAGGGGCGGCACACGGTGCATTTTTTTACATCGGCGAATCTGCGGGAGTGGAAGCTGGCGAGTGTGAGCGAGGGGGATGCGGGTGGTGGTCGTTATCTGTTTGAGTGTCCGGATTTTTTTGAGCTGGCGGTGTCGGGTGATGTGTTGCGTCGGAAGTGGGTGTTGCTGGGGGCGAGCGGCGAGTATGGAGTGGGAGGGTTTGACGGTGTGGGATTTCAGCCGGAGCAGCAGCGTCTGGCGGGTCAGGGAGGTCGCGGATTTTATGCGGCTCAGTCGTTCAGTGATGTACCGGATGGCCGGCGGATTCTGATTGGCTGGTGGCAGACTGAGACTCGGGGGATGCCATTCAACCAGAGCATGACGATTCCGCTGGAATTGGGATTGCGTGAGACGTCAGAGGGAGCGCGGTTGACGTTTGCACCGGTGCGAGAGTTGTCATCTCTGCGGGGTGGTGTGCGGTCTCTGGGAATGCAGGAGCTGCGTCCGGGGCAGCGGAATCCGCTGGAGGGAATGGAGGCGGAGCTGGCGGATGTGGAGCTGGAGTTTGAGCCTGTGGGGGCTCGATCGGTGGTGCTGACGGTGCGTGATGTGGTGGTGGAGTATGATGTGTTGAAGCAGGAGCTGGTGGTGGCTGGTCACCGTGCAGCGGCTCCGCTGCAGTCCGGTCGTCAGCGTTTGCGTGTGTTGTGTGATCGAACGGGTGTGGAGGTATTCGGGAGTGGTGGATTGTGTTATGTGCCGTTGCCGGTGAATGTGAATTCGCAGAATCGGCGGCTGTATCTTGAGTCGCGGGGTGGTACGGCGGTGGTGCATTCGGTGGAGGTGTATGAGCTGCGTTCGGCGTGGCAGCGGGGTGGTGAGCGATGAGTGCTGCGAGTGGTGAGCTGGTGGGGGCGATTGAGGCTGGTGGCACGAAGTTTGTTTGTGCGATTGGTCGTCGGGTGGGAGCGGAACTGCTGGTGCGTGAGCAGTTTGCGACGGGGGATGATCCCGAGCGAGTGATGACTGAGGTGGTGTTGTGGTTTGTTGAGCAGCAGCGGCGTCTGGGGCGTCTGGCAGCGGTGGGTGTTGCATCGTTTGGTCCGCTGGATCTGCAGGAGGGATCGGGGACGTGGGGCTGCATCACGACGACTCCGAAGCCCGGCTGGCAGTGGGCGGATCTGGCGGGGCCGTTGCTGCGGGGCATTCCGGGTGTGCGTCTGGCGCTGGACACGGATGTGAATGGTGCGGCATTGGGTGAGCAGCGCTGGGGTGCGGCGCGGGGTCTGGAGGATTTTGTGTATGTGACGGTGGGTACGGGAATTGGTGGTGGCGGGATGGCGCGGGGGCAGTTGCTGCATGGTTTGATGCATCCGGAGATGGGTCACATGCTGCTGCCGGGGGTGTTGGGTGACAGTTTTCCGGGAGTGTGTCCGTTTCATGGTCGTTGCTGGGAGGGATTGTGTTCGGGTCCGGCGATTGCGAGGCGTGCGGGATGTGAGGCGGAGGAGTTGTCAGCGGATCACGAGGCGTGGTCGGTGACGATTCGCTGCATGGCTCAGGCGATGATGAATCTGACCTGTGTGCTTTCTCCTCGTCGGATCGTGCTGGGTGGCAGTGTGCGGAAGGCTGGGCGCCTGGGTGAGTCGGAGTTTTTTCGGAGGCTGCGTCTGGAGACGGGTGAGTTGCTGGCCGGTTACATTGGTGCTTTGAGTTTGCGGGCGGGTGGTCTGGAAGAGTATCTTGTGCCTCCGCAGCTGGGTGATGATGCGGGAGTGTGTGGTGCGCTGGCACTGGGGCAGGATGTGTTGTTGTGAGTATCTGGCGGGTGTGTGGGTGTCTGTTCTGGTGGTGTTTTCAGAGTGAAGGCGTGAGATGTATCGAATCTGGGTGGACGAGCAGCCATTGGACAGTGTGTTGCCGATGCTGTCGGGTGTAGCGGAGGTGGTGGGTCCGGGTGCGGATCTGTCGGAGTTATCGCGTTGCGATGGTGCATTGGATCCAGGAGCGCGGTGGGATGCATTGCGGATGGACCGGTGTGATCGGCTGCGTGTGATTTCGCGGATTGGAGTGGGGTATGACAATATTGACGTGGGGGCGGCGACGCTGCGTGGGATTCAGGTCTGTTATACTCCGCATGGTCCCACGGTATCGACGGCGGAGCATGCGACAGCGTTGATTTTTGCGGCGGCGAAGACGGTGTGTTATGCGGATCGGGATGTGCGTGCGGGGCGCTGGCATCGGGCATTTCGGACGGTGAAGGGGATGGAGCTGCGGGGTCGTGTGCTGGGTCTGGTGGGAGCGGGTCGGATAGGTATCGAGGTAGCGCGGGTGATGCGTGCGGTGGGGATGCGTGTGCTGGTGTATGATCCGGCATTGACAGAGGCGCGAGCGGGGGAGGAGGGTGTGGAGCGTGTGGGCAGTCTGGAGTCGTTGTTATCGGCTGCGGACGTAGTGTCTTTGCATGCTCCTGCGACGGCTGAGACGCGGCATCTGATCAATGCTGCGAGGCTGGCGTGGATGAAGCCGGGTTCGATTCTGGTGAACACAGCGCGGGGAGCTCTGGTGGACGAGCGGGCTTTGTGTGAGGCGCTGCGGAGTGGTCATCTGGCGGCAGCGGGGCTGGATGTTTTTGAGCGTGAGCCTGTGGAGTCGAGCAATCCGCTGCTGGATCTGGAGAATGTGGTTTTGACGGACCACATCGCCAGCCACACGTGGGCCGGTCATCATCGGTTGTACGAGATGGCGGTGCTGCAGTTGCTGCAGGTGCTGCGTGGTGAGCAGCCGGATTGCCCGTTGAACAGTGTGTGACTGTCTGTCAGCGGAGCTGACCTGCGAGGTGTTCCGGGCACCCGGGGGCAGATGTCGTTTTCGGCTGAGGGTGTTGTCAGATAACGTTCAGTGGCCGCATCATTTCGTTGTCTTCGTGATCGAGGATGTGGCAGTGCCAGACGTAATTGCCTTTCATATCGAAGAGGGCTTTGATGATGGTGATATCCCCGGGGTAGCAGATGACGGTATCCTTGCGTCCGGTTTCGTGTGGTTCCGGTGGCAGCATGGGGATGGCCGCGGCAGCGGTGTTTGTCATGGCGGCCATATTTGCCATAGCGCCACCGGGGATCCGTCCAATGACTTCGAAGGCGACGAGGTGCAGGTGGATGGGGTGAGCATCCATGGTGAAGTTATGGATTTCCCACGTTTCACAGGAGCCCAGTTTTGGCGTTTCGGTGGCGGGGTGCATCCAGCGCATGGGCATGGGCATATCCATCTGCATGGCCTGATCGAACTGCATGGTTCCGAGCATACCCATGACGGGGCCGTCGAAAGCCGGGCTGGAGGCGGATCCGATCTCGTTAAGGGACACTTTGCGGGTGAGGGTTGAGGCCGGGAGTCTGGGGAGGGCCGGGAGTTTGAGTTTTGCGACGGGACTGCCGGTGCTGCCTGTGGTGGCCGGGACAGGGGGTGCCGTTCTGCTTTTCACAGTTCTGGCGGCCGGGTCCCAGGCGACTCGGAATTCCAGCACCTGACCGGTGGTCGCGGGGTCCGCGCTGACCATATCGGCCATGCCGCCGAAGGGCGCATCGGGTCCGAGGTTCAGCAGTTGAACTCTGGTGCCGACAGGCAGTGTTGAGAAGTCGATAATGACGTCTGCGCGTTCACCGGCGGCCAGCAGCAGTTGTGTGGATCTGACGACGGTGGGCAGGAAACCGCTGTCGCTGCCGATCTGGTGGAACGTGCCACCGTTGGAAAGAGTGAGAATCAGTGTACGAGCGCAGCAACCGTTGAGCAGTCGAAAGCGGTACTGAGTTTTGAAGACATTGAGGAAGGGCCAGACTTTGCCGTTGACGACCATGGCATTGCCGAAGAATTCGGGGTTCCAGACCGGTGGGACATCGGTCGGAGTGAGTGGGTCTGTGTTATAGGGCCCGGCATAACCATCGAAGTATTCTCGGGAGGTGGGGTAGAAGAGGCTGCCGTCGGCATTGAAGCAGCGGTCCTGGATAGCGAGTGGAACTTCGAATGTACCGCGTGGGAGATTGAGACCGGTTTCGACTTTATCGCGGATCAGGTAGAAGCCGGCGAGTCCGGCGTAGACATTCAGCCGTGTGGAGCCCATGGCGTGGTCATGGTACCAGAGCGTGGAGGCGGGCTGATTGTTGTCGTAGATGTGATCGCGGCTGCTGCCGGAGACGTACCAGTGTTCCGGGAAGCCGTCGTGTTCGGGGCGGGTGTGACCGCCGTGCAGGTGTGTGATGGTGCGGACTTCGGGGTTGGGGGTGTTGAGCATGTAGTTCCAGGCTCCATCGAGTGTGGGGTCGATGGGCAGCAGATGTTTTGTGGGCAGTGCATTGGTGAAGCGAACGCGAGCCGGGACGCCGCTTTGCGCTTCAATGGTGGTTCCGGGGTAGCTGCCGTTGTAGCCCCAGACTGTGGTCAGTGGCAGACTGCTGTGCAGGCGGGTCTGGAACTGGGTCATGGTGATGGTGGTGGCGATTTTTGAATTTGGCCGAACGACTGCGGGGATTGGCAGTGGATCGATGAATTTTGCGAGTACCGACGTATCGATCGGCATGGGCAATGCTGCGGCGCGGGCGGACTTTGAGGAGCAGGAGAAGAAGGCAGAGGCGGCAGCGGCAGCAACAGTTTTGCGGAGCAGGCTGCGGCGATCCATGACAGAGGCGGTGAACGGTTGCATTGGCATCGACTTTCGTCAGTGGTTACTGCGGGTGAGGCACGGGGTCATGTGATTAAGAACTGCGGGGGCAGTTCGTGCAACAGTCTGCGGAGACTTGATGCATGCGAGTTTGTATCGTTGTCTATGCGGCAAAAACAAACGGAATTAAAGATCATAATATACTTTTTAGTTTAATCATGCAGTGACAGGTGTTGCCGGCCTGTGACTTATCTTGTTCTGTTCATATTGGAATTGAAAAGTGTAAGGCGATGATTGGTGATTTGAACAGAATGTAAAGTTTTGTTGACGGCAGTGGTGTGGTGCGGGTTTCTGGTTGTGGGAATGTGAGGGTGCAACACAGTTGTGTGAGGGTGTGTTGGTGGACGCATGTTGGTGCTGGATTGGTGAGTTGTGGCAGCAAATGAGGTGTTTTGGCAACGGTTGAGAGTGGGCAACGGTTCGCTGGAAACGGCGGATTTGCTGTGTTTTGAGAGTTTTTGAGCTGGTGTGTGCGCTGCGCACGTGATTTGCAGGCTGGGGGGAGTGAGTCTGCGCGTGCTGAACTTCTGAAAAACTGTGCTGGGGCTGAGCGTGCCCGAAGAATTTGCAGGGGAGCGTAACCGGTTGACTGGTGGCCATGTGTCGGATGATTCGTCTCAGACGGATGATCGGGCTGGGGGTGATATTGCGCCGCAGGCGGGCGTAAGTTGGGGGCGTGTGCCGTCGGCATTAAGTCGGCGGAGGTGGGTGTCAACTGGCGGTGGTTTACTGTTGTATTTTCTGCAGCCGCTGTTGTGGCTGTCGATCGCTGCACTGGCTTTGTTTTTGCTTGGTGAATCTCAGCGACGTGGCTGGCTGCCGCGTGTTGGAACCGTGGTGGGCGGTGTGGGCGGGGACTCAGCGACGGTTGCTGGTGGTGGCTGGATTTGTCCGATGATGTGTACGGGTGCGTTGCAGCGTGCGGGTCGTTGTCCGGTATGCGCGATGGAGTTGGTGCGGGCGACGAGTGGGCACGGTGTTTCAGCGGATGCTGGTGCGGTGCGAATTGAGGGGGCAGCGCGGCGGGTTGCGAATATTCAGACGGTGCCGGTGCGTTTGTCGAGTGGTGGTCGAGTGGTGCAGGCGGTGGGTCGTCTGGACTACGACGAGGGGACTCGGCGGACACTGTCAGCGCGAGTGGATGGTCGCATTGAGAAGCTGTTTGCGGACTACACGGGTGTGGTGGTGCGGTCGGGGGACTGTCTGGCGGTGGTGTATTCTCCTGATCTGTACAGTGCTCAGGTGGAGTATCTGTTGTCGCGGGGTCAGCGTGAGGGTGGGATTGCGGGTACTGCGGCTGTGGGCGGTGGTGTTGGGCGTGGCAGTCTGCTTGAGAGTTCTCGTCGTCGTCTGCTGGAACTGGGGATGGCGGAGCAGCAGGTGGTGGAGCTGGAGTCGGGTGGTGAGGCGAGCAGTCGTCTGCAGTTGGTGGCACCCATCAGCGGCACGGTGGTGGAGAAGCTGGCGGTCGAGGGTCAGTATGTGCGTGAGGGTGAGGCGGTATTCCAGCTGGCGGATTTGTCTGCGGTGTGGTTGATCCTGGAGTTATTTCCGGAGGAGGCAGCGGGGGTTCGATTTGGTCAGCGGGTGCATGTGGAGGTGCAGTCACTGCCGGGCCGTCGGATTGAGGGTCGGGTGGTGTTTGTGGCACCGCGGGTGACCCCGGAGACTCGGACTGTCGGGGTGCGTGTGGTGTTACCGAACGAGGAAGGTGAGTTGCGGGTGGGTGATTATGCGCGAGCTGAGATTGAGCCGGTGGTCATGGGGTCCGGTGGACTGGTGTATGATCCGGAGCTGGCGAATGCGTGGATCAGTCTGCGTCATCCGCACATGACGGCGGCTGGTCCGGGTACGTGTCCGATCTGCGGCGAGGCATTGATATCGGGTCGGGAGCTGGGATTTACGGACGAGCCAGCGGAGGTCAGTGGTTTCGCGGTGATTCCGCGGGATGCGCTGCTGCTGGCGGGTGACAGCAGTGTGGTGTATGTGGAGGTGGAGCCGGGCAGGTTTGAGCTGCGTCAGGTTGTGGCGGGTCGTGTGTCGGGTGGCGAGGTGGAGATTGTGGAGGGCTTAAGTGTTGGCGAGCAGGTGGCGGTACGGGGAAATTTCCTGATTGATTCGCAGATGCAGTTGTCGGGTAAGCCTTCGCTGATTGATCCGCAGCGTCATGTTCCGGGTCTGACGCCTGAGCAGGCGGCGAAAACAGAGATTTCACTTGGTCAGTTGTCGCCGGCGGATCGCGAGCTGGCGGAGCGTCAGCGGGTGTGTCCGATCGCGGGCATGCTGCTGGGTTCGATGGGTGTGCCGATCCGTGTGGAGGCAGGTGGTGAGTCGGTGTTTCTCTGCTGTGAGGGCTGTCGTGGACGTCTGCTGAGCGAGCCGGAGAAGTATCTGCGGAAACTGTCACCGGGGGTGTCTGGAGCTGGAGCGGCTGCTGGTGCGGTGGAGTCTTTCGAGGCATCAGCGGGGGTGCGGCGATGATTGGCAGCCTGCTGAGATTCTGCATACGTGAGCGGCTGCTGGTGCTGGTGGCGATGCTGGTGGCAGTGGTGTTCGGCTGGAGCTCGATGCAGAGTGTGCCTCTGGATGCGATTCCGAATGTGGGTGAGAATCAGGTGATTGTGCTGGCGGAGTGGTCTGGTCGATCACCGCGTGACATGGAGGATCAGGTGACGTATCCGCTGTCGGCGCTGCTGCAGGCGGTGCCGGGTGCGCGGAGTGTGCGTGGTCGCAGCATGTTTGGATTCAGTTTTGTGCAGGTGACGTTTGACGACGCGGTGGATTTTTACTGGGCACGTTCGCGGGTGGCAGAGCGACTGACGACAGCGGGGGGCCTGCTTCCGGACGGAGTGCGTCCGATGCTGGCACCGGACGCGACGGCACTGGGTCAGATTTTCCACTATGTGCTGGAGGGTCCTGCGGGTACGGATCTGGCGGAGCTGCGATCGCAGCAGGATTTTTTCATTCGGTATGCGCTGCAGTCAGTGGATGGTGTGGCGGAGGTGGCGTCTGTGGGTGGTTATGTGAAGCAGTATCAGGTGGAGGCTGATCCTGCGGCGCTGCGATTTCATGGTGTGTCGCTGAGTCGGCTGGTTTCGGCCGTGGGTGATTCCGGTGTTGACGTAGGAGCGCGGACGGTGGAGTCCGGGGGCATGGAGTTTCTGGTGCGTGGTCGGGGCTTTGTGGGCTCGGGGCTGAGCGAGGAGCAGACGATTGCGCAGCTGGAGGAGACTGTGGTGCTGGTGCGTGACGGTGTCCCGGTGCGGGTGCGTGATGTGGCGCGGGTGCAGACGGGCCCGGCGTACCGGGACGGTGCTCTGGATTTCAACGGTCAGGAGGCAGTGGGTGGGATTGTGGTGATGCGGTATCGTGAGAATCCGCGGGCTGTGATTCAGCGGGTGCTGGCGAAGATCGCGGATCTGGAGCGTGATCTGGGTGGGATCCGCATCCGGCCCGTGTATGACCGGACTCAATTGATCGACGAAACCGTAAAGACTCTGACGCAGTCGATTGCTCAGGAGACCATCATCACGATTGTGGTCACGGTGTTGTTTCTGCTGCATTTTCGTGCCAGTCTGGTGATTGCTTTGACATTGCCGCTGGCGGTGCTGATGGCGTGGATCGGGATGCGGGTGTTTGGAGTGGATGCCAACATCATGTCTTTGGCGGGTATAGCGATCGCAGTGGGCACGATGGTGGATATGGCGATCATCATCCTGGAGAATATTTATGAGGGTTTGTCGGATTGGGAGCAGCAGGGTTGTCCGGGTGGTGTGCGTCGTCGTCTGGAGGTGATTCGTGAGGCGGCGGAAGAGGTAGTTCCGGCGGTCATGACGGCCGTGGGGACAACGATTATCAGTTTCCTGCCGGTGTTTTTTCTGACGGGTCGTGATTACCGCCTGTTTGCACCGCTGGCATGGACCAAGACCTATGCGCTGGTGGCCAGTCTGGTGGTGGCGGTGGCGGTGGTTCCGATGCTGTGTCGTGTGCTGCTGCGGAGTTCGCGGCTGTCGCTGCGTGCGAGTATGCTGCTGAGTGTGCTGGCGGGTGCAGCGGGTGTGTGCGGGGCACTGACTGGCGGACTGGAGGAGTTGCGTGCGGGCGTGGGTTGCAGTCGTGGGGTGTTTGCGGTGGGTTGTGGATTGCTGGCTGGCGTGGTGGTGCTGCTGTTGTCGCGGGAGCGGATTCGTCCGATTGAGCGGAATCCTGTCAGTCGTCTGCTGCGCTGGGTTTATGGGGGTCGCCTGCGTTTTGCGCTGCGTTACAAGCTGCTGGTGCTGTCGATTCCCGGGCTGGTGGTGCTGCTGGGTGCGGGTGCATGGTTCGGGCTGGCTCGGGTATTGAAGCCAGTGGAGCAGGTGGCAGCGATGCTGGGTGCGGATCTGCGGAGTCTGCCGGGTTATCAGCGGGCATGTGAGGTGTTGCCGGGGCTGGAGTCGGACGACTGGATAGCGCTGGATGAGGGTTCATGGTTTTACATGCCCAGTCTGTATCCGGCGGCCAGTTTCAGTCAGGCGATGGAGGTTCTGCAGACTCAGGATTCGCTGATTCGGGAGATTCCTGAGGTGGAGAGTGTCCTCGGGAAGATTGGTCGAGCGCAGTCTGCACTGGACCCGGCTCCGGCTTCGATGATTGAGACGTACGTGATGCTGAAGCCTCGTGAGCAGTGGCGTCCGGGGATGACTGAGCGGGGCATCTGGGACGCGGTGAGTGCTGCGGCGACGCTGCCCGGAGTGACTCCGGCGTCCCCGCTGCAGCCGATTGAGGGTCGTGTGGTGATGCTGCAGGCGGGTATCAAGGCGGCGATGGCGGTGCGGATTTATGGTGAGAGTCTGGAGGGTTTGTCGGCGGCGGCGGTATCTGTGGCGGATCGTCTGAAGCGACATCCTCTGGTGAATGCTCAGACTGTGGCTCCGGATATTGTGCTGGGCAAGCCGTATCTGGAGTTTGACGTGGATCGAGCCGAGGCAGCGCGGTACGGGATGACCACAAAGATGGTGAACGAGATAGTGTCAGCAGGTCTGGGGGGAGTGGAAGCGGCAACGACGGTGGAGGGCCGAGAGCGTTATCCGGTGCAGGTGCGTTTCAGTCGTGATGTGCGTGAGAGTATCAGTGATCTGCCGCTGGTTCCGATTGTGACTGAGACGGGTGAGGTGGTGCCGTTGCAGCGTCTGGCGAGTGTGCGAACGACGTGGGGTCCGGGGATGATCAGCAGCGAGGATTCTCGTCTGGTTGCGCATGTGATGTTTTCTCCAGCGGGTCGTGTGGGTGATCTGGAGACGGTGGGTGCGGTGATGAGTGATCTGGCGGCGGCGCGTCGTACCGGAGAACTCAGATTTCCCGAAGGCAGTTTCGAACTGCAGCCGGTGGGATCATTTCAGAGTCAGCTGGAGGCGAACCAGCGACTGTTGTGGATCATCCCCGTGGTGGCACTGATCAATTTTCTGCTGATCTATCTGGAGTTTCGTGATCTGCCGGTAACGCTGGCGGTGTTTACGGGGTTGCCGGTGTCATTTGCGGGTGGGATGCTGATGGTGGGATTGGCGGGGGTGCAACTGAATACGGCGGTGTGGATTGGATTCATCGCGACGCTGGGACTGGCCGAGGACGATGGGGTGGTGATGGCGACGTTTATCCGGCAGTTGCTGGGTCGTCGCAGGATCAGTTCGGTGCAGGAGCTGCGGGCAACGGTACTGGAGGCGGGTATGAAGCGAATTCGTCCGTGCATGATGACGACAGCGACGACGCTGATTGCGCTGATACCGGTGCTGACGGCGACAGGTCGAGGTGCCGAGGTGGCTCGCGCGATGGCGTGGCCGGTGCTGGGGGGTATGCTGGTGGAGCCCTTTGCATCGTTTGTGGTGCCGGTGATGTACTGTGCGTTTCTGGAGGTGCGACTGCTGCTGGGGCTGGGTGTGGCAGAATCTGATGTGTGTGAATCTGTGCGGATTATTCCGGAGCTGCCGTGTGGTTCGGTGGGGTGAGGTGGCTGGGTGCAATTGCTGACAAGTGCGATGGCTTTTGCGGATAGATCGCGGGGTTTGGCTGGAGTCGTCGATCGATAGGCAGGGGTGAATTTCCGCGCTGGAGTGACCACGGATGGTCAGGAAAACTGCGTTGATTCTGCTGATTGTGCTGCTGCCCGGGTGTCGGGCTGCGCGAACGGCAGTGGATCCGCAGTCGCTGGATCTGCGTTCCGGGGCTGGTTCGGAGTCGGTGGAAGCGGTGCGTGTGCGTCCGGCTGGTGTGTCTCGTGAGTTGTCTGCCGTGCGGTCGGAGTTTGCGGGGCCGGTGTCACTGGAGTCGGTGGTTCAGGAATGTCTGCGGCAGCATGGTGGCGTGCAGGCGGCTCGCAAGCGGGTGGAGGCAGCAGCGCGGCGTGTGACGGTGGCGGGCAGTCTGCAGGACCCGCTGCTGGAAGTGGACAACTGGCCGACGGCGGCGCGGTCGCCACAGTATGCTTCCGGTCGCATGACGAATGAGGTGATGGTTTCGCAGCAGGTGCCATGGATTGGGAAGCGATCGAGTCAGGCGTGTGCTGCGGCGGCGGAGGTGCAGGCGGCGCGGGCTGAATTATCGGCTCTGGAGCTGCGGGTCACCGAGGAGGCTCGACAGGCGTGGTATGAGCTGTATTACACGCAACTGATGCTGGGTGTGGTGCACGAGGACCGGCTGGTGCTGGAGGATCTGCTGACAGTTGCAGAGGCTCGATATGAGACGGGTCGAGCGGGTCAGCAGGAGGTATTGCGTCTGCAGGCGGAGCAGTCGAGTGTGGATGCGGAGCTGCTGCGTCTGCAGCAGTCTCAGGAATCAGCTCGAGCGGAGCTGGCGGGGTTGCTGCAGGTGTCTCCGGAGACGGAGCTGACGGCTGGTGAGATAGCGGAGTCCGGGGGTGATCCGCTGGAGCTTCAGGAGCTGTATGAGCGTGCGGTGCGGCAGCGACCGGAGCTGCAGGTGATGCTGGCTGAGATCCAGCGGGAGCAGCATCTGGCGGATCGCGCGCGGCTGGATTATTACCCTGACGTGACGATGCGGATGGGCTGGGGTCGGATGACGACCGAGGGTTCGATGGCGCATGGTGCGGATGGAGTGGACAACGTGAGTGTGGGTTTTGGTGTGAATGTGCCGGTGAATCGGGGTCGTTTGCGAGCATCGGTGCATGCGGCGGAGGCTGGAGCGGTGGCAGCAGCGCGGGATTATGAGCGTCTGAAGAACGAGACACAGCGGGACGTGAAGCAGTTGTTTTCGCAGGCGATCAGTCAGCGGGATTCTTCTGAGCTGTTGCGGGATTCTGTGATTCCGAAGACGGAGCAGGCGCTGCGTGCGGGATTGCGTGGGTATCAGGTGGGAGCGACGGATTTTGCGGATGTGATAGCGACGTGGCGAGAGCTGTTGAAGTTTCATGTGGCGCAACTGCAGCTGGAGCTGCAGTATCGACAGACGCTGGCATCACTGGAGCGAGTGGTGGGTGGTGGCGACGTGTTATCGCGGGTGCAGCAGCAGCCGGAGCTGGAGCAGCCGGCGGTCGGGGCTGGTGGTGAGTTGGAGGGCGTGGATGCCGGTGCGGCGTCGGGAGTGACTGAGGTGCGGGGAGTTTCGATGCTGAGTCGTCTGAAGCAGAATTATCGACGAGCTGAGTGAGGGAGTGATGCTGAGCGAGAACAATCTGGCGGCGGTCCTTGGTGTAGCGGGGATTGAGCGGCTGGCAGCGGCATTTTACAGGCAGATACCGGGCGACGATCTGCTGGGTCCGATGTATCCGGCCGAGGATCTGGCGGGCGCTGAGGAGCGTTTGCGGATGTTTCTGGTGTTTCGTTTCGGGGGGCCTCAGGACTATCTGCAGCGGCGTGGTCATCCGGCGTTGCGGATGCGGCATGCTGCATTTGCGGTCACGCAGGCGGCTCGTGATCGCTGGATGGAGCTGATGGAAAAAGCGATTGTGGAGTGTGAGTTTTCCGAGGAGGTGCAGGGGGTGTTGCGGGGTTTTCTGGGGAGTGTTGCCACGTTTCTGATCAATCGTCAGTGAGCTGTCGGGTGGTGCGAGAGAATCTTAAGTCGTGAGGTGTCCGTGGTGAGGTTTGAGTGCGGGTGCTGACAGTGCGGGGCTCAGGGTTTTCTGTGCAGGATGAGTGCGAGTGTATCGCGGGCACCGGTTTCGGCGAGCAGTGCAGCGGCGACCGTGAGGGTCCAGCAGGAACGGGCGGTGGTGGTGCAGAGCAGCACGGGGCCGGCAGGCAGGGTGATGCCGGGATTGAGTCGGATCGCCTGTTCGAGGTGCTGAACATGTGGTGTGCTGGGGAGATTTTCGGGGCCTGGTGGTCCTGACCAGGTGAAGCAGTCGAGTGTTGGCAGTTTGCCGATGCGTGAGATGTGCTGAGCGAGCAGTCGATTGCCCTGCAATTGAGTGGCAGGGGCTGGTGCGGGGATGACGACAGCGGGGCGTTGTGGCCAGTGTTTTTTCCAGCGTGCGAGCAGTTGCACGGCACCGTCGAGCAGTTCTGGCGGGATACTGGAGTAGTTATTCTGTTCGAGTTGAGCGAGTTCTGCGGACCAGCCGGGGTCATCAGCGAAGGCGACGGCGCGGGCGACGGGGCTGGCGGTGATGGAGCCTTTGCGACTGCAGCCTTTGGGCCAGATTTTTCGTGGTTCGATGAGGACATCCTGCTGTCTGAGGAAGCTGCGGGCCTGCTGAACGCGGGCGGGGTCCGGTTGCAGTCCGGGTGCGGGCAGTTGACCAGTGCAGACGGAGCAGCGGCCGCAGGGTCTGGAGTGTGGATCGCTGAGTGCCTGCTGCAGCCAGGCCATGAGGCAGCCGCGTCCGTTGGCGTAATTGCGCATGATTGTGGCTTCGTTGCGTCGAGCTGCGACGAGCGACTGCCATTTGTGGGTGTCGTGAATCCACGGTTTGCCCGTGGCCGCCCATTTGCTGCCGTCTTTGCGTACTGCGTCATCGACGGCGAGGATTTTAAGGAGGGCTTCCAGTCGTCCGCGGCGGATTGCCGTGATGCCTTCGAGGTCAACGATGCTGAGGGGTTGTGCCGCGAGTGCCTGGAGGGTGCGATCGGCTGCGTCCTGATCGGGAATATTGGCGGTGGCGAAGTATTCCCAGATGGCTTCATCACTGCTGGCGGGCAGCAGGATGGCTTCAGCGTGATCCAGTGCGCGACCAGCTCGACCGATCTGCTGGTAGTAGGCTACGGGTGTGCCGGGTGAACCGACGTGGAGGCAGAAGCCGAGGTCAGGCTTATCGTAGCCCATGCCGAGTGCGGAGGTCGCGACGACGGCTTTCAGTTCGTTGCTGCGGAGCTGCTGTTCGATGAGCAGTCTGTCGGCGGTTTCCATTTGTCCGGTGTAGGCGGGCACATTGAAGCCGGATTGCTGCAGGAAACCGGCGAGCCGTTCGGCTTCGCTGACGGTGAGAGCGTAGATGATGCCGGAGCCGGGCAGAGTCTGGAGTGCGTCGGCGATCCAGGCGTAGCGTTCCGGTGCGGACAGTCCGGGGATGACTGACAGCCGGAGTGAGGTGCGAGCGAGTGTGCCGCGAAAGACGGCGGTACCGGACCCCAGTTGTTGTCTGACATCTTCAGTGACGCGTTCATTGGCGGTGGCGGTGGTGGCCAGCACGGCGGCGTTGGGGGCGGCGAGCAGTGAGCGAGCGAGTCGCTGGTAATCGGGGCGAAAGTCGAAGCCCCAGTCACTGATGCAATGGGCTTCGTCGATGACGATGAGTGAGGTGCGTTCGAGCAGTTGCGGCAGTCTGGCGGCAAAGGCGGGATTGCCCAGTCGTTCGGGCGAGACGAGCAGGACATCGAGCTGATCCTGTTCGAGCGCGTGGAAGATGGGATCCCAGTCATCGATATTGGTGCTGTTGATGCTGGCGGCTGTGAGTCCGGCTTTTTCGGCGGCGGCTACCTGATCGCGCATCAGGGCCAGCAGGGGTGAGATGACCAGTGTGGTACCCCGTCCAGCCTGTCGGAGTGCGGTGGTGGCGGCCCAGTAGACGGCACTTTTGCCCCAGCCTGTGGCCTGCACCACGAGAACTCGGGCAACGGGTTGCAGGATGGCGGTCACGGCATCGAGCTGATCGCTGCGGGGAGTGGCGTGTGGTCCGGCGAGTTTGTGCAGGACGGCGGTGAGGTGTGTTTCAGCGGGAGATGCGGGCATGGTGCTGGTCGAACCTGTGTTACGTGGGTCAGCGTGTGTGTGGGGGAGTAAGTCCTGAGATGTGACTTCAGAAATACTCACGGAATCTGCGGATGCACAAGTGAATGGAGGCTGGAATTGGGTGAAAGCACGAAAGCCGTGCGGATCTTACCTTTGATGAGGGTGGTAATGGGTCTTTATGTGGTGGTGGGAACAAATAGCACCCGTTAAATCCAGTGAAGGGTTTGCCAGCGGGACCAAACAAGAGTCTATCGGTTACGCTGATGCGCTGCCTTCGGCGCGGCGGGAGAGTCGCACTCGCGAGTGGGGGGTGGGGGGTAAGTTTGAGGGACTTGAGCGTGGGGGGACGACACGGGCTGAAGCCTTGTCATTACCCACAAATTCAGCTGTTTGCCCCCTCGGCTTTCGGAAACCGGCCCGTCAGGCCTGAATCGCAGCCGCGGGCAAGCCGAACCAACAGATGCAGTGCCCGGAGGCGCACACCACGCTCCGAAACCTGCGCCAGGC
>CAITYU010000180.1 GCA_903896675.1 uncultured Planctomycetaceae bacterium
ATTCCCGGGTGCCACGACTTTGATGTTTGAGTTTCCAGAGCGTGGTGGATTGAAGGCCTGTAAGTTCTTCTGGTATGACGGTGGCAACCTGCCGTCTGACGATCTGATTGCGAAGTTGCCCGAGGGTTTCCGCAAGCGGATTGCGGCTCAGAAGGCCGGTGGCGGCCGCACCAGTGCTGCGGTGCTGGTGGGATCGAAGGGCCTGCTGTTGTCCGAGAACGACTACGGTGCGGCCTATACTCTGCTGCCGGAAGAAAACTACAGGGACTTCAAGAAGCCTGAGCCCACGATTCCGCGCATTCCGTTCAAGGGTGGCGGTGACGAGCGTCAGAAGTGGGAGTTTGTTGAGTCGGTGCGTGGCACATACAAGCCGGGCACGCTGGGCAACTTTGGTTACGCAGGTCGGCTGACTGAAACCATTCTGGTGGGGAACCTTGCCGTCCGTGCCGGCGAGGGGACTCGTATTGAATGGGACGCGAAGAACCTGGTCAGCACAAACCGTCCTGAACTGAACCAGTATGTGCACCGTGAATACCGCAGTGGTTATTCGCTGTGAGCAAACTCCGTCTGATTGAATGATCAGCAGAAGCCCCGACCGTCAGGCCGGGGCTTTTTCAGTTCTCAGTTCTCAGTTCTCAGTTCTCAGTTCTCAGTTATCAGTTATCAGTTATCAGTTTTCAGTTTTCAGTTTTCAGTTTTCAGTTCTCAGTTCTCAGTTCTCAGTTCTCAGTTCTTGGTTTTCGGTTTTCGGGGCTCAGTTCTCGGGGGGTGTTTGGTGGTGGGAGGGGGTGGCGGGTGCGGATGGAGCTGGCGGCAGGGGTGCGTGGGTACTGATCAATAGAACAGTATTACTGAAGAATCGGTTGGGTTGAGGGTTTTGGTTCGCGGTTGGTGTTGGTTACACGGGCTGTGCCGGGTGCCATTGCCGGGATGCTGCATTTGCTCCGGTTTTCCCTCCACATTTTTGCCCAACGCGAACCGAAGAAAGAGCGTAAATTGGCCGTGGGCCTCGTTGCGCCCTCAGTCTGTCCCGATTTTTCGGTCATTCCGGCGTCTTTGCAGAGCGAACAAGGTTATGTCAAACGCGGTTATTGAGATCCGAAATCTGTCAAAGATCTACCGTGACTTCTGGGGTCGGAAGAAAGTTCAGGCTGTGAAAAGTCTCAGCATGGACGTGATGCAGGGCGAGGTGTTTGGGTTGCTGGGCCCGAACGGGTCCGGCAAGACCACCACCATGAAGATGCTGCTGGGACTGTTGTTCCCGACATCCGGTGAGATGACGATTCTTGGCAAACCGGCGTCGGACGTGACGAAAAACGAGCGGATCGGTTATTTGCCTGAGGAGTCCTACCTTTATCGCTTCCTGAACGCGGACGAAACGCTGGATTTCTATGGTCGGCTGTTCAATATGTCTGCGGCCGACAGAGCGCGTCGCGCTGACGAGCTGATCGAAATGGTCGGTCTGGGCAAGGCGCGCCGTCGCCAGCTCAAGGAATACTCCAAAGGTATGACTCGCCGTATCGGTCTGGCCCAGGCTTTGATCAACAACCCGGACCTCGTGCTGTTGGACGAGCCCACCAGCGGGCTCGACCCCATCGGAACGAGGGAAATGAAGGACCTGATCATTCAGCTGAAGGCCCAGGGCAAAACCGTCGTGATGTGCAGCCACCAGCTGGCCGACGTGCAGGACGTCTGCGACCGGATTGCGGTGCTGTTTCAGGGTGAATTGAAGGTGTTGGGTCGAGTGGACGAGCTGCTGGAACTGCGGAACGAAATGCAGATGCGGACTCCGACACTGTCCGACGAAGCCATGGCCGACATCCGCCAGGTGCTGAAGAAACACAATGTGAGCGATGTTGAATTCAGCCGCCCGAAGGCCGACCTCGAACAACTGTTCCTGCGAACGGTGCGAGAGAGCGGCGAACGTCCGGGCCGACGCTTCTCGACCGAAGAAGTCGCCGCCTCCGGCCGGAACTGAACGTGAGTGACCACTGACCACTGACCACTGACCACTGAAAACCGACCAGCTGGAAGAGCGGCATATGGACTTCGATGTTCGGCCCTACAATTTTACTTCAGCCACGACATCGTGGCTGATTCTGCTGGCAATCCTTGCGGGGCTGGGTCTGGTGTTGCCGCTGGCCAGTCTGGCGGGTCGTGGCGGGGCTGCAGGACTGGTGGATTTCCGACGCGGTCTGATCAGTTATCTTGAAGATCTGTTTTCGCTGTCTCTGCGGCGAATTGCGGCGCTGGCCAGTCTGACACTGAAGGAAGCTGTGCGTCGCAAGGCGCTGCTGGTGTTTGTGATGTTTGCGGTTCTGCTGATGTTTGCCGGCTGGTTCATCACGGATTCCAACGAGCGGGCAGAGCTGCAGGTCAGTGTGCACGTGACATTTCTGCTGACGGCCATTTCGTGGCTGCTGCTGCCGGCCCTGATCTTTCTCAGTTGCTGGGCCTTGCCTGAAGACATCCGTCTGCGATCACTGCACACGGTGGTGACCAAGCCGGCTCGGCGGATGGAGATTGTGATTGGCCGCATGGCTGGCCTCGGCGTGGTGGTGGCAATTCTGCTGGTGGTGATGGGCGTGATTGGCCAGTTCTGGCTCAGTCGCCGAATCCCCGAGAATGCTCGCAGTGCCCTGCAGTGTCGCGTGCCGCTGTTTGGCGAGCTGTATTTCATCAGTTCCGAAGGTCAACCTCAGGAAACCGGGTTGAACGTGGGTGATGTGTGGGCCTATCGGTCGCACATTCCGGGAAACAGTCGCGCTCGCGCGGTGTATGTTTTCCGCGGTGTGGACGAATCCGCCCTGACTCGCAATGAGCAGGGTGAGGAAGAGCTGCTGCTGGAGTGTCGTTTTGAGGCCTTCCGCACAGTCAAAGGCTCGGAATCCAGCATTGTGAAGGGGATTTCGGCCCAGTACACGCTCTCCGTGAATCCTCGGGAAGAGGCCTTCGGTATGCTGGCGCAGTCCGAGGCGACTCGAGCCATCGCGGATGCGCTGCGTGAGGGTCAGTACAAGACGGCGTCTGCCGAGCTGAAAAAGCTGACGGAACGGATTCGTACGGCCCCGGGTGAGCTGCGTCCGGCCGACTACTTCGGGCTGCATTTTGGAATGTTTGTTTCCGGAACCGTGCTGGAGAATCGCAAGGACCCGGCTTTGGGCAATCTTGGCCGATTGTTCATTGAAGCTGCGTTGACGGGCGAGGGCGTTACAGCGGCACTGCAGCAGCAGGAGCGAGGCGAGAAGGTTGAGATTCCGTATGAAGCGTTTGCGGCGAAGGTGGATCTGGTGGCGGACGGTCTGACGGAGCGTTCTGCGGTGCTGATGGAGACTCTGCAGCGGATGGAAGTTCCGCTGCCTTCGTTCAACGTGTCTGAGTATCACGACCTCGATGAAAGCTCGACCAATCTGACTCGAATTCCCCGGCGGCTGCGGTTTGTAGCCGACTATGAGACTCTGGGTCGGTTCCTGGCCGCCGAGATTGCTCGTAAGAATGACGCTGGCGGTTTGCTGGCTGATGGTGCATTGAAGGCCAGCCTGACGGAAGAGCTGGTGAAGGAATCACGGATTTCGCAGTTGAATGCGGAGCGTCTGGTGGCAGTGCTGGGTGAACAGCTGACCGCAGGGACTCTGGCCGTTGATGCTGGCAAGCTGAAGGTTGCTGACGGTCGCAGCTGGTATCTGTTTTTCGACGATCTGATCCGTCGTGAGCAGCTTGTGAGTGAGGATACGGAAGGCTGGATGATTGAAAAGGATCTGCTGCAGGATCTGATTCAGGATCCGAATGGGGACCGTTACCTGCGAGTTGAGGTGGCGTGCATCAACGATCAGATGTATCTCGGTATGGCTCGTCCGGACCTCTTCATCCGCAAGGCTGACCAGCCGTTCTGGGTGGGCTACTGGAAAGCGATTCTCAGTATATTGCTGATGCTGCTGTTGATCATTGTGCTGGGTGTCACGGTCAGTTGTGTGGTGAAGGGCCCGGTTGCCCTGCTGTTTACTCTGACGTTCTTCATCGTGGGTCAGTTTTTCCATGACTTCATGATTCGGAAGCTGGCGGGGGTTGAGAAGGGCACGGGCACAGTGGAGTCGATGATCCTGATTGCCCAGCACCGCAATCCCGAGGTGGGCATGGACGTATCGTCAGCGACGATGAATGTGGTGCGAGCGGCGGACCTGGGTCTGGACGGCGTGTTGCGTGGATTCAGCATGATTGTGCCGGACTTTGCGGTGTTCAACCGTGCTTCGATGTATGTGGAGAACCGGTTTGACGTTCCATTTCGGGATGTGCTGTTGCCGTCGATTGTGGTGTTTTTTGGCTTTCTGATTCCCTGTATTCTGATTGGCGGCGCGCTGCTGAAATTCCGTGAACTGGAGGCGAAATGAGCACTGTGAATTCACGTCAGCGGAAGATCTGGTACGGCGTGGGCATATTGCTGCTGCTGGGGCCTGTGGTGTACCTCGGCTTCCCGGCTCGGCAGACGGCCGGAGCGGTGGCGGATGCGGGTGGCCTCGGAGTATTGTCGCAGAAGCGGCAGCAGTACGACCTTGGCGAGGCGACTCTGGGCAAGGTGGATCCTTCCAGTTCGGCGATGAACCTGCTGCTGCTGGGCCTGCGTGGTCCTGCGGCCACGGTACTGCAGCTGAAAGCGATTGACTATCAGGAGCGAAAGCAGTGGGCGAAGCTGCGGGCGACCGTGGATTCGATCATCATGCTGCAGCCCCATTACGTGCAGATCTGGAAGTTCCAGGGCTGGAACCTGGCCTACAACGTATCACGCGAGTGGGACAAGGTGGACGACCGCTTCTACTGGGTTAAGGAGGGCATCAAATTCCTGATCCTTGGGACCACCAGAAATCAGACCGTGCCGATTCTGTTCCACGACGTCGGTGAATTCGTGCAGTCGAAGATGGGGGTTTCGGACGAGAAGAAGTTCTTCCGTGAATTCTTCGTCCGCGACCCGGACCCGCGATTCAAAACCACTGCGGGTGAACCTGGCCCGGACCGCACGATCAATCCGGACGGCAAGGACAGCTATCTGGTGGCGTATGACTGGTTTGTGCGGGCGAACGAGAAGGACGACAACGACGGTGTGATCGGCGTGAAGGGCAAGACCCACGTATTTTTCCGTCAGGGTCCGGCGCGAGCCCTGTTGTATTTTGCGAAGACGCGAGCTGAGAAGGGTTTGTTTGACGAGCACATTCCGGCGTGGGATCGGGCTTACAAGTCGTGGATGGACGACTATGGCAAGATGGACTTTCTGGGTCTGGACGACAAGAAGTACCGCCTGAACTGTACGGAAGACGAACTGAAGGCTCTGGCGGAAGAGAACGGTGTGACGCTGCAGGAACAGCGTCGCATCTGGGCTCAGAATCTTGACATGACCAACTTCCGTCAGTGGCGTGACATTGCCGATCTGGAGCGAACTCCTGAGATGCTGGAAGCGCGGCGGATGTCGTTTGAGGGCAAGAAGGCGTACAACGAAGGTCGCAACAGCGACACGATGCTGCCGGACAAAACCGTGCAGATTTCGGATTCGCAGAAGTCGCTTGAAGCCGCCATGACTCAGTGGGCGAAACTGGCAGAAAAATACCCCAACATGTTCATTGACGGGGACAATGTCGAGGACTGTCTGCTGCTGATACAGTACTACCGAGTGGTATGTCAGTTGAACCTTCGAAACATGCCGGACACGTATCCACTGAAGGACATCTGGGACAAGAATCCCAGCCGTCATCCGGATGCAGAGCGCAACTTCCTGATCGAGACGCGTCTGCAGCAGCGGAAATAGGGATCTTTCCAGGCGGCTCGCGATCTGTGCAACAGTCGCGAGCCGTTTTTATTGTGCGAGGTGGCTGAGTGGCAGTAGGACCGATCTTTGAGCGGGAAGTCCTGACGACCCCGCGACGTCTCAGCCATTACGTCATGCGAGCGGGTTTTGTGGCCGGGCTGCTGATTCTGTTTTACAGTCTGCGGCAGGCGACGATCGGTTTTCAGGACGTGGTTTTTGCGGGCGACGTGGCGTCTTTCAGTGCGCTGGTGTTTCGGGTCTTTGCGCTGCTGCAACTGACTCTGAGTCTGTTCTTTGCCACATTGTTTGCGGCATCCGTGGTGGCTCAGGAAAAGGACCGGAAGACCCTGATCCTGCTGCTGATGACGGACCTGCGAAACTACGAGCTGGCTCTGGGTAAGCTGCTGGCCAGTCTGCTGAACGTGGGTGTGCTGCTGGCCGCGTCGTGGCCTGTATTTGCGCTGCTGCGGCTGCTGGGTGGCGTAACGTGGCAGCAGATTCTGTGGTCGCAGGCGATCGTCTGCGCAGCGACTCTGGCAGCCGGGGCATGGGGCAGTCTTGTCGCGTTCTGGCGTGAAAAGACGTTCCAGACGATTGCGATCAGTGTGCTGGGAGTGGCGGTGTTTCTGCTGGCTGCGCACGGTCTGGGGGTGCTGCTGGGTGGAGCGGCGGCAGTACTTTCCCCGTATGACGGGCTGCTGAAAGTGCTGAACCCGCTGGATGTGGATCGTCCCGGAGTCCTGCAGGTTTCGGCGTGGCCGACGGTGCTGGCGATGCTGGTGCTGGCCGGGGGTTTGAGTCAGTTGACGGTGGTGATGCTGCGACGCTGGAATCCTTCGAAGGAAGTGTATCAGGGAGTGCTGGAGGCTGCGGCTCCGGGAGCGGGCGAGGATGCGGCGGCGGAAGAGGCGCGGATTCCATCGACGGTGGTGGCCGGTGTGCAGCGAAAGCATCGGCAGGTCTGGAATCAGCCGGTGATCTGGCGCGAAATGCGAACTCGGGCCTACGGTCGCCGCATGATCTGGATCAAGCTGTGTTACGTGCTGCTGGCGGTGCTGGTGGCTGCGGTTTCCTGGGCACGGCCGGAATCCGGTGGTGGCGGTGGGGGCGGTCTGGTGCTGGGGATGGTGTCAGCGCCAGCCTTTGCGGTGCTGGGCATCGGGATTCTGAGTCTGCTGCTCAGCAACGCTCAGGCAGTCACTTCGATCACGAATGAACGCGACGGCCGAACGCTGGAAATTCTGCTGGTGACGGACCTGCGACCGTGGGAGTTCATGTTTGGCAAGATTGGCGGCGCCGTCTGGAATGCTCGTGAAATGCTGTTGCTGCCATTGCTGCTGGTAGCAGCATTCTGTGCGGGTGGCGTGATTCCGCAGCTGTCGGTTGAGAATGCGATTTATGTGGCGGTGGGCTACACGGTGCTGACACTGTTTGCGGTGGCCCTCGGTCTGCATGCGGGGCTGAGCTATGAAAATTCGCGGCAGGCCATTGCTCACAGCCTCGGCACGATGTTTTTTCTGTGTGTGGGCATTTTTGTGTTTATGCTGCTGCTGGTGGAGGCTCGTTCATCATTTGCGATTCAGTTGCAGAGTTTCATTCTGTTCATTGGTTTTGGCAGTCTGGGTTTGTATTCGTCGCTGACGCATCGCAACCCATCGAATGCCCTGACAATGGCCTCGCTGCTGCTGCCATTTCTGACGTTTTATGCGATCACGGAATTTCTGCTGGGCGGCAATCTGGGCGTGTGTTTCTGGATCTGCATGGCCTACGGATTTGCGGCGGTAGCGATGATGGTGCCGGCGATGAACGACTTTGACATCGCACTGGGCCGGAATGCTCAGGAGTGAGCGGGAAGATTTTGCTGCTTTTATGGGTCCTGTAAGTCCTGTAAGTCCCATAGGTCTTTAAGACTTATGGGTCATACAGGACTTATAGGCAGCGGCCAGTTCCGTCGCAGCGATCGTTATTTATCGTCATCCTTTTCTTCCTTGTCATCACCTTCGCGATCAGATTCCGGACGAGGCTCATCGGCAGGACGTTCTCGCTGTTCGCCTTCTGCTTCGCCTTCAACTTCCGGTCGTCGCGGACGGACAGCAC
>CAITYU010000181.1 GCA_903896675.1 uncultured Planctomycetaceae bacterium
AACCACCAACCACTGACCACTGACCACTGACCACTGACCACTGACCACTGACCACTGAAAACTGACCACTGACCACTGACCACTGACCACTGACCACTGACCACTGACCACTGAAAACTGAAAACTACCCCGCACTCGCCCTGCGAACCTCACAGATCAGTCGTGGCAGATAGACACGCTGGCAGATCAACGGCTCGTCCGGGCTGAACCCCGTCAATCCGCAGGCCACCTCAGAAAAGTCCAGCAGACTGATCGCCCAACCCTCCACCGGAGCCCAGCCGAAAACCAGCTCCGCCTCAGCCCCCTTACGCCGCACCGATACCCAGCGAGTATACTCGTCCGAAAAATCAAACGGCAGGTACACCTGCCCACCATCCGACAACTGCTGCAGCAGCTGCAGCCAGCCTTTCAGCAGCTGCCGCAGACCGCTCTGAACGGAATTCTCAAACGTCTTCGGCACCAAATCACCCGCCGAAGCCACCTCCGGATCAATCCGAGCTGCATCCGACAGCCCGAGATAGTAACATTCCCCGACGCGGGATTCCTCACCCAGACAGACTTCGATCTGATTGTGAGGATTTGCTGTGACCGTTAGCTTCCACATTCGCCTGCTCTGATGTTTCGTTGGCGACCCTGAAAAAGAACAACCCGACTGACTGGATCGTAATATGGTACGAGTTTTGTGCACTGCGTTAAATGGTGAATCCGGCCCCCATTTCGGAATGCTGCAGGATGCTGGTCACGAATGCTGCGTGGTTGATCGAAAACTGAACCTCTGGGATCCCGCAGTTCTCATTCAAGCCACCAAAGATTTCGATGCCGTCATTGCCGGCTCAGAACCGTGGCCCGCTGAAGTTGTCGCTGCAGTACCGCGTGTGCGAGTTCTGGCACGAGCAGGTGTCGGATTCGATGCCATTCACCTGCCCTCCTGCGACGAACGCCGGGTTGTTGTCGCCACAACTCCGGGCTGCAACCACCACTCCGTCGCCGAACACACCATCGCCATGCTGATGGCCGTTGGTCGTGGCTTCCCCGCGCTCGATCAGGAAGTTCGGCGCGGTGAATGGAACCGCAACCCGTCCCCGCGCATCTGGGGTCGCACACTCGGCCTCGTAGGGCTCGGACGCATCGGACAGGCCACCGCCATTCGCGCACTCGGCCTGGGCATGCATGTCATCGCCTATGATCCATTCCCGCCAGCCGCCTTCGCCGCACAGCATGGAATCCCGCTCGTACCACTGGAACAGCTCATCGCTGAATCGGATTTCATCTCGCTGCACCTGCCCGCGACTGCTCAGACCAGACACATGATCAATGATGCCTCCATCGCCCGCATGAAGCCCGGCGTGATCATTATCAATACTGCCCGTGGTCCGCTTATCGATGAGCCCGCGCTCATCCGCGGACTGCAGTCAGGAAAAATCCGCGGGGCCGGACTCGACGTCTTCGAAACCGAACCACTGCCACTCTCCAGCCCGCTCGTCAGCATGCCAAATGTCATGCTGGCCGGACATGTTGCCGGCCTCGATAACGAATCCCATGATGCCACGTGGGCGCTCGCGGCAGAGATCATCCTGCGGCTGCTCCGCGGTGAATGGCCAGCCGAATGCATTCAGAATCTCAAAGGCTCCTCAAGCTGGACGTGGTGATCAGGAACGGACGGGAGCGGTCCTCAGCACCGCTCCCGCTTCACCTGTGCCGCAATCCATACTCCGCCGGGACCCGCCGCAGGTCTCCGTCCGGAAGAATAAACACGCCATCCACTACCGCCTCGTCCTCCTGCAGAACTTCCGGCTGCTGACAGCCCGCCAGCACCCGCACAGCAAAAATCTCCTGCACACCATCGTCAAATTTCACCCACCCAAGTAATCCACCCGTTTCCAGATCCACCGCCGCTACGCCGCAGATACGCTCACGCCCCGGTTCTGTAATCGGAATCCCACTGAACAACGCTGACTCTCGGACCTGAGACAAACCCACAAACGCGACACCACCAAAGAAATCCAGCCCTCGTGTAAATCCAGGCAAACCCGTCACAGCCTCGTAATGACCGCTCACGATATCCACCACACCCAGTGTCCCCGATCCCGATTCCAGCAGCCACAGCCGGTCCCGGTACCACCGTGGCGAATGAGGCATCGACAGCCCGGTTGCCACAGCCTCCCCGGAACTGACTTCCAGCAGCACCCCGCCATCCTTCTTCCCCGGACGCCAGCCACCCGCGGTATCTGCACACCCCAACGCTGTGACATACCGAATCTCCCCATCCCGTAATCCCAGCCCATTCAGATGGCAGCGGTCCTCCGGAGCCAGTGCGCTGATGAACGATGGCTGCCAGCGCGGCTCAAAACTGTGCACTGAGCTGCGCACCGACAGACATGAAAACAGCGTATTCACAAACCACAGCTCTTCCCCCACCCACTCCATCTCGTGAATCTGGATGTTACCCGTCACGTGCGACAGCCGCTGCACATAGCACCGATCACAGCCTCTCCCTGTCCCCGCAAAGCCCGCCGCAGCCTCGTTCTCATGAAACTCCACCACGGAATTGCGAGTTCCCACGGCCAGCCTCGGCCCCCGCAAAGCCAAACCCATGGGCTTCGGAAAACCACAGAAATGTGTATTCAAATGGCCGAATGCAGACCTCAGCAAAACCAGTTTTCCAGCCTGATAGGTGGTGACTGCCAGCGCGATTCCCAGCTGCTGCAGCAGTGCTGGAAAAGAGGCGGTATGCACACTTCCCAGTTGGTTTCCCGACGTTTCCGCTGACTCCTCATGGTTCGGCATCGCAAGGTCCCCTGAAAATCCCGGCATCCACTTCCGCAGGTGCACACATTCCATGCTCCAAACATCTGTCCGAATTCTCAGAACGCAACGCTCACCTGCACCCGCCGACCTGTACACACTCAAAATACCGGCCAGACCAGCGGTTTGTTGCTTTTTCCATCAACGTTGACGCAATCAGTCAAACCCGCAAAACCGGTCAGGTTCAGCACTGTATGCCCGCCAGTTACCCCGATTCAGAGTCTTCCCGTTGAACCCGCTCGGACTGCGCGGCAAACTTTTTCATTCGGGGATCTCCTCGCGGCGCAGACGTTGCGCTCCCATCACGCACCGCCTGGCACCGCTGTGGACGCGACCTGCATCCGACGCTCCCCGGCAATGCTCTGAATGCTGGCTCTCGCCCGTGGTTCCGAACCAACAGCAACTTTGAAATTCCGCATCGGATGCAGACAGCTCGAAAGGTTTGACATGTCCGCCTTCAACTTCCGTGGACTGTTTTCCGGTTTTGCCAGACCCTCCACGCTGACACACCGACCTGCACGTTCTCGCCGCCACACCGCACGTCAGGCACGGCTCCCACTGCAGAATGCTGTACAGTCACTGGAAACCCGCATCCTGCCTGCCACCATCACTGTTACCTCGCTCGATGATGACCTCACACAGAACGGCTTCATCACTCTCCGCGAAGCTATCCAGGCAGCCAACACCAACAAGGCTGTGGACGGATCAGTAGCCGGCAGCGTCGGTGAAGATACCATTGTCTTTGCCCCGACCCTCGACACATCAGCCGGACTCATCGCCAGCCTTTCCATGTCCGGCGAGCAGTTCACCATCTCAGAGTCACTCAAAATCATCGGCAACGGTTCTCTGAAAACTGTGATCGATGCCAGCAGCAGTTCTCGCATCTTTTTCGTCAGCTCAGGCAGCCTCACTCTTGAAAAACTGACCCTTCAGAACGGTAACCTTGGTGCAGACTCGGGGCCGGGGGACCTGCGGAATTCGGGGGCAGCCGTGCTTCTTGCCTCCAGCGGCACACTGACCATCAGCGACTGTCGAATTCAGGAGCACACCACAACGGGTGCTTTTTCATCGGGTGGTGCTGTAGCCTCCGTCTCCGGTTCCATCAACATCAACAGCAGCCTGTTCCGCAATAACACCACCACGGGTGCTTCGTCTGCCGGTGGGGCTGTCTTCTCTGGCAGCGGTGCCGTCCAGATCAGTGGCTCCACTTTCATTCAGAATTCCACCGCAGGCGTCTCTTCCGCTGGTGGTGCTGTCGCAGTGGGAACAGCCGGACTGACCATCACGGACTCACTCTTCAACGAAAATTCCACACAGAACACCAATTCTCCGGGCGGAGCGGTCTCAACTGGCTCCGGCAGCGTGGTCACCACTGCCAGTCGCTTCAAGGGCAACAGCACGACCGCTGCGGACTCCTCCGGCGGAGCGATCTTTTCACAGTCCGGCGCACTCCTGCTCGATTCGACATGGCTCAGCGAAAATCAGACACAGGCTGACGGCTCTCCCGGTTCGGCCGTCGCCACAGCCTCCGCATCAGTCTCTCTGCGCCGCTCCACATTTGCCGACAATTTCTCCGCCGGTACCTTCTCCGGCGGAGCGATCGCAACTCTCTCAGGTATCATTATCGCCTCCCAATCCACCTTCTCCGGTAACGCAACTCTTGGTACCGGATCCACCGGCGCGGCCATTCATGCCGAAGGCGGGCAGGTCACCATCAGCCAAAGCACACTGACCCGTAACACCGCTGGAAGAAATGCTCAGGCGGCAATTTCCGGAGGTGCCATCTTCACCACCAACACCAGTGTCATCATCGAAAACTCCATCATTGCCGACAATCAGGCTCCAGCCACCGGTACCGACATTTCCTTCACGGTCGCCACCGGAAAAACACTCACCGTGAAATCCAGCCTGATCGGACGCAGCGACGGCACCGCACTCGTGCCTACTACTGGTACAACACCGGATAACCTCGGCAACCTGATCGGCGGAGCCACTGCCGCTACAGCCATCAATCCGCAACTTTCCGCACTGCTGCAGTTCGGAGGTCCGGTGCCCGTACATCTGCCGCAGGCCAACAGCCCGGCCGTCGATCGCGGCAGCAATGCTCTGGCTGTCGATCGCACCAAAGCCAACGAACTTCTCACAACTGACCAGCGCCAGAATTCGCTCATGAAGCGTGTTGTTGGCGGCACCGTGGATATGGGCGCCACCGAACGATTCAGTCTCACTGCACCGCTGGTCGTTACAATTGCCATGGACGAAGTCGATGGAAACACATCGGCCACTGACCTGTCCCTGCGTGAAGCCATCATCCTCGCCAATGGCAGCGCTGGTACCGATACCATCACCTTTGCCCCGGCCATCAATGGCTCAGAGATCGACCTGACACTCGGACAGATCACTCTCAGCGACTCCGTGATTCTGACCGGCAACGGAGCCACTCGCACCATCATCGATGCTCAACTCGGGTCACGGCTATTCGACATCACCGAATCAGCCGCCACCGTCAGCATCAGCGGAATGACGCTGAAAAATGGCCGTACAACAGGCAACGGTCACCTGTTCAGTGATGATCGATTCCAGGGTGCCGCTATTCGGTCACAGGCAACAGGCAGCCTGACAATTGCCGACAGTACGCTCTCCGGAAACACAACCGGCGGCAGTTACTCGGGTGGCGCCGCCGTCGCCGCCCAAAAGGGCAAACTGATCATTACCGGCAGCACACTGAGCGGAAACACCACGAATGGCGGTGAAAGCGACGGAGGTGCCATCCATGTTCGGTTGGTCGATCTTGAAATCGCCGACAGCACCGTCACCGGCAACTCCACAAAAGGCAACTGGAGTTACGGCGGAGCCATCTACGCGGAAGGTCGCGTGATGTCGGTCACCCGCAGCACGATCTCAGGTAATCAGTCGACCGGCATCGGCGCTGTCGGAGGTGCCATTGCATTCTATGACGCCGCAGGTACCGGACGACTGCAGATCAGTCGCAGTACAATCTCAGGTAACAGCACTACCGGGCGCTGGTCACACGGCGGTGGAATCTACACCAGCTTCTCCAATGTTATCCTCTCCCAGACCACGCTCTCCGGTAACTCAGTGAGTGGCACGGAAGCTGAAGGTGGCGGCCTGTTTGTGTCCGGCTTTTCCAATGAAACAAACACAGGCACCCAGACCATCATCAGTCAAAGCACCGTCACACTCAATAAGTCCGTAAAAAGCGGTGGTGGCGGTATCCGCGGCGGCAACGAACTGCTGATCCGCAACAGCATCGTCGCCGGTAATACTGACAATGCCGTCGCCTCAGATGTGCTGCCATCACAATTCGGAATGCAGACCGCATTCAGCCTCATCGGTCGCAGTGAAGGCACTACACTGACACCCTCAACCGTTCCCGACGCCAATGGCAATCTCATCGGTGGCATCACTGCAGCCACGGCACTGAATCCCAAACTCGGACCGCTGCAGATCAATGGTGGCCTGACCATGACCCACGCTCTGCAGTCCGGAAGTCCCGCCATCGACCGTGGCAGCCTCGCTCTGGCCGTTGACGAAACTGCTGCCGATAAGCCCGCACTGGCCAACGACCAGCGCGGTGGACGCTTCATGCGAGTCCTGGACGGTGACCACGTCGGCACACCACCCGCCATCGTCGACATGGGGGCGGCCGAATTCGCCGGAATCCGATTGATCTTCCCGGCCCCTAATGCCTTCACACTCAAACCCACCTTCACATGGAATGCATTTGCCGGTGCCGTTAAGTACCAGGTCCAGATCAACAATGTCACCACGGGTGTTGCCAGATTCCGCGAAGCTACCGTGACCGGAACATCCTATACGCCTTCCCAGGATATGGCCCTCGGAGAATACAACGTCTGGATCAGACCCGTCTTCGCCAGCGATGTCGCCGGCAACTGGAGCAGCACTCAGACCGCGTTCCTGCTGCCGGCCGTCACATGGACCAGCATGCCCCGTACGCAACTCATCTCAAAACCCACACTCACATGGAATAACCTCAAAGGGGCAGTCAAATACGACCTTTGGGGAGATAATTTTTCGGCTGGGATCACTCAGGTATTCCGACTGTTCGTCAACGGGGCTACCGGTGCGACCACCAGCTGGACGCCGCCAACCGACCTCGCTATGGGCAAACACCGCTTCTGGATCCGTGGCATAGACGCTAAAGGCAACGCCGGACGCTGGTCCGTACTCTACGAAGCTCTCGTTGTCACTCAGGTAAAACCCACCGGACCGGCACTTTCCACCTTCGACGCAACCCCGACCTTCACATGGAATGCCGTGCCCGGGGCCGCCAGCTACCAGTTCTTCCTGAGAAATCAGGCTACCAACACCATGGTCTTCGACGGTCTGTCCGTCGCCACCAACACATTTACACCGGCCAGCAATATACCGTCCGGGAACTACAAATGGTGGGTCCTGGCCGTCAGCTCCGCACAGGCCGGCAGCATTCGCAGCGGTGGTGCAGAACTGCGCGATATTAATATCGGCGGACAGCCCACCATCACCTCACCCGTCACCGGCACAACCACCGGAGCCAAACCAACCATCACCTGGCAGGCTGTTGACGGGGCTGTTTCTTACATCGTCTTTATGAACCGCGCGTCTGCACCAGCAGAAAACGTACTCAACGTCCCCGGTATCACCACGACCAGCTTCACACCGGCAGCCGCCATCGCGGCCGGCGATTACCGACTGTGGCTCCGTGCTGTCGATGGCACGGGTAAACTTTCCAGCTGGAGCACCGAAGTCAAACTCAAAATCGCCGCACAAGTACTGACACCAGCCGGGAACGACCTGCTGCTTGCGGGCATTCCCGAACAACTGGTGCCAAACCTGCTGGCGCCGATCGACTCCGTCAGTATGCAGCAGCCCAATCGACTTCCAGACTCAGCTTGCACCATCCCTGACGGCGTCACCGGCACACAACCAGTACAGCTCACAGGAATGAACCCGACCGCTCCTGCCACTCGAACGGCAACGTTCGATCGTCCGGTAACGGCGGAAACACCTCTGCTGGACCTTGTCATGGAAGAATGGCAGTTGGCTTCACTGATGCTGGACAACTCTATCGACTGAGCCTGACAACGCCGTCAACCAGCACCGTTTTTACAACGGCAGGCAGTGTTTGCCCGTCAAATGGAGTGTTTCGGCTGCGCGAGGCAAACCTGCCGGCATCCACCGTCCACTCGGCCTGCGGATCGATCAGCGTGATATCCGCAGCCTGACCAACCTCCAGCGTACCGCAGGGCAATCCCAGCACATCCGCCGGACCCTTCGTAAGTCTGGCAATCAACTGCAGCCACGTCAGATGACCCGGGCGAATCAGCGCCTGCACACACACACTCAGTGCTGTTTCCAGGCCGCAGATCCCGAATGGAGCCTGATCCAGCTCCACCTGCTTCTTCTCCTGAGCACGCGGCTGATGATCGGCCGAAATTGCACTGATCGTACCATCTCGCAAACCCGCTATCAGTGCATCCACATGTTCGCGCGAACGCAGTGGAGGATTGCATTTGTACATCGGATCAAATCGATCCATAACCTCGTCAGTCAGCAGCAGATGGTGCGGAGCCACGTCGCAGCTGACCGCCAAACCGGTCGCCCGAGCCTGCCTGATGCGCGCCACCGAATCCCGAGTGCTTACGCACATCAGATGAACTCGACCACCCGTCAGCTCTGCCAGTGCGATATCCCGCCCCGTCATAATGTCCTGAGCCGCAGCCGGGATGCCCCGCAGTCCCAACCGAGTCGACTGGAAACCCTCGTGCATTACACCCTGTTCCGCCAGTTCCGGGACCATCGCAAAATGCAGCACAGGACGACGAAACATTCGTGTATACTCGAGCGCTCGACGCATCACTTCCGCATTCGCTACCGGATGCATGGCGTCCGAAAAACCTACCGCCCCCCCCTGCACCAGCTGACCAATCTCCGCCAGCTCTTCTCCCCTGTGCTGCTTGGTCACTGCCCCCAGCGGATACACACGACACTGCCGGGCACGCTCCGCCTGCAACCGAATAAACTCGGCAGCCGAACGATTGTCCACCACCGGACTGGCGTCGGACTGGGCACAGATGGTGGTGAAACCACCGGCCAGCGCCGCCGCAGTACCCGTCAATACGCACTCATCCTCCTCGCATCCAGGTTCACGCAGCGAAACGTGCAGATCAACAAAACCCGGACACACCAGCAGACCAGCAGCATCCAGCACCGGGACTCCCGGGGCAGCATCAGCGGGGACAGTCCCCGGTGCAACCACGGCAGCAATCCGGCCACCACGAACCCAGACATCTGCCAGAGCATCAGTTTCCGACGCCGGATCCAGCACTCGGCCACCACGAATCCAGACCTCACTCACGCCGCACCTCCGCTTCCCGCACGACGTTCTCGAGCCAGCAGAGACAAACACGCCATCCGAATCAGCAGACCATTGGAAACCTGATCAAGAATCACGGAATTGGGGCCATCCGCCACGTCCGGAGTCAGTTCCACTCCACGATTGATGGGACCGGGCGCCAGTACCAGAAGATCCTTTCGAGCCCGACGGATCCGCTCCGCATTCATCCCGAACAACTCGGCGTACTCCGCAATTGACGGGAAAAAAGCCCCCCGCTGTCGCTCAAACTGCACCCGCAGCAGATTCACACAATCCACCTCCGGAAGAATCTCGTCCAGATTCCAGGCCACCTCAACACCCAGTTGACGTATCTCCGTCGGTACCAGCGTCGAAGGACCGCAGACGATGACCCGAGCCCCCAGTTTCACCAGCCCGTGAATATTCGAACGAGCCACGCGACTGTGGCGAATATCACCAACCAGCGCCACCGTCAGTCCTGCGATCCGACCGCGATGCCGACGAATCGTGTAGATGTCCAGCAAACCCTGAGTCGGATGCTCATGAGTCCCGTCGCCCGCATTCAGCACACCAGCTCGCAGATGCCGCGACAGCAGATGCGGGGCGCCCGGAGTCTTATGACGACAGACCACCAGATCCACACCCATCGCCTCGATCGTCAGAGCCGTGTCAATAAACGTCTCACCCTTCGACAGACTGCTGGAGCTGGCCGAAAAATCGACCGTATCCGCACCCAGACGACGAGCCGCGAGGCTGAAGCTGGTGCGAGTCCTCGTGGAATTCTCGAAGAACAGGTTGGCGACCACCAGCCCCTTGAGCGTACTCAGACGCTCCGAACCCCCGGCTGTCGCACGCTCCAATTCCTCTGCCAGGTCCAGAACCGTCGTCAGTTGAGCAGCCGTCAGCCGCTCCAGACCCAGCAGATGCCGCTCACCCCACGGACCGCTGAGAGGAAGTTCCGATAATTGCATCACCCTCAGTCCGCTCCTTTCACCCGACACTTCCAGCCGGTCAGCCCGGCTGACAGACCCTGCCTGACCCGCCATTCAGCACTCCTGCTGCCGCACCGTCAGCTGGACTATGCCTGCTCTCGCCAGCCGCAGCATAGCCTGCAATTGTGATTCATCAAACGGCTGCCCCTCCGCAGTACCCTGAACCTCAATAAAACGACCACGCCCCGTCATCACCACATTCATATCCACTTCCGCTGTGCTGTCCTCAGAATAATCCAGATCCAGCACAGGCACTCCAGCCACAACGCCCACACTGATCGCAGCAACGGAATCCAGCAGAATCGGCTGGCCACCAACACCCTGCCCCCCTGGGAACACAGCAGTCACGGCGTCCGCCAGCGCGATGTAGCCGCCCGTGATACTGGTTGTCCTCGTCCCGCCATCAGCCTGCAGCACATCACAGTCCACTGTAATCGTGTAGTCACCCAGCGCCGCAAAATCCACCACAGCCCTGAGACTGCGACCGATCAGCCGCTGAATCTCCGTCGTACGACCGTCAACCTTGCTGCGTTCACGCTGTTTCCGAGGGCTGGTGCTGCCCGGAAGCATCGAATACTCACCCGTCACCCACCCCTGCACCGCAACCGAGGGGTCGCGCGGACGACGCCACGGAGGCACACCCTTCTCCACACTGGCCGTGCAAAGCACCATGGTGTTGCCAGCCTCAATCAGAACACTGGCCTGCGCTGTCCTGACGAATCCCCGCTGAATCTTCAATACACGCAACTGATCCGCGGCTCGCCCATCATGACGCTGCATGTTCTGATCCCACAACTGCGGACTGCGGGCGACTGACCAGTAACAACCCAGCCACATGGAACAACAGGGGAGTCAGCAACAGGTCGCCAGCCAGCGTTCCACGAGCAAACGGCAGGCCGTTGATCAGGCACTGCAGCAGACCCTGAGCAGTCTGAGGATACAGGTACTGACCATTCAGCGGCATACACCACGCACCAGTGTTGCTGATCAGGAAAAACAACACGGCTGAAACCAATCCTGCTGCAAGCGCCCGCGAAGTCGTCTGTGGCCGCAGAATGTAACCAGCCAGCATCACCAGCAGATAGGCCGCATAGTCGAAAGCCATCGATCCGTAAAAGCCATACCCCGTGCGCCAATGCAGCGCAGCGTCCGAAACCAGTCGAGTCCCCAGGATGGCAAGTACAGCCAGCCACACCGGACGAACTCGCGCACCGCAGAAAACCGCCAGCGCCCCCAGCATCGAGAGGTTCTCAAGCGGCATGGGCAACAGCCGCAGCAGCACACACAAAACCGCAGCAGCGAAAACAAACAAACCAGTCACTTTACCAGTCATCACTTTTCCCCTCCGGCCGCACCACGCCGCAATCGGTCGTTCAACGCGACCCCCAGACCAATCTCACGAAACTGTCTGGCGATGATAACGTCCAGACCGGCAGAGTCGAGATCCCGCAGGGCTGCAAAAAAACCAGCAGCACAAATTTCGGGATTTCCTTCGCTGCAAAGCCGGAAAATTCGGTCAAAACCGGGAATTTCTGACTCAGAACCCCATGTCAGCAGGCCACTCCTCCGTCCCGGCACAGGAACTGCCACCCCGGTTGCAGCGATCAGTCGCAGCGGCGTCCGCGGTGCATAGTGGCGACTGAGCATGCCCGGAGCAGGCTGGGCAGAATCGTCAAGTGCGGCATCCGATCGAGCAGTCTCGTAGTGACCCAGCAACTCCTCCAAACGCTCCGGACCCACCCCACCCGGCCGCAACACCACCGGAACTACACCCATCAACGACACCACTGTCGATTCCACTCCCACACGGCACGGACCACCGTCCAGCACATATTCCACACGTCCACCCAGACCCGCCACCACATGCGCTGCAGTCGTGGGACTGATCCCGCCAAACGGATTGGCACTGGGAGCTGCCAGAGGACAACCGGCTTCACGCAGTAACTGCTGAGCCATAGCATGCGCTGGAATGCGAATGCCCACACCCGGCAACCCGGATGTCACCAGATCCGGAACAGTCGCAGCCTTCGGCAGCACCAGCGTCAGAGGCCCTGGCCAGCATGACTCCGCCAGCCGCCAGGCAAGTGCTGGAACAATGCTCACCACCCTGGATAAATCAGACACATCCGCCAGATGCACAATCAGCGGATCAAACGTCGGTCGCCCCTTTGCGGAAAACACCTTCGCCACCGCACCGGCATCCAGTGCATTCGCAGCCAGACCGTAGACCGTCTCTGTGGGCATACCCACCAGACCGCCCGCTCGCACAATCCCCGCAGCGCGACCCACATCCGTTCCAACCTGGGTCAAAGCAGTCGGAGTCTTTTCCGGGGGCTGCTGATTGCCCGACTGAGACTGCATCAGAACGCCCCCCGCAGCTCAGTCAACAAACACTGCGATACAGCTGACATTGTCACGCGAACCGGCACTGAGAGCCGCTGCAACAAGAGTCTCGCAGGCCTTCTGCGGATCCGTCGCTGCCCTCAGAAGCCGAGAAATCTCGCTGTCTTTCAATCCGTCGTTCAAACCATCACTGCACAGCAGAAACCGATCGCCCGCACGCGGAGACAACTCAACAACCGAAGCACCCGAGGCACCGTCACGACAACCCAGATACTTGTACAGCACGTTCTTGTACCGATGAGTCTTCGCTTCCTCGGCACTGATAGTTCCCGAATCAAGCAGAGCCTGAGTAATCGAATGGTCGGTTGTCAGTTGCCGCAGCACACCGCCACGTAACTCGTAACAGCGACTGTCACCCACCCCCAGCGCGTAAAACAAGTCGCCCACACGCAGCAACAGCACAACTGTGGTACCCATACTGCGAGCAGTAGGGTCCACTTCGCTGAGTGCAATGATTTCCGTGTTGGCCGACGAAATCGCACGATCCAGAACATCACGCACCGCGACCGGCGTCGCAGACTGAAAATCCAGACGCTGCTCGAGATAGCGAGGAATCAGTTCGACAGCCATCGCACTGGCTTTTTCACCAGCACTCTGACCACCCATACCGTCAGCCACAATGAACAGTCGCTGCCGTGCGTCCACATGGCAGTTGTCTTCGTTGTTCTCTCTGAAATTGCCGGTCACGCTGAGATGACCCGTGCGAATGGCTGGCATGAATCCGCTTGTTCACCTGTATATGGCAGGAATCTTTGCCCCGACGGCACACCGCCAGAGCAATCGAAATTGTCCACGAAATCGACAAAAAGACAACTGTAACCGCTGGTTCCCCAGTGAAAAGTCAGGATTCGAGCGTCACATCAAAGCACTAAACCACCCCCGCAGATCGTCTCAACAACATTTGACAAACCCAGCGTCGTCGCAGAAATCAATAACTCACCAGCCTCAAATCCCGCAGACGCACCCAACATGCGCCCCTGCCCCTCCACGAGGCGGAATACACGATCCTTTCCCGGAGGAAACTGAGTCGCATAACATCGAATCGACCGTATTTTCTGATCCAGTGTTGCTGAAATATCAGCGACAAACGCTCCCCCACCCGTCGGCACCTGCAGGGTCTGCAACCCCAGCGGGTACCACAACTGCTTCTGCACACGATGCACAGGCAGCCCTTCAAAATGCTCGTCCCACTTCGAAAGTCGACTGTAAAACACCGCCGCATCCGTAATCTGCATCGCCTGCCAGTGATCCGGAGAAGCCATCGGTGTCCGATCGGCTATCCCCAGCACCAGTCGAGGCCTCCAGCGACGAAACACCTTCGCCAATGCCACTCGAGCCTCAAAACTGTCAAACAATCGACGATTGGGCAGCGTCAGTGTCTCACGATACTGCACACCCAACTCACGCGCCGCAGCAACAGCCTCTGACAGACGTACCTCCGGACCAGGACTCAGAGGCGTCGGCTCGCCATCCGTCAGATCCACAATTCCCACCCGATAACCCTGCTGCACCATCCGCGCCAAAGTCCCGCCACAGCCGATCTCCACGTCATCCGGATGCGCACCCACCGCCACCACATCCAGTGCATCCGACATGCCACTCAATCTCCCGCCATCAGCCACCAATGCCATCGCTCGATTCACCCGAACTGCACAACGCCAGGCTACAACGAAGTGGCACTCACCGGATCCCACTTTGCCGTATTCTGATCCACCGGCACCACAAACAACTCAACACGCCGATTGCGCTGACGAGCCGTCTCAGTCGCCGAACGCTCCAGCGGATGAAACTCGCTGTACCCCATCGCCGCCACTCGCTCCGGCTGCACACCCAGACGCATCAGCTCCAGTATCACCGCATCCGCACGGTCCGTCGAAAGATGCCAGTTGGTGGGATGCTTCATCGCAGTCTCAGGACGCACAATCAACTGGTCATCCGTGTGCCCCACAACCAGCACCTTCATTCCCTGAGCAGCCCCAGCCGTCACACTCGAAGCAAACTCCTTCAGTACCGGACCTGCCTCAGGACGAATCACGTCACTGCCCAGATCAAACAGTATGTCGCTGCGAAACCTGTTCAAACCCGTCGCCGGATCATACTGAAACCCGTCCGCCGAAAGCCCCGCACCAGGCTGATCGGCCACCGAATCTCCGAAAGCCTGTGCCACGCGGTCCGACAACAAACCCTCACGCTCCGACGCCAGATTGTTCAGACGCTCACCCATCGTGCCCAGCTGCGACTGCGTCTCCGCCAGCTGATTCAACAACGCCTGGTTTTCAGACGTCAGACCACGCGACATCTGCTCCAGTTGCTGGTTCTGAACGTACAGATCCCGAGCCTGCCGCTGCGCAGCCGTCAACTCATCACCGCCCTTACGCAGGCAGCAACCTGATGACAACAGCACTGATATCGATATCCCCAGCAAACAGCTCTGCTTCAGTCTGACCGCCATGCCTGTCTTCCTGACTTTCCACGACCGAATCACCCGACGGAAGAAAAAGCCCCCCGCCACGGCCAACAATCGGCCCGGTCCGCCCTCCAGAGTAACCCCGGGCGGATTGCACAGTGAAGACACCTTTACAGCTTTTTGAACCAATCAGAGCGGCGCCACCCCCCCGCCAACCCCCTGACACCCAATTCCAGCAGTTCCTGCCGCTGCTCCGGCAGTTTCTGCCGCTACACCCAGACACAAGAGTGAACAAAATATCACTATTCGAAGAGCGAACCAGACAACCGGCTCCCCACGCACACCCGAGCGATCTCGCAGCACAGAGACGCGACATTCTCGCACATTCGTGGCTCAGACAGCGTCCGCCGGCTCCTCCAGAGCCGGCAAATCCACTCGCTGGCACAATGATAACAAACCGCAACCAGCACACCGGGGACGTCGGGCCACACACGTACGACGACCATGATGAATCAGGCGGTGCGAAAAATTGATCCACTCCGACTGAGGGACCAGGTCCATCAACTCGCGCTCAATAATCTCAGCATTCTGCGATTTGACCAGCCCCAGCAGGTTGGTCAAACGCCTGACATGAGTATCCACAACGACGCCGGAAGGGATCCCGAACCACGTTCCCAGCACCACGCTCGCCGTCTTACGACCAACGCCCGCCAGCACCACCAGTGCCTCCAGATCGGCCGGCACCTCTCCACCATGATGCTCTACCAACCCCGCCGCCATCGCCCGGATATTGGCCGCCTTGCTGCGGAAAAATCCCAGCGGCTTCACTATTTCCTCCACATCCTCCTGACTGGCTGCAGACAACGCTGCCGCGTCCGGAAATCGTCTGAACAACTCAGGAGTCGACTTGTTCACACGTTCATCCGTGCATTGTGCAGACAGGATTGTCGCCACCAGCAACTGAAATGCATTTGTGTGATGCAACGCACACTCAGCAACAGGAAACAGCTGCTCAAGCCGTTTCACAATCTGCAGCACTCGCTCCCGCTTCTGAGCAGACGATTCTCTGGCACGACGAGGCACTGCGGAAATCTCCCGGAGAAGAATGCTGACGCCGGTCTGATCAGCGGCAGACTGTCAGTGATCCTGACGAGCCTGCTCGGTAATCTCAGACGGAGTCCCCGGCAACAAGCCGGATTTCTCACTTCGCAGTTTGCGCAGGCGAGTGAACAGCGTAGCAAATCGATCCTCTGCCGTCTGCTCTGCCGAAACGCTGAATGATTCTTCTGCAGACTCACCCGAGTACACAGTCGGAGTCCCAAGCGACCGCGGGATCGAACGCGGCTCAGGTTCCGAACGAGCAGCCATATCGCCGACAATCGTCGACACGTCCTGAAAACCGCCAAAAATGTCCCGACGATTCTCCAGCGACCGCAGCGGTAATCGCGGCTCCTCCAAAGTGTCACCCGCAGCTTCCTCGGGAACCGCCGGCAGCTCAGCAGACGACTCCGAAATTCTCTCTGCCGGAACTCCGTCTGCCAACCCGGACATCCGCCGACGCTCACTCATCAACCGCAGGATCTCATCATCATCCACGGGTTGAATGTCAATCGACATACTGCGAGGAATCGCGGCGACCGGATTCACCGGCCACGGTTCTGTCGGCGGTTCGGCAACCGAACTTTCCACCCACGTATAGTGCGCAGGTATCGGCACCCAGCTGGAAAAATCGACCGGCTCCGCGCCCGTCTCAACAGCAGGCTCCGGACGCACTGCCTGATCCACTCGGTGATACAACTGACTGGTCGATGTGTCTGCATTCACGACATCAGCATCCGCCTCCATCATTTCGAGGTCGCTGACATCACACTGCTCGGCGAACTCAATCGCATCTGACTCCAGACTGCTTGACACGGACTTCTGAACGCTCAGCGTTGAAGGTTCACCAAACTCCACGACACCTGCCAGAGGACGTTCCGGCAGCGAGGTCGCGGTGACCACATAGCCCCGACTGCTGGCCGTACCCAATTCACCTGAACCAGTTTCCTCGGACTCCCAGCTGTGCTCAGCTGCCACAGATTCCGCTGCCAGAGAAGCATTCAGACGGCAGGCCAGATGCTGCAGCCGCTTCAGTGCCGTTCCCACACATGTCAGATTCGCCGGCTTCAGCAGCTGTTCGGCCGCCACCGCCAGCGTTTCATCTGCCAGCATGCTCAGAGACCGCGGCAGGCCATCACAGGCCTCCACCAGCCTGTTCACCGCCTCTTCCGTAAATGCTTCCGCCAGTCGTCCACCGGCTGCCTCCAGTTGCCTCTGCAGATACTCCACACACTCCTGTGCCGTCAGCGACTGCAGCACCTCGTGGCAGCGGATGCGATGCGAGAAACAACTGTACTCAGACCGCGCAAGGTCGATTTCAAATGACACAGGTGCAGTGGCCAGCACACGAACCAGCGCCCGGCCGGTCCACTCCTCCTCGCTGATAGCCCTTAGTTCGTTCAGCACTGGCAGCGGGGCCAGATGCGCATCATCCAGCAGCAGTATCACCGGTCCCCAGAAATCCATGCTCCTGCGGAGACTCTCCACCATGTTCCACTGAGTACACGTCGACAATGGCTGCTCAGGCAGGGTCGCTCCACCGGCATGCCGCACAGCACTGTGCATCAGCAGATTCAGCAGCGTGGCCGAGGAATCCAGAGCGGCCCCCGAAACCAGCACCGTCCGACCCTCGTTCTGCAGTTCATGTCGCAGATACTTCAGTAACGCCGTACGCCCCGTACCCTGCACCGAGGTCACCAGCGCCATTCCCAGACTGGAACGAACACAACGCAGCAGTCGTGGCAAAATCTCGCTGATTGACTCCGACCGGATAAACAGCCGAGCCGGGTCAAAGCTCTGAAATGGCGTCCGGTGAAATCCAAAGTGAGATTCGTACATACGATTCCGTTCACTGTCTGAGCCAGTTTCGGCAGTTTCTGCCGCACAAGCCTGGTCCTGCGCCTCTCTGCATCGGCACAACTCGGTCGGTATCTTGAGCACAACCGTTACGGACAGAATATCTTCCCGGATTCCCCTGGGTCCACCTCAGCATCATTTCCAGGACTCCCACCCGGAATTCACTCTCCGCCCGCTACGAGCCGCTGCACAGCCATCGCTGGAATTGCCAGAGTCGCCTCCCGCGCACGCCGGGATATCGTCAATCCCACCGGCAAACCCTGCCAGTCCACCAGTACCTGCGGACACGCACTCGGATCCACCGGAACATCGTGCTGCAGCACACCGGCAAACCCGGTCCGACGCTCACTCACCGGACCCGATCGCCCGTCCAGATATTCCGACTTCTCAAACTGTTCGGCCGGATTCCAGCCCAGACGCAGCATGATCCCCCGCAGCTGCGCACCACGCAGCACGTCCAGACGCAGCACGTCTCCCGGCTGTCGCTGGTTCAGCAATTCCGCAAACTGCTGCCGACTTTTCAACACCACGCCGTCCACTCCGCCAAGGATATCGCCTGTCTGCAACTGACCTGCCGCAGCACTGTTGGGAACGGTCTGCCGTACTCGCAAACGCTGACCCTCACGCAAATCCACCTCCTCCAACTCCGCCCCCAGCACAGGTCGCACCCGCGGTTCATTCCAGTGAACTCGTGAAACCACTCCGGCAGCACTCACCTCGATCTGGTCGTCCCCCACTTTGCAGATCACACTGTGCACCTGCTCAAACAACTGCACCGGCCGATCACGCCAGACAATGGGCTGAACTCCAGCACCCAACTTACCATCCACCAGCTCATAGATCGCCAGATCCAGCGGGTAAGCACACTGCTGCAGTTGCAATCGAACCAGCCCCTCAGCCCCACTCTTCACCGCATACGCAGCACCAGGGTCCACAGCACTCAATCGCACCGCCAAATGCCTCTCGCTCACCAGCCAGCCCCACAGTCGCTCCGCACCCGATAATTCACCTTCAATTGCCGGCACCACCCGCAACAGCGACGCCATCACGGGACGAACCCGCTCATCCTTCGGCCTGCCAACCTGCATCGCGTCTGCGATTGCCACCGCATTGCCCAACGCCGACAATTCAGTGGATTCCACTGACGCCCGCAGCAGCAACCGTCGCAGAGCCGCAGTTGTCGAATGCAGGTTGGACTCTGCACCCGCACCAATCTGCCGGTGCATTCCCGCAAGTCGTCCCTCACCGTCAAGCAGCGGACCACCGGAATCACCGACGGTCAGTTGGCAGGTCGTGCGCAGCACACCTGCACCTGCTGATTTCACCACCCCGGCCCGCAACACAGCCATGTTGCCCGGTGGCTCACGCGCCGGAAATCCGGCTGCGAAAACAGACATGCCCACCGTCAGCTCTCGACCAGACTCTCGCAGCGGCACACACGCCAGTTCACCCGTGTCCGCATCGCGATGCAGCCTCAGCAAAGCCGTATCGCCGGCCTCATCCCGCCCCAGCACAGACGCATTCTGCACACGACCATCCGCCAGACGCACTCGCACCCGCCCGGTTGCACCATCCACACCATGAGCCGCCGTCGCAATCAGACCAACGTCAGAAATCAGAACTCCTGAACATCGATCTGCCCCGGATTCAATCAGCACCGTCGCCTGCTGCAGCCGTCGCAGACCTTTTGCGGAAATCTGCCCCTGAATCAAATCTGCAGCCAGCAGACACCACAGCGCGACGAATACACCGGCTGCTGTTCGTTTCCGGCACCACATACCGCCCCCTGACTCTACGGCTGCATCAAAGTCAGCGTGATTCGCCGCAGATCCATCACAGAATCTCCCGGAATCTCAACCGCTCGCAACTCCAACTGCTGCTGCCCCGACTGCAGATCCACCTGCCCCAACTGCAGCGGACGAAACTCCTTCATCTGCGACTCACCATGCGGACGGGGCAGAGTATCCTGGTTGGTGTAGAGCGGCGGATCCCAGCCAGGTCCCACCCGCCCCTGCAGCCGACTCGCACCACACGACAACTGCAACAGCGAACCAGCATCCGCCGCCGGACAGGTATAGTCAATCACCACCTCATAACGACCAGCCGTATGCACATCCACATTCCAGACAATACGGTCACTCCTTGTTTTCCAGTTCACAAAATAGGAGCAGTTCGGAGCACCACTGCTGCGCTTTATGCCCCCCTCAGGCTGACCGTCCCGGGCCGGCAGCATCGTGATTGGAAACTCCGCATATCCCACCGTGAACGGTCGCGGATCCACTCCGCCTGCCACCTTCCGCAACAGGTCAGGATTCGCAGGCAGAACCTCCTTCCGCCACTCCTGCACCTCGCGCTGCAGTCGCACTGCAACCTCAGCATGCACAGCATTCACCGGAGTGGACTGCTCCGGATCCGACTGCATGTCATACAAACGACCAGTGTCATCCAGACGAAAACGCTGATTCCTCGCCGACACCCGACCACCCCAAACACTGAAAATCGTCCGATCCGACCACTCCACGGGCTCCCTCGAAAACAACGGCGACAGATCCCTCCCGTCCAGCGGCAGATCACCTGCCCGCGAGACGCCCGCCAGAGCCGTCAATGTCGGCAACAGGTCGATCGCCCCTGCAATCTGCGGCACCACCAACCCCTGCGGTAACCGCGCCGGCCAACTCAGATAACACACACTCCGCAAACCACCCTCATCCACCGTCCCCTTCTGCCCACGCATGCCACCGTTCCACCGCGCGGTGTTCGGACCATTGTCCGAAAAGTACAGCACAATCGTATTGTCCCGCACACCACACTGCTGCAGAGTCTGCAGAATCCGTCCCACGCAGCGGTCCTGATGCTCCATCATCGCCAGAACACAACGAGTCTCATCGGGCTTTTCCCGATCCGGATTTGCCCCCCGCTGCCGCAACTCACGCTCACGAAATCGCTCCCAGTCACCGGCCGGAACGGCCCACGGAGAATGCGGAGTCGTGAATGGGATGAAACAGAAAAATGGTCGATCATGCTGCTCCCGAATGAAGGCCTCCGCCCGCTCCACACACACATCCACGATGTAACCACTGGTACGCACCATTCGCCCGTCGTCCTCCAGAGGTGCATCAAAATACTCGCCCCAATGCCCCGCCGTATGACCAAAGTACCGGTCAAATCCCCGCGCTCGCGGATGATACGGCCACTGACTGCCATTGTGCCACTTGCCGAATGCCCCCGTTGCATAACCGGCCGCCCGAAATGCGTCCGCCAGCGTACGCTCCGTCAAATCCAGTCGCTCCTCTCCCAAACTCACTCCTCGCACACCGCCACGCGAATGATAACGTCCTGTCAGAAACTCAGCGCGTGTTGGAGCACAAACAGGACAGACAAAAAATCGGTCCAGTGACACTCCCCCCTGAGCAATCGAGTCAATCGCCGGAGTCCTGACGGTCTGATTGCCCGAATGACTGTAATCGCCCCAGCCGGCATCGTCAGCCAGAAATACCAACACATTCGGACGGTCTGAAACAGGTGATCGCGGAGCCTGAGCCGCTACCGACGCTGCCAGACATGTCGAAATTCCTGCATATACCAACACACAAAGAAAACGCTCGATACGCAAAATCATATTTGGCCAACCTTTCAGCACCCGTTCACCTGACCATAGCCGCACGACCCTTGTCGGTAATCCTGTACTTCTGGTTCCGACTTTGAGGGCTTTCCGGCTCCGTCAGTTCGATACAACCGAATTCACGCAGCCGAAAAATCGCTTTGTAAAGATGCCCACTGCGACTGTTCAGCCCCAGCAAAAGGGCAATCGCCGAGCGATTCCGGGGAGTTCCATCGAGGAACCCAAGTATCGCCGTCTCGGTGGGATTCAGTTCCACATGCGCCTTCTCATGCGCCTTCTCATGCGCCTTCTCATGCGCCTTCTCATGCGCCTTCTCATGCGCCTTCACATGCG
>CAITYU010000182.1 GCA_903896675.1 uncultured Planctomycetaceae bacterium
CCAGCAACTGCCGGCCGCTGGCAAGGTCCAGCGCCAGCACCAGCAGGCGTCCCTCGTCCGGTACCGCAGTGGTCAGCCAGACACGGTCACCACGGACCACGGGTGAGGAGTATCCAAGGCCCAGGATCGGTGTTTTCCAGACAATGTTCCGCCGGTCGGACCACGTCACAGGCAGTCGCGATGATGCTGCGATTCCCTGCCCCTCAGGTCCCCGAAACTGTTGCCAATCCGTGACTGGTTCGTCCGGCAGCAGCAAGGCACATGTGAACGCCACCAGCAGATTCATCCCAGCACTCCCTTTCCGCCCACCACACTTCAGCCGGAGGCAACAGTTCCCGCGGCTGAAAGGCTTTCCGCCGGAGGCTGTGCACCGCGTTCGGCGACAGTCACAGCATCCACGGACACTCCGAAGATCCGAGCATAAATCAGATAGAACACGGGCACCAGTACCAGCACCAGCACCGTGCTGGTGGCCAGGCCGAAGCACAGGCTGGCAGCCATGGGGATCACCAGCTGTGCCTGAAAGGAAGTTTCCGTCAGAATTGGCGCCAGTCCGGCGATCGTGGTCAGTGAGGTCAGCATCACCGGACGGAAGCGGCGGCTGCCTGCCTGCAGCACTGCCTGCTCCAGCGGAATGCCGCTGCGAACTGCCCCGTTGATGAAGTCCACCAGCACGATGGAGTCATTAACTACGATGCCCGTCAGGGCCACCAGCCCCAGAGTGCTGAACAGCGTCAGCGGAATCCCCATGATCCAGTGACCAATCACGGCCCCGACGATACCAAATGGAATGATGGCCATCACCACCATCGGCTGACCATACGAAGTAAACTCCATCGTCAGCAGCACGTACATGGCGATCAGAGCGATGAACAGGCCGATCCCCAGACTGCGAACGCTTTCCTCGTCCTGCTCCTGCTGACCCTCCCAGCGAACTCGCAGCCCCGGATACTTCTGCAGCAACTGCGGCATGAAGTCACTCCGCATGCTGGCAACAATCTCCTTGGCATTCCCCAGTTGTTCATCGATATCGGCTGAAATTGTGATGGATCGTTTCTGGTCAATCCGGTTGATCTCGGAATAGCCGCGAGTGACAGCGACGTCGGCCAGCTCCGTAATCGGCCGCTGAATCCCGTCGCCGGCATCGACTCGGATGTCGTCAAAACGAGACAACGACTGCCGATCTGACTCCGGATACCGCACCATCAGCTTGACCTCATGCCGTCCCCGCTGCAGTCGCATCACTTCTTCACCGTAATACGACGCTCGCACCGTGCGCGCGATGCTGTCCAATGGGACGCCAAGTGCCTGTGCCCCCGGCTTTTCCCGAAGCTGCAGTTCCCATTTCCCCGGAGTGGAATCATCGGCCACATCGTAGATTCCCCGAAAGCCGGCCAGTCGCTGCTTCGTTTCCTCAACCGCCTGCTCCAGTTGCCGCATGTTTTCCGTCGCCGCCAGCAGCTTGAATTCAATCGGCTTGCCACCCGGACCTCGTGACTGTGAGCCAAACGTCAGCGTTTCTGCCCCGGGTATCTTCCCGACCGCCGCTCGCCATTCCTGCACCACCTGCTCGCTGGTCACGTCCCGCAATGCCCCGTCCACCAGCTCAGCGTAGACGGTTCCCGCATGACTGCCCTCCGTCGTCTGACCTCCGCCCGGCATGTTGTCACGGACCAGCCCGACCATGCGATGAGTCATGCGCACCAGCGGACGCCCCGGCACACTGTATCGCTGATTGATCTCCTGAATCGCCTGCTCAACTCGCTGAGTCGCCGCATCGGTAATTCGCGCCGGAGTTCCATCCGGGAAGATCACCGTCGAAATGACTTCCGGTGCATCCAGTTTCGGAAAAAAAATGGAAGGCACAGTGCCGCTGGTCACCAGAGCCGCTGTCAGCAGCAGGAACGTCATTGCCAGACTGACGGTGATTGCCGGAAACGCCGCACAGAATCGAATGATCGGCCCATAAATCACCCGCAGAAATGTCTCCAGTACATACGTGGTTCCGGAATTCAGCCAGCCGGTCAGCGGGGACGGTCGACCGGAATCGTGAGCCAGATGACAGGGCAGAGCAAAGCAGGCCTCCAGCAGCGAAATCGTGAGAATGGCAATCACCGCCAGCGGCATCACCGCAAAGAACTTGCCCATCACTCCCGTAACAAAAAACATCGGGACAAAGGCGAACACCGTCGTCGCCACCGAGGAGAACACCGAAGGCACCACCTCGATCGTCCCGTCAATCGCCGCCTGCAGAGGACTTTTTCCCAGTGCCCGATGCGTATACACGTTCTCGCCAATCACAATCGCATCGTCCACCACGATTCCCAGTGCAATCAGGAATGAAAACAGCGACAGCATATTCAGCGTCTGGTCAAACTGCAGCAGCACTGCACAGGCCCCCAGCAGCGATATCGGAATGCCCACGGCCACCCAGAAAGCCAGCTTCAGGTCCAGAAACAGCGACAGAATCACAAACACCAGAATCAGTCCCTGCATTCCATTGCGCAACAGCAGATCCAGGCGCTCACGCACCTCCACGGATGTGTCGCCCCAGATCTGAAACGAGTAACCCGGAGGCAGCTGCTTTTCCTGCACGTACTTTTTCACTGCATCAGACATCGCCAGCAGATCCTCACGCGATGCCGCCGTCACGTCAATTGCCAGACCGGGCTGACCATTGATCCGACTGATGGATGTCGTGTCGACAAATTCATCCCGGACCTGGCCCACGTCGGACACTCGCAGCACCACACCGTCCGGTCGAGTCACCAGTGGGATTTCTGCAATTTCTGCCCCCAGAACTCGCTTGTCCTTCCCACGCAGCAGATAGGTTTCACCCTGATCACGAATGGTTCCGCCCGGAAGTTCCAGGTTGCGCGCCCGAATCCGTCGCGCCACGTCACCCAGCGTCAGCCCGTACTCCCGCAACGTCCGTTCCGGAACCTCCACATCAATCTGAAATTTTCGCTCGCCTGTGATCTCTGCCTGAGAAATCTCCGGAATCCCCAGCAGATCGTCCCGCACCTGCTCGGCAATTTCCCGCAATTGCAGTTCCGCATCCGTCGCGATCGACTGCTGCTGCACCACGCCTACCGTGATGGCCTTGTTACGAAAGGTGATCTGCTGCACCTCAGGTTCCTCTGCCAGATCCGGAAAGCTGGGGATCCTGTCGATCTGGGACTTCACCTCGTTGAGCACCTTCTGCACGCTGGGCACGTCGCTGCGGACTTCAATCACAACATTCGCCGCACCCTCGGCTGCTACCGAGGTCACCTTGCGAATGCCATCCACCGAACGCACGGCTTCCTCCACCTTCTGGCAGATGCCGCTTTCCACTTCGTCCGGGCTGGCGCCGGGGTAGGGGACCGAAACCAGAATAATCTCCAGCTCAAACTGCGGAAACACTTCACGTCGCAGCAGAAAAGCGGAAATTGTGCCAACCACCAGTACAGCCACCACCATCATGTTCATGGCCGGGGCATTTCGGATCGCCCAGCGCACTGCGGAACCACTCATTTCTGCACCTCCGCCAGTCGCACCGCCATGCCGTCCTGAATGGCAGCCAGCGGGGAAACAATCACCCGATCACCATCCACCAGCGGCTGATCCAGCTGATGCACAATCGCGTCATTCTGCAGCATCTGCAACAGGGAGACATTCACAACAAGTAATCGACCACCACGCACCAGCCAGATCGTGCCACCCGGACGCAGAGCCTCCGGTGGTACGCGAAACAATGGCACCGGAGCCTCAATCGGAATGCGAACCGTGACAAACATGCCACTCAGCAGTGCCGGCGGTGACACACTGCCACGGGCACCATCCGCAGAAACACGTGGCTCCGCCGGTCGCTCAACAACCACTCGACAGGGAAACGTGCGAGTCGCTCGGTCCAGCCCTGTGCCTTCGTACCGAGACAGTCGCGCATCCCAGATGGTCTCCGTACCCTCAAACTCAAACGACACCTCGCAGGGCACGTCCGGGACTCCCAGAGGATCCTCCGGCAGAACTGCGTCCGTTGCGCCAGAGATCGGCTGCGTCTGACCACCGGCCTCCTGCACAGCCGCTGCCGCAGCGGATTGCTGCTGCGACGTCGGTACCGGCTGCGCCCGCTGACGCTGCTGCTGCCGCCAGATCCACGACAACTCCTCACCCCGCAGACTGCAGCGGACTTCCATCCGGCTGCCATCACTGAGCTGTACCAGCGGATCACCGGCCTTGACGAAGTCACCGTCTTCACGAGTATCCTGAACAATTCGCCCCGCAATCGGTGCTCGCACCGTGCACCGCTCCAGGTCCAGCCGACAGCGTGCCAGCTCGGCCTCCACCAGCTTCAACGCAGCCTCCTTTGTCCGCCGTGACTGCTGCAGCGAGTTTCTTTGATTCTGCTGCAACTGCAGCGCATTCCGGGACGCCAGCTCCTGCCTCGTCGCATTGTCCATCTCGGTCTCGGACGTGGCCTTCCGCTGAAACAGCGTCTGCACTCGTGCCAGATGCGCCTTCTGCAGGTCGTTCTCTTCACCAGCCAGTTTCAGCAGGGCGTCGGCGCTGGCCAGATCCACGTCAATCGAATTCAGTTCTTCCTGAGCCTGCAGCAGTCGTGCCTGCAAACGCTGCTCATCCAGCTCATAGTTGCGGCGGTCAATTTCAAACAGGACCTGTCCGGCGCTGACAAACGAGCCACTGCGGCTCTCCGCTGCCTTGCTTTGAATGCGGCCAGCCACCTCGGCAGACACTGTCAACACTCGCCACGTCGAAGCTTCACCGTCCACCTGCACCTGAAAAGGTCCGCTGAAGGCCGTGATTGCCGCCGTTTCCACTGTGGGGGCCTGAGCCCTGGCGGACAGCGCAGCTTCATCCACTGGCACGTCCGGAGCCCGGCCGAAAAACAACAGACCAAAAACCCCCAGACCCAGAATGCCGACCGAACCAACCAGGTTCAGCAGAATTCGCATTGCATGACCCATATCAGTGAAATCCGTGTGCTGCTGCCAGCAGTCCCGCTGTTCCCATACCACCGCCCACACACAGAGCGGCCGCCGCCCTGCGCACATGACCCCCATGAATCCGATGCGCCAGATGCACGAGGAGACGCGCACCACTGGCCGCCAGCGGATGTCCCAGTGCGATCGCTCCACCATGCGGATTCAGCAACAGCCGATGTCCGCGAAAACTGACATCCGGTGCCGCAAGTCCAGCCGAATCTTCCGCAGACAGACCGGTCCACTGCAGCCCAAGTCGCTCAACACAGGCCAGCGTCTGAGCGGCAAAGGCCTCGTTGATCTCCAGTTGATCCAGATCCTCAAGCTGCAGCCCCGTCTGCCGCAGCAGATGCTCAATCGCATGCACCGGACCGAGACCCATCTGACGCGGATTGCAGCCAACCACGACGCTGTCGACCCATTCGCACAGCACCGGCCAGTCATTTTTCCGGACCGTGTCCTCGTCTGCCAGCAGCAGCAACGCGGCCCCATCGTTCAGGCCCGAGGAGTTGCCGGCTGTCACTGTGCCGGCATTGTCAAAAACAGGAGCCAGTGCTGTGAGGTCGGCAGTGGTCAGATGCGGACGCAGATGCTCATCTGCCACCACACCAGCCACCGGAACCAGCTCTGCCGCAAACACTGTCGCGGCCGCCGCCGCACCCGCCAGACGCTGGCTCCGCAAAGCCCACGCATCCTGACGGCCCCGGGAAACTCGAAACTCAGATGCCAGCAACTCAGCCGTCTGCCCCATGTGCAGACCAATGTCCCCGTCCGTCAGTCCATCCGTCACCATCGAGTCCCGCAGACTGGACAGATCCGGCTGCTGACCCTTGCCCGGTCGCGGAATCAGCATCGACGAACGTGACATCGACTCCACACCACCCGCCAGCACTGCCGACGCCAGACCACAGCGAATCGCCTGAGCCGCCAACTGCACAGCCTGCAGGCCGGAACCGCACATCATATTGATGGTCATCGCTGGTGCCGTCTCGCGGAGCCCGGCCTGCAAGGCCACCTGGCGAGCAATGTTCATCCCATGACCAGCCGACAGCACGTTCCCCAGAATGCACTGATCCACACGGCGAGCACCGGTTTCCGCCAGCACCGCTGAGGCTGCCGACACCGCCAGCGCTGCAGGCGATTCACGACACAATCCACCCCGAAAACGTCCGAACGGCGTACGGCGAGCAGCAACGATCAGAATGCGACGGTCCATGAGGCGAATTCAGGACAGGCTGGGAAAATTCAGGGGCCACCGCAGCAGAATACCGCGGGGGGTGGAAATTTGCAGCCACAGTCCGACTGCAGATCCGCCAAAACCACAAATGCGCAGGAATAACCCGAGGCACGCCTGACGCCGGTCGGCCAGGGCCGACAGACCCCGACCCCTCAGTACTCACGCCGCTGGCGGGAACTGGGAATTCGCATCTGCTTGCGGTACTTCGTGATGGTTCTTCGCGCCAGACGGATGCCCTGAGTCGCGAGGCGTTTTACCAGATCGTCGTCACTCAATGGCTCGTTCTTGTCCTCACCGTCAATCAATTCCTGCAGCTTCACCCGAATTGTGTCCCACGCAACTTCATCGCCGTCAGCCGTATGAGTTCCGCCACCGAAGAATCGTTTGAGCGGAAACAGGCCGCGCGGAGTCTGGATCCACTTCTCGTCAACCGCACGCGACACCGTCGTCACATGCACCCCCACACGGTCTGCAATCTGCTGCATCTTCAGCGGATGAATGCCCTCGTCACCAACTTCCAGAAATTCATGCTGGTGATCTATGATCTCCTGAGCCACCTTCCGCAGCGTCGCGTAACGCTGCTCGATCGAATCAATCAGCCACCTGGCCGATTCCACCTTGCGACGGATCCAGTCTTTGGTTTCCTGCGACGGATTGTCCTTGAGCATCTGCAGATAACGCGGACTGATCCGCAGCTCCGGAATGTACTCGTCCAGCACACGCACCACATACCGCCCGTGATCATCCAGCTCGATCGTCAGGTCCGGTGTCACCCGCTGCACCGGACGCTGCTCAAAGCCACGACCCGGATACGGGTTCAGAGTCTGAATCTGCTCAATGCCGATCTTGATCAGTTCCAGCGAAAACCCGGTCGCTCGCTGAATCAAGGGCAGACGATTCAATGCGATATCCTCAAGATGATCGCGAATCAGAGTCTCCACGACGTCGTGAAACGGCATGCTGTCATGCACCTGCAGCAGCAGCATTTCCCGGTGATCGCGAGCACCCACGCCGGCAGGCTCAAGCTGCTGAATCATCTTCAGCACTTCCTCGGCCTGCAGCATCGTCAGTTGAAAATCATACAGGCGGTTGAACTGCTGCAGGATCTCGGCCAGCATGCTTTGCAGTCGACCGTTGTAATCCAGATGCTGAATCAGGTATTCGCCGAACTGCCGCTGAGCCGGATCCAGAGTGTAAAAAGCAAACTGCTCCAACAGATGCTCGTGCAGAGATTGCGGCCGAGCCATCATGTTGGACATGACGTCGTGCTGCCGATCCATCTCATCACTGACCTGGCCGGCACTGGCCCGGGAACCCCCGAAACCGACGTTGTCCTCCGGCCAGTCCGATGAAATCTCCACCAGTCGCTCAAAATCGGACTGATTGTTCGACTCGTCACCAACCACCAGCTCGCGGTTTTCCACATCCTTCTGCGGCTCACGCGATTCCCCCGGAAGCAGATCGCTGAGACCCGCATCCGCGCCGTCAGAGTCTCCGTCACGGTCGCCACCAGTCGGCAGACCGTCCGAGTCCTTCTCCAGACGATCCAGCGTGACGTTCTCTACCAGCTCCTGCTCGATCCGCTCGTTCAGAGCCATCATGTTCAGCTGCAGAATCTCCATCGATTGGATCATCCGCGGAGCCAGCTTCATTTGCTGGCTCATTCTCATCTGTTGCGAGATATTCAGATGCATAGCTGAGAACGATCGAGGGAATGCGGTTTGCAGTGTCTGGGTGCTACGAAGTCTTCACAAACATGTTAGGTCAATAAAACCGGGCAAGTCGAGAAGATAATGGCACTGTTCTTGCATTCCTGCCGAAATCGTGAAAATCCTTGGGGATTTTACGCCTTTTGGACGCGCGCCGTTAAAATCGGCTTTCCACTTTCGGGAGAAAGTGTTTGCGGGGCTGAAATTTTGTTTTCGAGAAAAAACGATCGCAGGAACATGGATTTTGGTTGACAGTGGCTGGCCGTCATGACAAGTGGAACGGCGCCCCGCGCAGCAATTCCGGCAATTCCGCCACCGAAGTGATCACGTGGTCGGCCCCCATCCCCCGAAAATCCTGCTCAATTTTCAGCAGACGCCTGTTCAGATCGTCCGCCGCCAACCCACAGACCTCCGCATGAGATAACCCGAGGGCATTTCCGGTCAGCGAAACCGCGACCGTGAGCATTCCCGCCACCTTGCCCGCCTCGATCCCCACCGGCGTATCATCCACAACCAGCACATTCGCCGGGGAATCCGTCCGCAGCTCCGCTGCAGCCCGCAGATTCAGCCACGGAGCCGGTCGACCGGCCGAGACCTCGTCGGAACACACGATCACATCGGGCACATACCCCTGACGGGCAGCCAGCGGCGCGACAACGTTCATCAGCTCGCGAGTATATCCCGTGGTGGAACCAATCCGGATGTTACGCTGCCGCAACCACGCGACTGCATCCGGGATTCCGGCAATCACGTCAGAGCCCTGAGCCAGTACGGACTTCTGCAGCGGCAGAAAGTCCTCGTACATCGCCGTCACATCCGCATCGGTCGCCGGTCTGCCATGCACCCGCTGCCACTCCGCAGAGACTCGCGGCATACCCAGCACAAGGGCAATATGCTCACGCTTCGCTCGCCCCATCGGCTCCCGCGCCTCAGCCACCGTGATCCCCACACCGCGACGCTGAAAGATCTCGACAAAAACCTGCGCCGGAGCCCGACTGCCGAAATCCACCGTCGTTCCCGCCCAGTCAAACAACACAGCCTGTAAGCGATATGGAATCGGCATCCTCGAACTCTCCCTGAAAATAACCAAAAGATTCGGCTTTATTGATTCTGTAAGCGTCTCCAGAAGTCTTCGGCCAGTCCGAAGGACATGGTCATTCCCGCACCACCTGTCCCCGTGAAGATGTGCACGCGGGGGATTGGCTGGGCCTGATAGACTGGCAGGTCAGGGTGCTTTGCGTAGATTCCGTGCCAGCGTCTGCTGATTTTCCAGACCGGTAACCGCAGCAGATGTTGCAGCTCGCGCAGAATCCACTCGTCTATTCTAACGTCGTCAAAAGGCTCAATCTGACTTCCATATTCATGAGAATCTCCAAGAATTAATTCTCCCCGATCATTCTGCGACGCCATCACGTGAATCCCATACCGATCCAGCTCCGGTGTCTCCTCCGCAATCCGTCGCCTTAAAGACATCAACCCCGGACAGATTTCAAAGATGCGATAATGTCGCAGCGTCAGACCTCCGGCCACATGAGTTCCCAGGGGGCAGGGGGCCGATTCCGCTGCCAGCGCCAACATCTGCAGCTTGCAGGCCACCAGACCCGATCGTTCCAGAACTTCGGGAAACAACGTCTGAAAATCAGCGCCCCCACAGACCAGCACACGGTCAAACGATTCCCTCGTGCCATCCGAAAACACAACCTGCGGACGTCCCGCAGATTCCCCAACTTCGCTGGCCAGCACACCGAAACGGAACCGCACTCCATACCGTGCCGCCAGCCAGTCCGGCAGGCTGCGAGTCGCTGCGGTGGGATTCACGCACAGCTCCGTTGGGCTGTACAAACCGCATCGCAGACCGTCCGGGTTGATCAGCGGAGCTTTCTGCAGCACCTGTGCCGGTGTCAGCAACTGGCAGTCCACCGCCAGTTCCGGTGCCACTGCAGCAAATTCCTCCAGCACCGCCTGCTCGTCAGCCCGATGGGCCGCATGCACCGAACCGCACGCATCGACCCAGATCCCGGCTTCCGAACTCAGTCGCAGCCAGCGAGCACGGCTGCGCATCGCCGTCCGATAAAGTTCCCCATGCGGCTGACCAATCGGCCAGATCATGCCAAAATTACGAATGGAAGCACCGCACGCCCGCGGCGAACGCTCAAATACCGTCACCTGACGCCCGCCCTCGGCCGCCAGCCATGCCTGAGCCAGTCCGACAATTCCAGCGCCGATGATCGCCACACGTTCCGCCGAATTTCCACTCGACACCCTGCTGCTCCTGTTCTGCACACTCCGCACCCCGCCACAGCCACCATGCTGATAGCTGAGCAGAGTTTCCCATTCGCTCGTCAGCCGTTTATTATTCCTTAATCTGTGTCTGCAAACTATGACCAGTCAGACGATTTCCGAGGATTGTTGCCTCGGCTGTGAAGAATTCGCGAATGCCGAAAAGGATCCCGCGATGACGCAAGATGCAGAAGTCAGCAGGCACACCACACCACACTCCGGCACCACCCAATTACCTGCAGGCTGGGCGTTCTGGGCAACCTGCGCGGCCTTCAGCACCTATTTCTGCGCCTACGCCTTCCGCAAGCCCTTCACTGCCGCGGAATTCAAAGGCACAGAATTCTTCGGGTTCGAATTCAAATTTCTGGTCGTCACCACCCAGGTCATTGGTTACAGCATCTCCAAATTCGTCGGGATCGGAGTCATTGCGGGGATGCCTCCGGCAGGCCGCGCACGCGCTCTGCTGCTGCTGATCGGCTGCAGTGAGCTGGCACTGGTGCTCTTCGGGCTGCTGCCCCGACCATGGAACATCCTCGCCATGTTCCTCAACGGCCTGCCACTCGGCATGGTGTTCGGACTGGTCATGGGATTTCTGGAAGGGCGTCGAGTCTCTGAAGCACTGCTGGCAGGGCTCTGTGCCAGCTTCATCATGGCGGACGGCTTCGCCAAATCCACCGGTCGATGGTTGCTGCAGCAGGGCATTTCAGAAGACTGGATGCCAGCGGTGGCCGGCGGTTTGTTTCTGCTGCCGCTGACGCTTGCCGTCCGAGTGCTGGCCCGCACACCCGCCCCCTCGCAGCACGACATTGCAGCTCGCGCTGAACGACCCCGCATGACTCGCGAAGACCGCTGGTCCATGGTCCGGCGCTTCGGACCCGGGCTGATCGCCATCGTCCTGATGTACCTGCTGGTGACCATTATCCGCAGTGTCCGCGCAGACTTTGCCACCGAACTCTGGAAAGGCCTCGGACAGGACGCCGCTCCCGCACAATTCACCACATCGGAATTCTGGGTGGCACTGGGAGTCATGGTGGCCAACGGCAGTCTGGTCTTCGTTCGCAATAATGTGCTCGCCTTCCGGATTTCCCTCGCCACCTGCCTCGTGGGCTTCGGACTCATCTTCGCAGCACTGCTGGCCGGACCTGAGCGAATTTCACCCTTCAGTTTCATGGTCCTGATCGGGCTGGGACTGTATCTGCCATACGTTGCCGTACACGCGTCAGTCTTCGAACGACTGCTGGCCATGACTCGCGAACGCGGCAATGTCGGATTTCTGATGTACGTCGCTGATTCCAGCGGCTATCTGGGGTATGTCGGTTGCATGCTGCTCAACGGCACGCTCCGGAAAAACTCAAACACACTCGAGTTCTTCACAAAGCTCTGCTGGGCTGCCAGCCTGCTGTCCGTGGTCTGTGTGCTGCTGGCAGGCCTTTGGTTTTCCGGCAACCGGTTGAAGCCGGCCACAACCACCAACGCAACCGGAGCAAGTTGAGTTTTCAGTTTTCAGTTTTCAGTTTTCAGTTTTCAGTTCTCAGTTCTCAGTTCTCAGTTCTCAGGGTTCAGGGTTCAGGGTTCAGGGTTCAGGGTTCAGGGTTCAGGGTTCAGTTCTCAGGGGGCGGGG
>CAITYU010000183.1 GCA_903896675.1 uncultured Planctomycetaceae bacterium
CGTGGATCGCGTTCAGGAGTTCGGTTGCGAAGTCGTGCACGTCGTGGGCATCGTCGACCGCCTGCAGGGCGGCGAAGCCGCCTTCAAAGCCCGCGGCCTGTCCTTCTCGGCACTGCTCACCATCCGCGACTTCGGCATCACACCACCCGCCGAATAAGCCCACCGCCAGCACCATCGGGAACCACCCAGCCCCCCAACGCCGCAATCCAGCTTCCTCCGCGAAGGAACTGCATGAGCAGCCTGTTCCGCCAACTGAACACTCACTTGCTGTTTCTGTTCGGCATCTTAGACTTCCCTGCACGAGCCCGGTCGGGCTTGTGCTGTTCAGGTGTCTGCGGGCGGTGCGGTAACGTCATCGCGGGTGCAGATGAAAAGGGAAGACGGTGACCGAAGTTTTTCGGAATTCCGTCGCGGTCGCGCCGCTGTAATCGGGGACTGCCACAGCCGCATGCCACTGGATTGATCAGCGTCAAACGTCGCTGTTCAACCGGGAAGGCGCTGTGTCGGGTTGATCCGTAAGCCAGAAGACCTGCCTCGACCAGCGTTCCGGTTCTCCCTCGCGTTCTGGGGATTCCCGGCGATGAAACTCCGTTTCAGTCCACCTGCCTGCGCGCACGCTGCCGCCGGTTTGTGCACAATCGCCAGTCCCTGATTCGCCGGTGCGTCTGTTCTCAGGGATCTGCCTCATGCGTTCCACTACCCGCCGCTGCCGCGGTTTTACACTCATCGAACTGCTGGTCGTGATGGCCATCATTTCCGTGCTGGTCAGCCTGCTGCTGCCGGCAGTCCAGCAGGCCCGCGCTGCAGCTCGCAGTGCCCAGTGCCGCAATAACCTGCGGCAATTGGTGCTGGCCATGCACAATTACGCCGATGTGTACAGCGAACATCTGATCCCCTATGTGATCGAAGATCAGCAGCAATTGCGGTATCTGCAGACCTTCAGCGGAGCCCCCGGGAACGCTCGCTACTGGTTCGGAAATATCAATTACCAGAACCCCGATATCACCGCCCGCCTCGATTTCGCCGCCGGTCCCCTCAGCCCATACATGGAAACCAATTACGCCTCGTTCCAGTGCCCGGACTTCGGACCAGCACAGATGGAACGAATCCGATTTGGCAAACCAGCCACCAGCTACGGGTACAATGGGCGCTATCTGGCACGCACCAGCGGCATCGAATGGCTGCCTCCGGACTGGCAGGCACAGCTCAGCCGCAGCCCGGCCTGTCGCCGACTTCGCGATGTCCCGTCACTCTCCGCCACCGTCGCCTTCGCTGACAGTGCTGCCGTCAATCTGCTGCAGTTCTACCCCGTCAAACTCAGCTTCGAAGAAAACTGGCTGCTGGAACCCCCCAGCAGCAACTTTCCCAACGTGCACTTTCGCCACAACGACTCGGCCAATGTGGCTTTCCTCGATGGCCACGTGGAACGTTTCACCTGGGCCACAAATGTGCAGGTTCCCGGTCCCAATTATGTGTTTCCTGAACAGGCCGAACAAATGACTCGCCGCCGCCTCGGCTTCGTGACTCAGGGCAACCTGCAGAATCCGCAGCTTCAGGACGAACTGTACGACCTGCAGTGAATCTGAAGCTTTTAACCCCCGAACAGCCCGGTTCCCGCGCAATTCTCCCGATCCTTTCATAAGGTAGATACACAATGCCTCCCTGGTGACATTCATAAAAACCTCTGTGCAGGCCCGCACCATGACACTCCGGCCGGACCTCTGCGTGCTCCGCGGCGTCATCCGCAATGATGTACCCAATACCATCGATGGCTGGCTGCAGACAGGCCCCCCGGCAAAACCACAGCCCCCGCTCCTGCTGTCACTCGTCGGCAACCTGCCGGGACAACTGGCAGGACAATCTCTGCTGTTCAGCCCCCCGGCTGCCACTCACAACAACCGCCCACAGCCCACCCCAACAACCCGCCTGCACCGGCAGCAGATCGGTGTGGTCAGCCACTGCACATTCCACACAACTCCACGCAATTCCTGCTCGTTCGCATGGCACGGCCCCAACGGACTCGTCCGCCTGCACAGCCACAACTGTCGACTGCTCGCCGATCCCGCCGATACGGAATCCCCAGCCCTCGCAGAACTGCAACTGGACTGCCTGCTGGAACCAGACCCGGACTGTCAACCAACTCCCTCCCCCCGCTGGCCCCTGCCCACCGCCACGCAACTGCCAGACCCGGACCGCATGGTCAGTGAACAGCAGGCGTGGCTGATCCTGCAGCCACTGCTGGCCCGCATGGCTCGCGCTGCCGTTTCCTTCCACATGTGCCCACACTGCAGCTGCCGCACTGCCCTGAAACAACTGATCCACGACGTCCTGCCCCAACTGCAACACAACCCACAACCCCACCACCAACTTCACCTCCGCAGCTTCACTTCGGCCGAAAACTGCCCCCTCTGCCAGCAGGAATTCCAGGACTGGCTGCCTCCCGCACCCGTCAGTAAGCCTGAAAAACCGCGAAATCCGCAAAAACAGCCCTTCCCAGTGTCGGGATCCGGATCACGCATCTGGAATTCAGGCACCGGCAGCACTAGCATGGTAAGCTGGTGAACGGTACTCACTCTTCATCCACGCCGCTGAAGGTTCGCTGTCATGCCCAAGGTCAAGTTTGTCAACGAAAAAGTCACTGTTGACGCCGCAGAAGGCGAAGACCTGCGCACCATCGCTCGCAAAAACGGTGTCCAGCTTTATTCCGGACCACACAAGGTCGTCAACTGCATGGGCATGGGCACCTGCTGCAGCTGCAATGTCATTGTGGCCAAAGGTGCCGAAAAACTCAGCAGCCCGGGCCTCCTCGAACGCCTGTGGCGCCTGCTGAACCCGCTGCTGGGCATCAAGATTCTCAGCAACCCCGGCAAAGAAGTCCGCCTCGCCTGCCAGACTCGCGTCAGTGGCGACGTCGAAGTCGTCACTCACCCGCCCATCAACTGGCACGGCGACAAGTTCTGGAACTGATTCAGCCCCCCGGCCCGCTCACTTCCTCACAAATCGATATCCCACGCCACGCACGGTCTCAATCAGATCCGACTGCGGTTCCAGTTTCTTTCTCAGCGAACGCACGTGCACGTCTATCGTGCGCTCCAGCGAATTGGCGTCCTCCCCGCGCGACGTCTCCATCAACTCGTTGCGGGAAAATGGTCGACCAGGCTGCGACATCATCGTCCACAGCATGCGGAATTCCGTGGGCGTCAAATCCAGCTCAGTACCGTTCAGCCTCGCCGTGTGATTCACACGGTCAATTTCAATACTGTGCAGACTGATCACACTCTTGCCAGCCTCCGCCGTCTCCACCCGACGCAACAGCGCCTTCACCCGATGAATCAGCGGCTGCACCCGAAAGGGCTTCGTCACATAGTCGTCAGCACCCATGTTGAAGCCAACGATTTCGTCGGTTTCGGTACTGCGAGCCGTCAGCATCATGACGGGTATCGTCCGAGTCCGCGGGTCACCCTTCAGCACTCGACAGATCTGCAGGCCGTCAATGCCCGGCAACATCAGGTCCAGCACGACAAGGTCCGGCAGCAGCGTCTGAGCTCTTGCGAGCCCTCCGCGACCGTCCCGCTCCCACTGAACGTTATAGCCTTCCTTCCGCAGATTGTAGATGACTACATCCGCGATCGACTGCTCGTCCTCAATCAACAGGATCGTTGGCTGCATACGGCCAGCGTTGCCTTGCTTCTGCGAACCGGTCCGCTACTCAGCTCCACCGGCCCTGGAATTCCCTGTCCTCCGCGGCAGCCTGGGATGCCGTATAATGGCACCTTCCACCAGGTACACCACGTCCTCCGCTATGTTCGTCGCATGATCCGCCACACGCTCCACATGACGTATCACCGAAAACAGATGCAGCCCCGGTTCAACCAGATCCGGTCGCTGCTTCATCACCGCCACCACATCGTCAATCAGATGCCGATTCAGCTGGTCCACTGCCTCGTCACGCTGACAGACGCGTCGCGCCAGCTCCGTGTTCTGCTCCACAAACGCATCAATGCTGTCATGCAGCATGCTGAGCGATTCACGAGCCATCTCCGAGAGCCGCTCGGGCATCGGAAAACCTCCGTGCTGAGCAATCCCGGCTGAACGCTCCGCGATGCTGACCGCCAGATCAGCCACTCGCTCAAGCTCACCACAGATCTTCATCACAACCGTGACCCGCCGCAGATCATTCGCTACCGGATGATACAACGCCAGAATCTTCAGGCACTCTTCCTCGATCCGAATGTCCCACTCGTCCACCTCTCCGTCACGCCCCGACAGCTCACGAGCCAACCCGGGCTGACTGGACCGCAGCCCGTCAACCGAATCATGAATCAACTCCTCAACCGTCGAACACATCGACAGAATGCTGCGATGCAGGTGCTCCATCTCCCGAACAAAATGTATCGTCATCGGCCGAATCCTGATCAGTCAGATCCAGCAGCAGCACCTGTCAGAAGTCTGACTGCGGATTGTTAATAAAAAGTTAAGATGGTATGAAAACAAGCAAAACAGGGGGTTTCCGGATCAGCCGAAACGCCCCGTAATATAGTCTTCCGTCTGCTTCTCTGCGGGACTTGTGAAGATCTTCATCGTCGGCCCACACTCCACCAGCCGACCCCTGAAAAAAAACGCCGTCTGATGACTCACTCGCGATGCCTGCTGCATGTTGTGAGTCACAATCACGATCGTGTAATTACTGCACAACTCACCAATCAGATTCTCAATCCGATCAGTACTGGCCGGGTCCAGTGCTGACGCCGGTTCGTCCATCAGAATGATCTTCGGATTTGTCGCCAGCGTCCGGGCTATGCACAGCCGCTGCTGCTGACCACCCGACAACGCCATCGCCGATGTGTGCAGGCGATCCCGCACCTCATCCCACAACGCCGCTTTCTTCAGACACGATTCCACCAGCTCGGCCAGAACCGCCCGATTCTTCTCACCCGCGACCCGCGGACCATACGCCACATTGTCAAAAATGGACTTCGGGAAAGGAGTCGATTTCTGGAAGACCATCCCCACATGCTTCCGCAGCAGCACCACGTCCACCGCCGGATCCATAATGTTCTGGCCTTCCACCAGACACAACCCCGTACACCGAGCACCGTCCACCAGATCGTTCATGCGGTTCAGAGTCCGCAGGAAGGTGCTTTTGCCACACCCCGAAGGACCAATCAGCGCCGTCACCGAACGCTCAGGCACCTTCAGCGATATGTCGAACAGCACCTGCTGCTCTCCATAATAGAAATTCATTCCCTGCACATCTATGGCAGCCGCATGCCCGGATGTGTCGAGATTCCGATCCACACCCGGAACTGATGGTGGCACTGATCGGCCGGAAACACTGGATCCCATGAGCACCGCTTTCTACCACCTCAGCTGACGTCCCGCCCGATAACGCACAATCATCGCCGCCGCATTCACCGTCAACAGCACCGCCAACAGCACCAGAATCCCGGATGCCGCCACCCCGGTAAAACGATCCTGAGGATCCGGCTGCTTCGACCAGTCATAAATCTCCACCGGCATCGCCGTAAACTGATCGAACGGTACCGCCAATACCCGGCCCGGCTCCGTCAGCAACTGCCCCGGAGACTCAATGCCGCCCGGACACATCGACGCCACCGTCAGCACACCAATCATCATCAGCGGAGCCGCCTCGCCCATCGCACGAGAAATTGACAGAATCACACCCGTCGCGATCCCCGGCAGAGACGCCGGCAGTACCTGTCGCCAGATGGTCTGCCAGCGAGTCGCCCCGAGCGCCAGCGAGGCCACCCGGATCGTCGAAGGCACCGCCCGCAATGCCTCCTGCGACGCTATGATGACCGTCGGCAGAATCACCAGACTCATCGTCATGGCACCAATCAGCACGCTGCCATCATAAATGTCCAGCTTCAGCAGCCGCAGACGAAACAGACCCAGCACATTCACCACATGCCGACCGTCAAATACAGACTGCAACTGAATCACCAGCGGACGAAATGCCGTTAACCCAAGAATCCCATACACAATCGATGGCACACCAGCCAGATTCGAAAGATTCAGGCGAATGACACGCATCAGCCACGTGTCCTTCGCCAGCTCCTCCAGATACACCGCCGAACCTACACCAACCGGAATCGAAAATGCAGCCGTCAGCAGCACCAGCCAGAATGTCCCCCACAGCCCCGCCAGAATCCCGCAGCGATCCGGCTGCATCGAATAATGACTGGACAGAAAATCCCACCGCAGCCTACCCACACTGTTCCACACAATCGACAACAGCAGCACCGCCAGCACCAGCAGTGACGCATACGTCGCCAGACGACACAACCACATAAATCCACGCGACAGACGCAGCCGCTGACGAATCTGACCGTCAGCACCCAGCGTGAAACTGACCGGCACAACACTGCCCGCCAACTCACCCACCGTCGCACTCATTGATACACCTCGCGATAACGCCGCATAATCCAGCCCGACAGCAGATTGATCGACAACGTCATCACAAACAACGTAATCCCCACCGCATACATGCTCATCCGACTGATCGAATCAGCCGCACTGTCGCCAGTACTGGCATGCACCATGAATCCGGTCATCGTCTGAGCACCCCGCAGTGGATTCAGGGTCAGCAGAGGATTCCCGCCCGCCGCTATCGCCACCGCCATCGTCTCGCCCACCGCTCGCGAAAACGCCAGCAGAAACGATGCCAGTATCCCCGACAAAGCCGCCGGAACCACCACTCGAGCAGATACGTCAAAACGAGTACTGCCGAGCGCAAATGCGGCCTCACGCAGACTGCGCGGAACCGCCCGAATCACGTCTTCACTGAGCGAAGCTATCAGCGGAGTCACCATGATCCCCACCACAATCCCCGCACTCAGACTGTTGAAAATTGAAATCTCCAGACCAAGCACCCCGAACACAGGCTTGAGCACCCAGGGGGTAATGAACTTCAGAGCAAAAAAGCCGTAAACCACCGACGGAATCCCCGCCAGTATCTCCAGCACAGGCTTCAGAAATTCACGCTCCCGCGGATGCGCATACTCACTCATGTAAATCGCTGCACCCAGACCCGCCGGAACACTCACCAGCGATGCAATCACCGCCACCTGCAATGTTCCCACCAGCAATGGCCAGATGCCAAAATGCCCGCCAGGCCCGTCCGTCGGCTTCCACCGCGCCGTCGTCAGAAACTGCCACAACGACACTCGCTCAAAAAATGCCGTCTTTGCCCCCGGAGCATACACGGCATTGCTGAGCAACACGAAAATAATGGCGGCCGTGGTCAGCACAGACAGCGCAGCACACACAAACAACACCCAGCGTATGAGCGTTTCATGGCGGCGACTGATTTTCTGTGCAGCCCACGTCGGCATCAGCACGCTTCCCCGCGGTCAACCCTGCCTGACACACCAGACAACAACTCGTACATCACTTGCCCGCACCCGATACCGCCGCATCCAGCGCTGCATTCACAGTCGCCAGCTCAGCTTCCTCAAGCGGCACATATCCGACAGTGCTCACCTGAGACTGACCCTCGTTCAGGAAATACTTCGCAAAATCCAGCACCTCCGGCTTCGCCAGAGAACTTTTCTTCACGTAAATGAACAGCGGTCGCGACAACGGCTTATATGCTCCGGATCGCACAGTCTCAACCGTCGGCTCAATGCCGTCCGCCACACTGTCCGTCGCCGAAATCTTCAACACCTTCACCTTGTCACGATTCGAAAAGTAATACGCACAGCCAAAAAAGCCCATGCCACCCTTCTCACCCGCAATCCCCGTGATCGTCACGTTGTCATCCGCACTGGCACTGTAGTTCTCCGTAATCTGGTCTTCCTTGCCGTTGATCACTTCCGTGAAGTAATCAAACGTACCCGATTCCTCGCCAGGCCCGAACAAAGCGAGGGGCACGTCCGGCCACGCCGGATCCACATCCTTCCACGTCTTCACCGTACTGCCCGGTGCCCAGATCTTCTTCAACTGAGCCACCGTGATCGTGTCCAGCCAGTCGTTTTCCCGATTCACACACACCGTCAGGCCGTCCAGAGCAATCTTCAGTTCGACCAGCTCAATCCCAGCCTTCTCACAGTCCGCCTTCTCTGAATCCTTCACCGGCCGCGATGCATTCGCGATGTCAATTCGACCGGCAATCATTTCCTTGAAACCCGTCCCGGTGCCAGTAACCTTCAATGCCACCTTCGTATCCGCAAACTTCTTCGTGAACTCCTCCTGCACTGCCGCCGCTACCTTGGCCACCGTGCTGCTGCCGTCCACCTGAATGCGCTTCTCACCACCAGCTGCCGACTCCGTCGCTCCCGCCGTCTCTCCGCCAGTCTTTGCTGCCGGAGCATCAACGGATTCAACCGAACAACCCGCCGACAGGAATGCCGAAAATGCCAGCAGAACCGCAGTACCCCAATTGCCGACAACCCGAGACGCTACGCTCATCAACCAGCCCTGACCTTCCTGAAGAAATTCCACAATCCCAACAAACCGAAAACCCCCGCTGCAGGCTGGCATTTCAGACCCCGCCTGACTGCCCGCCCCAAACAGGGAATCCCGGGGAATTAGACGAGGCAATTGTTAAGATTGTGTTAATTCCGCGAGTGTATCTGCAGTCGCTCCGCTTTCTTCCGCCACCGGCCAACCGGACCAGCTCAGCGGAATTCCAATCTGACACACCCGCACAACTCCCGTCCATTTCCGGGATTCTTCCAGCAAAAAACCACGTTTCAACGCCGCAAAAGTCACTGTCCAGTCCGCCCGCACACACTCCCCAGACGCCGTCCCAAGGTCACAATCCAGACCCGAAGGCAAATCCACCGACA
>CAITYU010000184.1 GCA_903896675.1 uncultured Planctomycetaceae bacterium
CGCAGTGTGATCGGTTCATCCAGCCACAGCGACGCATACCACGACGCATACCCGCTGGTCTCCCCCTTCGGCGCATCCACCAGCATCCAGTGGTCGCCATTGGTGACAAGTCCCAGCCGCACGCCGGTTCCGTGCAGTAACTCGGTCATCCGAGTATCGGGTGAAGCTTTCCACGACGAGCCAGCGACGTAACTGCTGAGATCCTGTGAACGGGGATAGGATTGGATGAGGAGGCGTGGCGGGTGGTGCGTGGCGGGTGGTGAGTGGGGGGTGACGGGTGACGCCAGGACAATATCTGGGCGCAACAATTCGCCGTGCTCCGGGATTTCCACCTGCAGCGTTTGTGGGATAGATTGGCCCTGCAGCAGCAGATTGTCCGGCAGATCCAGTGTCTGCTGCAGGATGAAACGGATAAAAGCGTGGTGACGATCCGGTCGAATCACTCGCCCCCCATCACCCGCCACTCGCCACTCGTCGTATTCCTGACGCAGCAGGCGAACGTGGTCCGGATCATGTGGTTCGAGGCCGGCACTGAAGGCTTCCATGAGCACGGGAAGGCTCAGGAATGGTCCTGAGACGGGGACGAGGGAGAGCCATTCGGTGTGATGACGTGCGATGGACATGTGAGGGTAACCGCGAAACGATTTATGGAACCACGAAATACACGAAAAATGGTCGAGGGGGAGGGGTGGGGACGGGAGCTTACAGGGGGCGTGACGGGGGCGATTTTTTGAACCACGAAATACACGAAATACACGAAAAAAAGAGCACAGGTGATTTCAGAAAAATTGGTTTCTGGAATTATATTGCGATTCTTTTCGTGTATTTCGTGGTTAAAGATCAAATCACGATGCGTTCATACTGGACTCCTGGGTGGTGGCCGAAGTTGACCAGCAGACCGAGGCGGTAGCCGGTGGCTCTGAGGTAGTTGTAAACCTGGGCACGGTGTTCGTCCGTGACTTCCTTCACGGCCTTGATTTCCAGAATGACTTTGTTGAGCAGGGCGAAATCAGGAATGTATTTCTTTTTCAGTTGTTTTCCCTTGTAGGCCAGTGAAAGCTGCGCCTGTGATTCAAAACTGAGCCCCTGCAATTCGAATTCGATTTCAAGGCACTCCTGATACACAGACTCGAGAAACCCTCAGCCCATCTCCTTGTAGACTTCAAAATATGCTCCCAGAATCTTGTAGCTTTCTTCTTTATAGATGATTTCGGTCATAGCTGTCTCTGATCATTATCTAAATCGGTAATCGGGATTACCTGCATTCACTGACCCACACGATCCAACTCGACAATCACCCAACCCGCTCGCCCGAAGTCTTCCTGTGTCCATCGCAATATAAGAACCAATGTTTTGTCGAGAGCAGAGTATCTCTTGCCTTGAATCTTCCATTCCGTCTTTGGGACTGTAGTCCCGAAGTTTCCGAGATAATTTGTGCCGTCCTTTGACTTCAGCACCGCATGATGCTTGATCTCATTCTCACTCCAATCGATGGCAATTCGCTCTTTTGTGACAACAGCGTCGTCAATGAGAAAAGTACACTCATCGATCTCAATTCCGAGCTCCGTCATTGTCCCGGTATATTTCATAAACCTACTCTTCCCAAATGCATTTGATTTGTATTTTTTCGTGTGATTCGTGTATTTCGTGGTTATACATGCCCCATCTTCTCCGGCACCAGGAACATCACGGCCACCGGGAACATCCTCGCCTGTGGGTTTGCAAATCGCGCACGAATGGCCGCGGTTTCGCGTTCGATTTCTTCCGGAATTTCATTGACTCGCGCTCGCATCGCGTCCTTGTTCCTGTCATACCGCTCCTGTTCTTCTGTGGCGAACAGTGTCGGTTGGACGTAAACCGGGTCGTTCAGCTCGCTTACAATCGACTTCTTCAGTTCCATCAGAATTGATGCAATATCACCCGCTTCCTTGTCGGCTCTTTCCGACAACTTCTTCTGCAGGCCATCCACCAGCTGCTTCATTCGAGCTTCCAAAGCTGACGCCAGCGGTGCTCGGAACGCGGGATATAACTCCAGCAGCCGCTGCTGCACCCGTGGTGAAGGAGCCCGATCTGTGCCTGCGGCAATCGCCTCCTCGGTCTGGCCAACGTTCAGGCGACCGCTCCATTTCTGATCCTTGATGAACCCGCCAGCAGCAATCATCTCCTCGTGCAACCGATGACTGTCGCCGCCAATCACTACCAGCCGCGCAAATGCGATGACCGCAGGGAATTCCAGCACGTCATTCGGGACCACTCGTGACGTCACTCGCTGCAGCTTCGATCGCCCTTTGTCCGCCCACACTTCCGCTCGCAGCAATCGCAGACACATCTGCGGCAGACGATGGTTCAAATGCACCAGCACCACGTCGTCGCGGCCTCGTGATACCGATTCGTCAAATGTGATGGGACGAACGTCCTTTGTATGCGGATGCTCAAGACCTTCCGCACAGGCTGCCCAACTGCCTTTGAGTGGTGGCAGAGTGTAGAGGCGGGGTGCGGGATGCGGGGGCCGTGGGGCGTGGTCCGTGGGGCGGGATGCGGGATGCGTGGTCCGTGGGGCGTGGTCCGTGGCGGGTGACGGGTGGTGGGTGGTAGACGGGAGGGCATATGCGGGGGGTGTTTCGGCGGTCAAGCTGGGGTCACCGGAACGGCTGCCGCGCTGCGTCGTTGTCTCGACAGCAACACGCACGCTGTCCCGCCCGGTGTTTTCTCCCGTCACCCGCCACTCATCACCCGCCACCAATCCCGGCTGTCCTGCCAGCGACAAACCGACCTGCACGACCTGCGCGATGTTTTCAGGTGACAGCCGCAGCTCTCGACGCGTTTCCCGGTACTGGGCCATCAACGCCTGCAC
>CAITYU010000185.1 GCA_903896675.1 uncultured Planctomycetaceae bacterium
CTGGTCCACGTGGTTGTTTTCTCCCACGGATCGAACTGATCGCCATGCAGTACGAGAAATCTGCGACCATCGGCCAGTTGATGCAGAAACTCATCGGCCAGTTCACAGAATCCGGAACGCTGCATCAGCATCTGCAGCAGCGGAGAACGCAGGAAGTCGTCGTGATTACCGGCCACCAGCCTGACGTGAGTACCATTGGCGGCCAGATCAGCGATACTGGTCACCACTCGACTGCAGGCGTCTGACCAGTGCCAGCTGCGTCCGAGGCACCAACCGTCAATGAAGTCTCCCAGGAGATACAATTGCTCCGGCTGATACCGCTGCAGGCAGGCCAGAATCTGCTCGGGTCGGGAATGACGAAATCCCAGATGCAGATCGCTGAGAAACAGCGTACGAATGTGGGTGCGGTTGGTTCTAAGCATGGTTCCGGGCATCCTTTCCGCAGGGTGATGATCGCTGAGCTGCCGCTCAGCAGACAGTGGCTGTGCACTCAGTCGGGACTCAGCAGCAGTGGGGCCAGTCGATCACGCACGAACAGTGCGTTCGTCCAGCCGAAATGACCTCCGAAGTTCCACTGTTTCAGCATTGCCGGACGAAAGCAGACCTGTTGCAGTCTTGAGTTGTGGCTGCGATCCACAAAGCCGAGCGCTCCGGCAGATACTGTGTGTCGCCGATCCATCGTTCCAAAAACCGTTGTGCCCAGGCCTACGGTCGGCAGATCCAGCGGCGAGAAGAAGTTCCAGAGTGAACCGCGAATGCGGGCGACGGCACTGGTCAGTGGATAGTGTCGCGACACAGCGGCCGCCAGCAGCAGCACAGAATCAACCCCACAGTCCTCAGGCAGAGATTCCAGCACAAACAACGCCATGCCGGCACCAGCCGAGTGTCCGATGATGTGTACCGGTCGTCCCGGGTATTGGCGGCAGTAGGCCCGGATCATCGTCGCGATCCGGACCGCCTGTCGTCGATTGTGCTGCAGGGTCGCAAGGTGCAGAGGGTTCCACGGTCGAAATCGCCGCCAGTCTTCGATCCGAATGGCCGCCTCGCAGCCGGCTTCCCTCAGACCTCGGGCAATACTGTCATTGACGCTGCTGCAGCCTTCAATACCTGGCAGGATCAGGATCATTCCGCGAGCCTGCCGTTCGGTGGTGTCCAGCCCGCGGTGAAAGCGGGCTGCCCGCCGCCCCAGTGGAGCCAGTCCGAGTCGGGCGACTGAGCCCAGCCCCAGACGAACGGCAGACACTCGTCGCTCCGCCTGAACATCGTCCTCGATTCTGCTGCGATGCAGCAATGGGAGTCGCCGGAAGAACTGACGTGCCATCAGAAACCAGCCAGCAGAATGCTGCCAAGGCCCAGAATGCAGCCGAACAGCGCCCCGAGGGCAACGTCTGTCGGGTAATGCAGTCCAAGCACAACGCGGGCGAGGCCCGTCAGCATTGTAAATACACCCAGCACAGCCAGCAGTGCCGGGAACCACGCGACTGCCACCAGTGTGAACGCAGCAGCGTGCATTGTGTGACCTGACGGAAAACTGTACTCATCAAGCGCCGCACAGCCCAGCCGGATCGACTCATGCACCGCACCAGGACGCGGTCGCTGAGCCGCGCCCTTCACCAAACGGTACACCAGCAGAGTCGCCAGGCCGGTCAAACCCATGTGCAAAGCGGCACGCACGCCATAACTGCCGTGCAGCATGGCCAGCAACAGCATCAGCACGTACCAGAATCGCCCGTTACCAAGCACACTCACCGTACTGAAGAAACGGTGCAGGCCACGCCACTGCAGAGTCCGATTCAACTGCAGTGTCAGCAACTGATCCCAGTACAGCATACGACGGACAATCTGATGCCTGAAGGTGATCTTCAATTCCGACTCCCTGCTGCTGTCAGCGTTCGGCTTCCGACGCTTCGGCAGCCCTGCCGAACATCATCGTCCTGAAGCGTTAAGAAGTCTGCTTGTGTCAGGTTAAGAGCCGACGGGGTTTTGTAAGGATTTCCGATGAAAATCCCGTTGAGAAAACTTCATACTGAACAGGGCTCATTGGCGTGTTCAGCCGGCTGCACGTCTGCGGTCAGTCGGGGGGCTGCCGGCCCCGGCAACTGTCCGACGCCGGCATCAATTCGCTGCACTGTGATACTGCGCGGTACCGCCGTTCGACGCCACGTACACAGACTGAAACCCAGAATCAGCAGGCGTGATATCAGAACCGCCAGCCACGACAGCGGCCGCAACTCGGAATGCTGCCGGTGAATCCGACAGGCCTGCCGATAACTGCTGCGGACAGCATCCACTGCACTGCACCAGCTGCGGTGGCAGGCGTCCGCGCGGGCCGCTGCCGACATCCGCTGCCGCAACTCGGCATTCTCCAGCAACTGACGCACGTAACCCGCCGCCTCATCAGCTCGTCCCGGAGTAAACAGGAAGCCGGTGTGGCCATGCTGCACCAGACTGCAGACGCCACCCGCCGCAGCAGCGACCGTCGGCAGGCCTGCAGCCATCGCTTCCAGAATCACGTTGCCCATCGTCTCCGTTTCAGATGCGTAGACGAAAACATCCGCTGAGGCGTAGGCCTGAGACAGCTGATTTCCGGTCAGACAACCGGGAAAAGTTGCCAATCGTCCGGCAAATCTTCGCTCCAGTGCATCCCGCTCCGGACCATCGCCAACCACCGCCAACTGACCGTCGGGAACTCGGTCCAGCACCTCGGTCAGAAATCCCACGTTCTTCTCCGCCGCCAGTCGACTGACGGTCAGCAGCAGGAGCTGAACAGGGCGATTCCCCGCCAGCCGACTGCGCATGTGCGGATCCCGCAGTGCGGGCGAGAACTTCTGACTGTCAACAGCCGGCGGCCACAGTTGCATCCGCTCAAAACCGCGCCGCTGCAGATCCTCAAGCATCGTCTGCGACACCGTCAGATTCACATCCGCCGTGTTGTGAAACGCCCGCATCAGATGCCACAGAATTCCCGACAGCCACGACAGTCCGGGATATGTCCGCACGAATTCGCCGTACTGCGTGTGGAACGAAAACACCAGAGGCGCCTGAAATGCGACCCGCCGCAATTGCAGGCATACCGCAAAACCAAACGCCAGCGGATTGATGAAATGCACGACATCCGGAGCAAACTCCCGCAGCCTGCGAACCAGTTCCGGCCCCGGGACCCCGATGTGATAGTCGGGATAGCTGATACACGGAAACGAACGACACTCGGCCAGCGGCACCGGCGATTCCCGAGACTCAGGAACCGCCGGACAGCAGACCAGTACCTCATCACCCGCGGCCTGCAGGTGGCGAATCAGATTCAGCGTGCGACCCACCACTCCATCCACCTTCGGCAGGTAGACTTCACAGATCAGCGCAATTCGCATATTTCGCTCCGATGTCTGCTGCTGATCAGCGGGGACGACGGGCCACCGCCAGCACAATGCTGTGATGATCCGTGACAGGAAAGACGAGTCGGTTCAGCAGTGAACGCTGCCAGCGACGTGCTCGGTGCAGGCCAATCTCTTCAATAAACGGTGTCAGCCAGCCCCCGTGATAGCCGTACTCGATGAAGGCGTCGAAATCCGGAAACTCCAGTCGCGGCTGAAATGTCTCCAACCGCGAAATTTCAAAACCCGCATCCGTCAGAATTCCCGCCACCTCTGACTGGTCCTCCGGACAGATCATGCCTCCCAGAGATGGACCATGCCCACCGTACAACAGCCTCAGCAAGGGATGCTGCGCACGCCGCTGCAGCTCGGGATAACCCTTCGATGTGCCACCCACGAAGGACCAGCAGCCGCCCGGAACCAGTTTGTCCATGATCTTCGGTGCGAGGTCCTTCATCGGCACAAAACCAGTAACGAAGTGCGTTGCCAGCAGGTCAAATTGTTCGCCA